>CAZBLB010000001.1:0-66703 GCA_964492765.1 uncultured Candidatus Saccharibacteria bacterium
CAGGCAAGGTCGTTGAGGCGTTGCCTAATGCCCAATTTCGGGTAGAACTTGAGAATGGTCATATTATCATTGCGCACATGAGCGGAAAAATGCGCAAAAACTTTATCCGTCTTGTGCCTGGTGATACGGTAGATGTTGAGTTAACCCCTTACGATCTTACAAAGGGCAGAATCAGCTTTCGCCGCTAGGCTCGCTTTCACGAGGCGAGTAATTACATTTATAAACCTTAATCAAAGGAACTTTTTTAACCATGAAGGTACGCGCCAGTGTTAAAAAAATCTCCCCTGATGACATCCTTGTTCGCCGCAAAGGTGTTCTTCGTGTCATCAACAAGAAAAAACCTAAGAACAAACAAAGGCAGGGTTAAGCATGGCAAGAATTGCTAGCGTCGTCATCCCTTCCGAGAAACAAGTTGAAACCGCTCTCACCTATGTTTACGGAATCGGTCCGACCACCAGTAAAGCCATCCTTGCGGAGGCCAAAATTGAGCCTACCACTCGGGTGAAAGATCTCACCGAGGCTGAAGAACAGAAAATCAACGACATTATTTCCGCGAAATATTCCGTCGAAGGTGATCTGAAGCGCCTCGTGACCAACAATATCAAACGTCTCAAAGACATTAACTCTTATAAAGGCCTTCGCCACAAGGCGGGTCTCCCAGTCAACGGCCAACGCACCCGTACGAACGCGCGTACTCGTAAGGGCAAAGCTATCGCCGTCGGTGGCGCCCAACCTAAAGCAGCCAGTAAAACCTAGGAGTAATCTATAATGTCCGAAGAAAATAAAGCACAAGCTCCTGTGGCTGAAGCAAAAGCTCCTAAAGCCAAAGGAAAGAAGGGCAAGCGTATTGTCCAATCCGGCCAAGTCCACATTCAGGCCACTTTTAACAACACCATCATCAGCGTATCCGACAAAAAAGGCGAAGTTCTCTCCAGCTCTTCTGCTGGCGCCAACGGCTTCCGCGGTTCTAAAAAGGGAACTGCCTACGCCGCAGGTATCGCTGCGGAAAAAGCTCTCGATATCGCCAAGAAAGACCACGGTCTTTCTTCCGTCGACGTCTACGTCAAGGGCATCGGTCTTGGTCGCGACAGCGCCATCCGCGCCATCTCTAGCGTTGGCATCCGTATCGACAGCATTACCGACACTACCCCAATAGCGCACGGTGGAGTGCGTCCTAAAGGAGAAAGGAAACCGTAATGGCTCGCGATAACTCCCCAATAGTCAAACAAAGCCGTCGCGAAAGCTATGCCCTGGCGCCTAAAGCGCAAAAAGTCATGGCGAAAAAGAGCGGCATCCCTGGCGAGCACGCAGGCATGCGCGTCCGCGGAGGTTCTCTCTATCTCGTCCAGCTTCGCGAAAAGCAAAAAGTTCGCCGTCTCTATGGCGTCCTTGAAAAGCAATTTTCAAAACTCATGAAAGAAGCTCAAAAAGCCGAAGGTCTCACTGGTGAGAACCTTCTCCAGTTCCTCGAGCGTCGCGCCGACAACGTTGTTTATCGTGCCGGTTTCGCGACCACTCGTCGCCAAGCTCGCCAGCTCGTCTCTCATGGCCACTTCCTCTTGAACGGAAAAAGAATTAACATTCCTTCCATCCGTCTAGCCGAAGGCGACGTTCTTGAAGTTCGTCCAAAATCTGCTAAATCCGACTACTTCAAAACCATTCCTGGCCAGGCCGCTCCTCTTTCATGGATGAAAGCCGACTCTAAAAAACTTAAAGTCGAAATCACCGGCAAACCAAAGCGCGAAGAAGCTGAGGTGGGCATTAACGAACAACTAATCGTTGAGTATTACTCACGCTAAAGGTAAGGAGAGAAGAAAAATATGACAACTAAAGCCATCCACGAAGCAAATCTCGCCGAAGTCAACAGCCTCGGAGAGAACAGTGCTGAGTTTGTTATCAGACCGCTTTACTACGGCTATGGCAACACCCTCGGCAACTCCCTTCGCCGCGTTCTCCTGTCCAGCATCAAAGGCGCCGCCATCACGTCCTTCTCTATCGAAGGCACTAACCACGAATTTTCCGCCATTCCGGGCGTTCGCGAAGATGTCGTCGACATCATGCTAAACCTTAAAAACATCCGTCTTAAGTCCCACTCCGACGAAGCTTACGAAGCCACCCTCGAAGTCAAAGGCACAAAAGACGGCAACAAAAGCGTCACTGCTGCCGACATCAAGCTCCCCAGCAACGTCGAGCTCGGCAACCCTGACCAAATCATCTGCCACATCGACGACCCAAACTTTACGCTTAAAATGCGTTTTGTCATCGAGTCCGGTCGTGGCTACCTTACCATTGACGAGTCCAGCGCTTCCCGCACTCATGTCGACATGATTGCGCTCGACGCTGTCTTTACCCCAGTTCTTCGTGTTCGCTACAAAGTAGAGAACACCCGCGTTGGTCAAGACACAAACCTCCAACAGCTCACGCTCACCGTCGACACTGACGGCACTATCACCCCGCGCGAAGCTTTTGAAGAGGCCGCCGCCATCCTCGTCAACCAATACAAAGCCCTCGCTGGTGCAACCGAAGTCGAATCTGCCCCAGCCCCAGGCGTTATGACCGAAGAAGACAACTCTGGTCTTACTCTTCCTATCGAAGAACTCGGTCTTTCCGCTCGCACTGCTAACGCGCTCACCAACAACAACATTAAGAACTTGAGCCAACTCATCAGCCTCACCGAGGCCCAGCTCAAAGAACTTAAAGGTTTTGGCGCAAAAGCTCTCGAGGAAGTTCAAGAAAAAATAACGGAGTTTAGAAAATAACATGCACCGCCACGGATACAAAGGCCGCAAGTTCGGCCGCGAAACCGACCAGAGGCAAGCACTTCTTCGTGGGCTGATGTGCTCTCTCGTTAAATACCAAACCATAACCACAACTCTCGCCAAAGCGAAGGAAATCCGTCGCCCGACCGAGAAGCTTATATCCCTCGCCAAAAAAGGCGACCTCGCTTCTCGCCGTCTCGTCATCGCTCGTCTCGATGACATCGCGACCGCCAGCCTTCTCGTCGACGTTATTGTTCCCCAGCTCAAACGCAATTCTGGCTACCTCAAAATCGAGCGCGCCGGTTTCCGCAAGGGCGACCACGCCGAAATGGCGACCATCTCTTTCGTCGACTCTATTGACACCGACTTAAAGGTCAAGACCGAGCCTAAAAAGCCAGCCGCTAAGGCCGAGAAAGGGAACAACTAATCATGAAAACTTATTCCCAAAAATCCGCTGAGATTTCCCGCGACTGGTGGGTCATCGACGCCTCGACTATGCCCCTCGGCAAGCTCGCCGTCGTCATCGCCGACAAGCTCATGGGCAAAAGCAAAGTCACTTTCACCCCCCACATCGACAACGGCGACTACGTTATTGTCACCAATGCCAAAAACCTCGTCGCAACCGGCGACAAAATGACCGATAAAAAATATTATCGTCACTCTGGCTTCCCAGGTGGTTTGACCGAGCTCAGCCTCGCCGAAGTCATCGAAAAAGACCCCGCTCTCGTCATCGAGACCGCAGTCAAAGGCATGCTCCCGAAGAACAAACTTTCAAGCGACCGTCTCTCTCGCCTCCGCATTTTCGCAGGCAAAGAGCACACTCACGCCGCCCAAAACCCAAAGGAGATTAAATAATGCCCGAAAAAACCAAATATATCTATGGTCTCGGCCGCAGAAAAGCCGCTTCCGCCCGCGCTCGCCTCTATAAAGGCAAGGGAGAAATCACCATCAACGGCAAATCCGCCCTTGAATATTTCTCCGGTAACAAAAGCTATGTCGCCGAAATCACCGACCCGCTTGCCCTCACCCAAAAACAAAAGGATTATGACATCTCTATCCGCGTCCTCGGTGGTGGCCTCGCTGGTCAAGTCGACGCTATCAAACTAGCTATCTCGAAGGCTCTCCAGACCGAGTCTCCTGACCTTCGTCCTGTTCTCAAGAAAGCTGGCTCGCTCAAGCGCGACCCACGCGAAAAAGAGCGCAAGAAATACGGTCTTCGCTCTGCTCGTAAGAAAGAACAGTTCAGCAAACGCTAAATCGTTCAGAAAAATAGGAAGTTCGCTTCCTATTTTTTTTGATGTCAATCACACTACAAAATACCCCATCAAACTCGCTACTATTGACTATCCTCACCATTAGTGCTATAATAAAGACATAATCTATTCAGGAGGCCTCATGGCCGCTTTTTTTATCAGAAAATCTCCTAATTTTTCCTCTTTCCGCTCTCTAAAAGCTTTCTTTTCAAAAACTAAAAATAAAGACGACACCCCCGACGCCCGCCCCATCGAAGAAATCCAACGTTCCGAAGCTCTCGAGATTCTCGCCGAAATCTTTATTTCTTGGCAATCTCTCTGGAAAAACACCAAAGACACCCTCGGCGACCTTCACCTCTCCGAGCACAATCTCCGTCGCGTCAATTTTTACGAGACCGAACAACGTCGGTCTGTCGTCATTCTCCTCTCCGAGCTTCTTGTCGCCTGGGAACTTTCCGACACTCCTACTTTCTCCGACCTCACCGTCGCCCTCGCTAAAGAACTCCGCCCCTCCTACCCCTATGTAGAATATGACCCCGAAGAAACCCTTACCCTCTCGCCCACCGAATTTTCTATCCTCAGAAACTACATCAAATCCATCTCTATCCTCCTTAAAGAGTCTATCTCCGACCTCCAAAACCTCGCCACCAAACGTCTTTCTTTCAGCTCCAAACCTCTCACGCTCGACGCCGCCGAAGCCCTCCTCCGCGACCGTCTCGGCCTCTCTTATTTCGATTTTGTTGACTTTGACTCCAAAAAAGGCTTCCAAAAAGGTTATTATCCCGCCCTTCTTCAAGAGTCCACCGACCTCAATCTTATCTAGCCTCGACCCTGTTCGACGCTATCCCATATTGACTTTTTTACTAGCTTATGCTATAATAAGAGAGTTAGGCTTTGCCTACGCATCTTAAAAGGAGGTCGGTTTATGAAACTGTACCAAGTCTATCTGCCAGACGGCTCCGAAAAACTCCGCGCCGAGCGCGAAGAAAACGAAATTGTTATCATCGAATCCGACACGTTCGCGGGTGTCGAGGAGCTCCTGGATAAGGGTCTCCACGTCCCCGACGCCGCCAAGCCTTTTCTGAACAACCTGCTCTCCGGAACCTCTCCCCAGGTTCTCGAAAGCGTCACGATTACCGACAACGCCCTCGTCGTCGAAGCGAGCTGTTCGCATGCGACTAAGCATCGCGGGAACATCTTGAGGAAGTATGAACACGTCCTCGGATATCTCGAAACGGCCACAGCTCAGGTCATTCGCGTCAGCGCGCTCAAAAACGATATTCCGCACCAGGAAATCGTCGCCATCATCGGCGACGAAGAAATCCTCATCTACGACTTCACAACGAAACAGAGCGGTTTAGACGAAGACAGCACGTATTACATCTCGCGCCACCACCCCGTCGAGTTCATCGACGAAGAGGCCTGAACCTGTCCTCGCCCCACGAGCGCCCGCTTAGGCCTAAGCGTCCGTCCTCACCGTCGCCCCGCCTCCGACCCCTCCGCCCTGCCACACGGCAGGGCTTTTTCTTACCCAAACGCCCGCCTACCACCAACCGCCTCTCTCCACTCGCCCCAACCACCCCCTCCACTCCTCCAACCGTTCTATCTCCCACCCTCCTCGCTATCAAAAAAAAGACCTTCATGGTCTTTCTCTGGTGGGCAACTCGGGAATCGAACCCGAACTCCCTTGCGGGAACCAGATTTTGAGTCTAGCGCGTCTACCAGTTCCGCCAGTCGCCCAACACCTCTATTTTACCACCCCTCGCCTCTCCCCGCAACCGCCCTGCCATTCTATTCCGTCAAATCCTCCGCAACCGCCCCGACGTTCTAATCCGTCCAACTCCCCACCACCGCCCCCTCTACGGCAATATCTTCTCCTCAAACCACCTCTTTATCCGCTCAAACAACGTCTCCTCATTCCTCGGCATCTCCACCCCCTCCTCCGGCTCCGCCACCGCCGGCTCATCACCTTTCTCTGCCGTCTCATAACTCGGGCTAATCTGCTCTGCCGTCACGAGCAACCTATACCTACTCGTCCCTAGCGGCCAACACGTCACCAGCGTCAATATCGGCTTATCCGTCTCGTAAACCAACTTCGACACCTCCGACGGCTCAATCACCTCATTTTTCACCATCTTATACGTATATCTCGTCTCGTTATAATGCACATAAATAATATCTCCCGCCTCAAGCCTCTCCAGTCCCGAAAAAATAAACTTATACTGATTGTTCGAATAAATATCCCCCGCCGAATGTCCCGTAATCACAAAGTTTCCTATCTCGCCCGGAAACGCACTCGCCCCAGAAATGCGATAGTGCACCACTCCTTGATTCATCGCTTTCATCACCCCATCAAGCCCCACCCCAAACTCAATCGGCACGTCCACGTTTAGCTTCGGAATAATCAACTTATTTTCCGCCGACACCTTCGTCAGCGTCACCGTCGGATCAAGCGGAGAAATTTCCTCCGGCAACTGCTCCCCAGGCGACACGTACGCCATAATCGGTGCAAAAATCAACCTGTTATACTGCAAAAAGAGAATCGTTAGCATCACCGCCACCCCCGCAAAAATCGGCGTCAGCCACCTCCTTCTCGACCACCTCTTTTTTTCCTCTGCTCTTGCCCTTATTCTCGCCTTAAAACTTCGCTCTTCGCTCGCCTCTTTTTCCGCCGCCCCCGACATCACCGCCCCTTTTATTCCTCCATCATGCACGTCGCTCGGTTTCGCACTCCCCTCTGCCTGCGCCCGAATATTTTTTACCTGTTCTTTCGCAACATATTCCTTCGCCGCGTTCATATAATATTCACTATAATATTTCTGATAATAATCCTGCCAAGCTGTATGATACTTCTTCCATTCCTCATTAGAAACCTGCCGAATTACCGGCGTCGAACTCACCCCCAAAACCCCTCGCGACCTCTGTAAATCCGTATTTTTGAGCGCGGAGCGATTTTCCGACATTTTTCCCGCCACCCCCTCAGATTTCTGCTCCTCTTTTTCCTGTTTCTTAATAAAATCCGCCGCTACCTCTACCTCTTTTTTCTCATACGCAAGCAAAACCTTCCGCCGCGCAATCTCGGCGGCGGTCTGTCTCTGACGTTCCTCAGGAGATAACCCACCGTTTTTAGAATCCATATACATTATTATATCATAAAGTCCTGTGTTATAATAAAAATATCATGTTCGACACTACACCTTACGAAAAAGCTATGACCGAAGCTTTAAACCACTTCAAAGACGAGCTTAAAAAAGTTCGCACCGGTCGCGCCCACCCCGACATGCTCGCCGGCATCAAAGTCGAGGCCTACGGCCAATGGATGCCCCTTAACCAAGTTGCCAACACCACCGCCCAAGGCGCTTCGCTCCTCCTCGTCACCCCTTACGACCCTTCCACTATCCCCGCCATCTCAAATGCCATCCGTTCCGACTCCACCCTCGGGCTTAACCCCGCCGACGATGGTCGTGTCGTCCGCGTCCCTATTCCTCCTCTAACCGAAGAACGTCGTAAAGAAATCGTCAAAACCACCTCACATTTTGTCGAAGATGCCAAAGTCAAGGTTCGCAACGTCCGCGAAGACGCCCGTAAATCCCTCAAAGCCGCCGAGCTCCCCGAAGACGCCAAAAAGCGCGCCGAAAAATCCATCGACGACCTCACCAAAAAATTCAACGACGCCATCGACTCCGAGTTCAAACTCAAAGAAAAAGAACTCCTCACGCTCTAAAACTTGTGTTAAAATAAACATATGCAAGTTATTTTAGGTATTATTGTTGGTCTTTTATCTTTAATGTTTCTCATCGTCGCGCACGAGTTTGGTCATTTTCTCATGGCCAGAAAAAACGGCGTCCGCGTCAAAGAGTTTGGCATCGGCTTTCCCCCGCGCGCCGTCGCCTGGATAAAAACCTCTAAAAAACCCAAAATTTTGAGCGCGGACAAAACTTCCGACATAAAAAAGTCCAAGAGCTCTAAATCCGCCTCCTCCGCCCCTGTTAAATCTTGGTCTCTCCTCAAAAAATCCGACTGGAAAAATCCTCAAGATTCTTTAATTTTCAGTCTCAACTGGCTCCCGATTGGCGGCTTCTGTGCCATGGATGGCGAATCCGACGCCGATACTAAACCTGGTACGTTCGGCGCCGCCTCCTTCTGGAAAAAGACCAAAATCCTCTTCGGTGGCGTCCTCATGAACTGGCTCGTCGCCTTCATTATTTTCACCATCCTTTGTTGGACTGGCTTGCCCGAAATCCTAAACCACCAGTTTACGGTCAAGTCCGACGAAAAAGTCTCCGTTTCCGCTCCGCTGACAGTCGCCGAAGTATTAGAAGGCTCGCCTGCCGCCGAAGCTGGGTTCTTGCCAGGAGATGTGTTGCTTGATGTTAGTTATAAAGAAAGCGCCGAGGTCACAGAAACCAAAACCCTGTTGACTGCCGACGACGTCATAGATTTTAACGCCACCCATGCCGGCCAAACTCTCACCTACACCGTCGTCGAAAGCGACCGCTCTGACGCCACAAAAGATGATGTCAAGACAGAGAACAACGAAAACGAAACGGCCAGTAAAACCCCCGTCAACGAGTTCGGAGAAAAAACTTTAACCGTCAAACTTAACGACGCAGATGCCGATTATCTTTTAGGTATCACTATGGATTCAGGCATAAAAACCATGCGTTATGGCTGGTCTGCCCCTGTCGTTGGCGCTGGGCTGACCGTCCAAACCACCCTCGAGACCTATCACGGGCTCTGGCTCATGCTTAAAAATCTCATCACCGGCGCCGCTCGCCAAATTTCCCCCGACGCCGAAACCAGAAAAGAAGGCCGCACCCAAGTCTCCGAGGCCACCGAAGGCGTCTCTGGCATCGTCGGCATCATCGGCGGATACTTCCCAGGCCTAGTCTCCTCTGGCGCAACATACGTCTTTCTGTTTATGGCGGTCATCTCTGTTTCGCTGGCTTGCATGAACGTCCTGCCCATCCCTGCGCTCGATGGCGGCCGGTGGCTTATGATAGCTATTGCTAGGTTGAGACATAAAAGGCTCACGAAGGAAAGGGAACAGACCATCGTCGCCAAAGCCTTCATTTTCCTTCTCATTCTCATGGCTATCATCACCGTCGTTGACATCATAAGGTTGTTTTAATGAATACTCAGTCAGAAAAAGCCGAAGCGCAAAAAAAGCACGCTAAACCCAAAAAAACACAGAATAACACCGTTGTTCGGAGAGTCATAAACATCATCCTTCTGACCGCCTGGGTCGGCGTCGTCCTTTATCTCTGTGGCTATATCGTTTCCTACGGCGTTTACGGGCTTTGTTGGCTGCTTAGAGTCCCTATGCCGACCACTCCGGTCTGGATGACTCTTTACAATACCCTTATTTACACACTGGCCGTCATCATTATCGTTTTTATCCCCGTTAAAGTCTTTAAGGTTTGGAAAACCAATCGAAACGAACTTGGTTTTTCTCGTCTCCTTCCGACTTGGAGCGACCTCGGGCTTGCCCCTATCGGCTTCATTGTCTATCTTTTCGCCGCCTATCTTTTTCTCCAAGTCGCCGCCCAACTTTTCCCCGGCCTTAATCTCGAAGAGGCTCAAGAACTCGGCTATGACTTTTTGTCCAGTGGTCTCGACCGCGTCGTCGCTTTCTTCGCCCTCTGTATCGTCTCCCCTATCGCCGAAGAGCTCATCTTCCGCGGCTGGCTCTACGGGAAACTCCGCGCCAAAATCCCCGGAAAATTTTCCGTCGTTTTGTCCACCCTTATCGTCTCTATTCTTTTCGGATTCATGCACGGTCAATGGAATGTCGGACTTAACGTCTTCGTCATGTCCCTAGTCCTCTGCGCCCTCCGAGAAATCACCGGTACTATTCATTCTGGTATTGTTCTCCACATCTTAAAAAACACCGTCGCCTTCGCTCTTCTTTATCTAATTATCTAATATATGTTATAATATATTTATGACAACATTAGCCGATTATAGAAACGAACGCTTGCGCAAACTTGAAGAAATCAAGTCTTTAGGCATAGACCCCTACCCTCCAAAGTCCCACCGCACCCATAAAATCGCCGACATCACCGAAAAATACAGCGAGCTAGAAGAAAAAACCGTTTCTATCACCGGCCGTCTCGTCGCCATCCGCTCCTTCGGCAAGCTTGCCTTCCTTAAACTCCGCGACCTCTCCGGCGAGGTTCAAGTTTTCATGACCGCCGCCGATTTATCCCCCAACGCTTCCACTCTTTTCAACACCAAACGCCTCCGCCTCCTCGACACCGGAGATTTTGTCGAAGCCACCGGTCGCGTCGGCAAGTCCTCCACCGGCGAGATTTCCGTTTTCTGCAACGCCGTCCGCCTTCTTGGAAAGTCTCTCCGTCCGCTCCCCGGCCGCGACGGCTTCACCAACAAAGAAGAACGCTATCGTCGTCGCTATGTTGACATGAACGTCAATCCCGAAGTTCGCGACCGTCTCGTCCGTCGCAGTCGCTTCTGGCAAGCCACTCGCGAGTTTATGCTTTCGCACGGTTTTGTCGAGGTCAACATCCCCGTCCTCGAGCACACCACCGGTGGTGCCGACGCTAATCCTTTCATTACCCACATGGACGCCCTCGACGAAGATTTTTACCTCCGCATCTCTCATGAGCTACCCCTAAAGCGCCTTCTTGGTGGTGGCTTCGAAAAAGTCTTTGACATCGGCCCTCGTTTCCGCAACGAAGGCATCGACGACGAGCACCTCCCCGAGCACATCGCTTTCGAGGCCTACTCCGCCTACGAAGATTACGAAGATGGCATGACCTTCTACGAAGAAATGATTAAATACGTCGCTAAGAAAACCTGGGGCACGCTCAAATTCAACGTCTCCGGCTTCGATATCAATCTCGACCAACCTTGGCCTCGCATAAAATACGCTGACCTCCTCAAAGAAAAATACAACGTCGACGTCTTTAATCCCGACCGCGAACAGCTTAAATCCATCCTTCGCGAAGATTTTACTCGCTCTGAAGATAGCCACGACCCTGCCGCGAAAAAATCCCTTGAGCACACTCTAGAGACCGTTTCAACACCCCACCTCATCGACCACGTCTGGAAACTCATCCGCAAAACCTCTGCCGGCCCGTTCTGGCTCGTCGAAGAGCCTCTCGAGCTTTCGCCTCTCGCCAAAGTCAGTCCCGAAAACCCCAAAGTCACCCAACGTTTTCACCCGATTATCGCCGGTACCGAAATGGGCAACGGTTTCTCTGAGCTTAACGACCCTCTCGACCAGCTCGCTCGTTTCAAAGAGCAACAAGCCGCTCGCGACGCTGGCGACTCTGAGGCTCAAATGCTCGACATGGACTTTGTCGAAATGCTCGAATACGGCATGCCTCCCGCCTGTGGCTGGGGCAACAGCGAACGCAACTTCTGGCTTCTCGAAGGCGTCTCCGGCCGCGAGGCCGTCCCCTTCCCGATAATAAAACAAAGATAGCTCCACTCAGATAGTCAAAGAAAGAGCAAAAATAGCTTTTAGGATTATAAAGAATTTTTACAATGAACTATTTTTAACCACTCGGTTTGTTTTTGATTTTTATGGCGTCTAAAGAAATACTCACCGAGATAGTCGAAAAAATCCACGGATGAGCGAAATCGATGGCCGGTGTTTCCCGAAGCGCATTTCGCGAATCCGACTGGAGTTTTGAGACTATCCCGGATGAGTGTTTCCCAAGCCAGAAAAATGCAAAAACAAACCAGATGGCCAAAAATAATTCTTGCCTAAAAATTCCCAATCCTAAAAACTATTTTTGCTC
This sequence comes from uncultured Candidatus Saccharibacteria bacterium, assembly GCA_964492765.1. GTDB lineage: Bacteria > Patescibacteriota > Saccharimonadia > Saccharimonadales > Saccharimonadaceae > Nanosyncoccus. Next base: position 11,779 of record CAZBLB010000001.1, read on the forward strand.
TTTTTCGCACAATACGCTTATGCTATAATATTATATATGTCTAACAAAGTCATGGTTATCGGCACAGGCAACGTCGGCGCTTCCATTGCCTTTTCTCTTATAAACCAACGCACCGCCGTCAACGAACTCGTCCTCGTCGATATTAACGTCGATGACGCCGAAGGCGAAGCTATGGATCTTCGCGACGCTCTCGCTGTCGCCCCTAGCTACCTTAAAATAAAATCCGGCTCATATAAAGACGCGCGCAGTTGCGATATTATTATCATCACCGCCGGCGCCAACCAAAAACCCGGCGAAACTCGCCTTGACTTACTCAAGAAAAACTCCTCTATCTTCCGCCCCATGGTCAAAGAAATCATGGCCTGTGGTTTTCGCGGCATCTTTCTCGTCATCACTAACCCCATGGACGTCATGACTTATCTCACCTGGAAATATTCCGGCCTCCCCTCCGACCACGTCATCGGCAGCGGCACCGTCCTCGACTCTGCTCGTCTCCGCCTCAAGATTTCCGAAAAACTTTCTATCCACCCAAAGTCCATCCACGCCTACCAAATTGCCGAACACGGCGACACCGAGTTTGCTCTCTGGTCTTCCGCCGACGTCGCCGGCCAGCCTTTAACCACTCTGCTCTCCGAAATCTCCCTCATGGAGATAGAAGATTTTGCCCGCAACGAGGCCTACGAAATCATCGCCAAAAAAGGCGCCACTCACTATGGCATCGGCGTCTGCACCACCCACATCATCCACTCCATCTTAAACGACGAACGTCGCGTCATGCCTATCTCCTCCTACGACGACATTAATGATGTCTATACCGGTTTCCCGACCGTCCTCGGTCGTCGTGGTGCCATCAAACGCCTCGATATTAAAATGTCCGAGTCCGAAGCCATAAAATACCAAAAGTCCGTCAACACCCTAAAAAGCGCCATCAAATCTCTCCACGTCCGCGCCTAGCCCTGACAGCTAATATATATATATATATATATATATATATTCACCTAGTTTTTGACCCATAAAAATGCTATACTAAAATCATGAAAAAGCTCTCGTCTTTCTTGCTTTTATTAACTTTATTCAGCCTCGTTTTCTCTCATGACTCCGCTCTTGCAAGCGCCAACGATTTTTATTTTTCCTCCGCCACGTTTGACTATTATCTAGAAAAAACCGCCGACAGCTCCTCGTCCATGTCCGTCAAAGAAACTCTAACTGCCGTCTTTCCAGGCTTTGACCAAAACCACGGCATCGAACGTTGTATCCCGACCAAATATCGCGAGGTCAAGTCTCTCGACGAAAGCTCTGTCTCCGTCCTCCGTAATGGCGTCGCCGAGCCTTTCACTTCTTCCCTTAACGAAAAGGGCGAAATCTGCCTCCGCATCGGCAGCGCAAGCACCTATGTCCACGAAACCCAGGTTTACGAAATCTCCTACGCCCTAGAAAATGTCATCCTCCTTCCCGACGACTCCACAAACCAAGAACTCTACTGGGATACTAACGGCACCGGCTGGGAACAAACGTTCGAACAAATCACCGCAAACGTCCACCTCCCACCCTCTTTATCGTCCGCATACCTCGATAGCCCTTCTTGTTATGTCGGCTATTACGGCACCAGCGGTATCAGCGCCACTTCTCGCTGCAAAATCTCTAGCACCAATACCTCAGACCCGTCAGAGAATACCGAGAATGGCTCAGTTTCAGAAAAGCTCATCACCTTTACCGCCACAAACGTCCGCCCCGGAGAAACTTTGACTTTCGATTTAGAGTTCTCCCCCGACACTTTCTATGTTAAAACTCCTGACTATACCGTACGAAACATTTTTTACACCCTTTTTGGAATAGTCGGCGTCTTGCCAGTTATCTTTGGTGTCGTTCAAGTTAAAAAATCTTTTAACGAGGTCAAAGAAAAGCGCGCCATCGCCAAAGAAAAAATCGTTCCTGTCCAATACACCCCGCCTAAAGACCTCACCGTCGGCGAGTCCGCCGAACTTTCATTAAACGTCATAGAGCCTTCCGAGGTCGCCACCCTGCTCGAGCTTGCCGTCCGCCACCACATTTCTCTCGAGCGCGGAGAAAAGAAAACTTTTGGCGGCTATAAGTGGAAAATCCATGTCCTAGACATAGAAAAAATCTCCAGGGCCGAAGAGGACATCCTTAAAATCCTTAACGGCGGAGATTCCGTCAAAAACGGCGACGTTATAGAAGTCAAACGTCGCTCCGCCACTTCTCGCATGATTCATCTCGGAAACGATTACCGCGAAGAAAACAAAACTACGCTCGCCTTGAAAGCCATGTTCGAGCCAACCAAAGACAGAAACGGACTTAAAAGCGTCAAAACCTCTCTAAGTCTTATTATAGTGGCTTTCTTCATTATGATAGCTTTGTTTGTCGCCAGCGATTTTATCCCCGAACTTTTCCGCTCCGTCGACGGTATCGAAACCGTCTTTAATGTCATCCCGTTCGTCTTTTTCTTTAACATCTTCGGTCTCATCATTATTTTAAGCATCGAAGGCTCACTTAAACAATATCGCGACCGCACTATTTTAGGTCTTCAAACCTCCAAATATCTTGACGGACTAAAAACTTATATGGCCATGAGCGAAAAAGAACGGCTTGCTTTCCTGCAAAGTGTTTCCGGAGCCGACACATCTAGCGCCGGTATCGTTAAACTTTACGAAAAACTCCTCCCCTACGCCGTCATCTTCCGCCTCGAAGATTCTTGGCTCAAAGAGCTTAATCACTATTACGAAACCGAGTCCGTCGACAGGCCAAACTGGTTGGTCGGCGCGGCCATCATCAACAGCTCCGATTTTCGCACCTTTAAGACCTATACCGCTTCCGCCATCAGTCAAAGTACCTCGGCTTCGTCCAGTTCCTCCGGCAGTTCCGGTGGTGGAGGTGGCGGATTCTCCGGCGGCGGTGGAGGTGGCGGCGGAGGTGGCGGCTGGTAATCGCCCCTAGCCCTAGAAAAGTTCTATAAAATATGAGATAATATCACCATGTTAGACATCAACTTCATCCGAGAAAATCAATCGGCCGTCGAGCGCGCCGTCCGCGAAAAACGCTACAAAATCTCTATTAAAGACCTTCTCTCCGTCGACGATTCTCGTCGTGAACTCTTAAAAAACGTCGAGTCTCTCCGACAAAAAAAGAACGAAATTGCCACCCAAATAAAAACCACCAAGAAAAAGCCTGACGCTTCGCTCATCGAGGCCGGGAAAAAGGTCAAAGAAGAACTCTTTGTCCTAGAAAAATCTCTCAGCGAAAAAGAAGCCGAGCTTAAAACCGCTCTCAAATCCGTTCCTAACGTTATCTTTGACGACGTTCCGCTTGGCGGGGAAGAATGTTCCGTCGAAATTAAATCTTGGGGCGAAAAAAAGTCCTCTGGCGTCGACCATCTCGACTACGCTACTTCTCGCGACTGGGTTGACTTTGACCGTGGCGCCAAAGTCGCCGGCAGCAAGTTTTATTATCTAAAAGGCGATCTTGCCCTCCTAGAAAACGCTCTTATCCAATACGGTCTCAAAAAAGTCACCGAAGCCGGCTTTACTTTCATGACCGTCCCCGACCTCGTCTCCTCCAAAGTTCTCGAAGGTTGCGGGTTTAATCCACGCACCTCCGACCAGTCCGACGAATATTTTGTCGAAGGCGAAGACCTTGCGCTCATCGCCACCGCCGAAATGCCTCTCACCGGTTATCACATGGACGAAATCCTCGAAGAAAAAGACCTTCCACTTCTCTATGCCGGCCTTTCCGCCTGCTTCCGCAAAGAAGCTGGCACCTACGGCAAGCACACTCGCGGTCTTTTCCGTGTTCACCAGTTTAACAAACTCGAGATGTACGCCTTCTGCCTCCCCGAACAGTCCAAGGACCTCCACGAAAAAATCCTTTCCGTCGAAGAAGACATCTGGCAAACCTTAGGTATTCCTTATCGAATTATCAACATCGCCGCTGGCGACCTCGGCGCTCCTGCCGCCAAAAAATACGACATCGAATATTGGTCTCCTGCTGACCAAACTTATCGCGAGCTTACTTCTTGCTCCAACTGTACCGATTTCCAAGCTCGTTCGCTCAACATCCGTGTCCGCAAGAAAAACGGCGAACTTGTTGTCGCCCACACCTTAAATGGCACCGCTATCTCTCTTGCTCGCACCATGGTTGCCGTCATCGAAAATTACGCTCAAAAAGACGGCAAACTCATTATCCCCGAAGTTCTTCGACCCTATCTAAACAACAAGAAGGAGCTATAAAATGATAAACAAAATCGACATCAGCGGCAGCAACTACAAAATCGAAGACCACCTCAAAAAATACACCACCAAAAAAATCGGCAAGCTCGACCGCTATCTCCCCCGTGGCAACAAAAAAGACGTCGTCGCTAAAGTTGTCATCACCGAGTCCAACAAAGACAAAGGCAATCGTTTTGAAATTTCCGCCGCCATGGAAATCCCTGGCGGAAAAGTTCTCTCCGCCAAAGACGACTGCTCTAACCTCTACGCCGGCATCGACATCGTCGAGGCCAAGCTCGCCGGCCAAATCCGTCGCTTTAAGCTCGAACAAACCCCCCATCTTAAAAAAGAAAAACGCGGCCTCCGCGGTTTGTTTCACAAAAAATAATGTGCTACACTAATACTACCTTAATTTAAGATAACGCCGTTTGGAGAATCGCCTGCATGTCTAAAGAAAAAACTACCGCAAAAAAGTTTCCTAAGCCAAAAACCGGAAAAAAGCCCAGGAAAGAAAAAAAGCCGACCGACAAATTGGCTGATAAAACCGCTCTAGAAAAGTTCCTCCAGAGCATTTTTGGCGATGCTCAGAAAAAGACTCTTCGCCGTCTCTATAAAAAGGTTCAAGAAATCAACGCTCTTGAGCCAAAATACGAAAAAATGTCCGACGAAGAACTCGCCGACCAAACCAGCATTTTAAAGGCCAAACTCGACAAGCTCCTCAAAAAATCCGAGGCCGATTCCGCCAAAGAAAAACTCGCCAAAGACTCTAAAAAGTCCAAGAAAAAATCTAGAACCACTCCAAACGAAGCTTACGAACGCGCCCTTGCCGTCATTCTCCCCGACACTTTCGCTCTTTGTCGCGAAGCCACTCGTCGCGTCCTCGGCATGCGTCCTTACGATGTCCAGCTCATCGGCGGTATCGCTCTCCACGAAGGCAACGTCGCCGAAATGAAAACTGGCGAAGGAAAAACCCTCGTCGCCCTCCTCCCCGCCGTTCTAAACGGTCTCTCTGGTCGCGGCGTCCATGTCGTCACCGTCAACGATTATCTCGCGCAACGTGATGCCGGCTGGAACGGCCCTGTCTATGATTTTCTCGGTCTCTCCGTCGGCGTCATCATCAACAACGCTTCTTATCTTTACGACAAAAACTACTCCAACGAAGACCACGAAGACGAGCGTTTCCGTCATCTTCGCCCCGCCACCAGAAAAGAGGCCTACGCCGCCGACATCACTTACGGCACTAACAACGAGTTTGGCTTCGACTATCTCCGCGACAACATGACCAGCGAGGTTAAATACCTCCGCCAACGCGAACTAAACTATGCCATCGTCGACGAAGTCGACTCTATCCTTATCGACGAAGCTCGCACTCCGCTCATTATCTCCGCCCCTGCCGGCGACAACCCCGAGTCCTACTATCAGTTCGCTAAAATCGCCTCCCGTCTCACCCCCGAAGATTACGTCCACGACGAAAAGCGTCGCTCCGTCACCCTCACCGACAAGGGCGTCGAAAAAGTCGAGTCTCTCCTCGGCATCACCGACCTCTATTCCACCAAACACACCCGCCTCGTCTATCACATGGACCAAGCTCTCCGTGCCGAAGTTGTCTTTAAGCGTGACAAAGATTACGTCGTTACCAATTCTGGCGAAGTCATCATCGTCGACGAGCACACTGGCCGTCTCATGCAAGGTCGCCGCTATAACGAAGGTCTCCACCAAGCTATCGAGGCCAAAGAAGGTGTCGCCGTCAAACAAGAATCTACCACTCTTGCAACCATCTCTTTCCAAAACTTCTTCCGCCTTTACAATAAACTCTCTGGCATGACCGGCACCGCCTTCACCGAAGCCGAAGAGTTCCAACAAATCTACGCCCTCGACGTCATCCAAATTCCGCCTAACCGCCCCATCGCTCGCATCGACAAAGACGACCTCATCTTCCGCACCAAAGCCGGCAAACTCCGCGCTATCGCTGACGAAATCGAAAAATACCACGCCAAGGGTCAGCCCGTCCTCGTCGGCTCCGACTCTATCGCTAACAACGAAGAAATCGCCCGCTACCTAGACGCCCGCAATATCTCCTACGAAATCCTAAACGCCAAAAACAACGAACGCGAAGCCGCTATTATCGAAAAAGCCGGCGAAAAAGGCGCTATTACTCTTGCTACTAACATGGCTGGTCGTGGCACCGACATTAAACTCGGCCCTGGCGTCAAAGAGCTCGGCGGTCTCGTCGTCATCGGCTCCGCCCGTCACGATTCTCGCCGTGTCGACAACCAGCTCCGCGGCCGCGGCGGTCGTCAAGGCGACCCCGGCACCACCCAATTCTTTGTTTCTTGCGAAGATGACCTCATGCGTATCTTCCAAGGCGAACGCGTCGCTATGCTTATGTCTCGCCTCGGAGTTGACGAAAACACTCCTATCCAAACCAAAGCCATCTCCAAAACTCTTGAATCCGCCCAGAAAAAAATCGAAGGCTTTAACTTTGACTCCCGCAAAAACGTCGTCCAATACGACAACGTCATCAACCGCCACCGCAAAGTCGTCTATGCTATGCGTCGCAAGATTCTCGAAGGCGCCAACATCCGCCCCGAAATCATGAACCTCATCAAAGAAGAAACCGATTTTCTCACCATCTTTAGCTCTCGCGTCAACAAAAACTTCAAGTCCGAATTTCTCGCCGTCTTCAAACTAGACGAAGATCTCATCGACGAAATCGGTCGCATGCGCAAAGAAAAAGAACGCGCCCGCCTCGCTCGTATCGCTGTCGAAGAAGCCTATTCCATGAAAGAACTCGAAGTTGGCGCCGAAGTCATGCGCAAAATCGAACGCGAGGTTTATCTCCGTGTTCTCGACGTCCTCTGGATGCAGCATCTCGAAAACATGCAACATCTTCGCGAAGGCATCCACTGGCGTTCCGTCGGCCAACGCGACCCGCTGGTCGAATATCGCTCCGAGTCCCAAAAACTCTTTGACAACTTAAAACGCAACCTCCGCGAAGAAGTCCTCCGCGTCCTCCTAAACATCACCAAAGAAGAAACCGCCTCCGAAAGCACCGTCTCCGACGAAGAATATGACTCCGAACTGACCAAGATGGCAGAAACCGCCACCGAAAAAGGTGTCAACGAAATTTCCGCCGGCGACAAAAACCTTGACTCCGAGTTTAAAAAAGACGGCGACAAATCTCTCTCCAAAGGTTCCAACATCAGCCGCAACACTCTCCGCAACAAAAACAAGAAAAAACGTAAAAAACAGCGCCAAAACAAACGCAAAAAATAACCAGTGAAACATTCTGTCGAAGAAATCACCCTCAAAAATGGCGCCAAGGGACTGCTTATTAACGTTCCTGGCGCCAGCGTTATGTCGACTCGCGTCCAATTTCGCGGCGGTCTGCGCTATTGCAAAAAACCCGAGCTTTACGAAATCGCCCACGTTGTCGAACATCTTTCTTTCGGCGCCAATTCAAAATACAAAAACGAAAGCGACTACGAATCCGAATTTACCAAAAACGGTGCCTATCACAACGCCTGGACTTCCGACCTCTCTATTTGCTACGAAACCGAATGTGCCGACTTTGAATGGGACCGTATTCTCGACCTTAAACGTCTCGCCCTCTGCGAACCACGTTTTAATGACCTCGAGCTTAAAAGCGAAAAAGGCAACGTTAAGTCTGAGCTTACTGGCTATACTAACGACTACAACCGCCTCCTCTGGCCTCGTCTCCAACGTTCTATCGGCGAAGCCGTAGAAGACCTCCCAACCCGCATCAAAACCCTCCCAAACATCACCCTAAAAGACATTCGCGAGCATTATCGCCGCACCCATACCTCCAAAAACATGCGCTTCGTTATTGCTGGCAATATCGGTTTTTCCCGCCGTCGAAAAATTATCAAAATGCTCAACTCTTGGAACTTAAAAGAAGGCGAACGCCTCGAAGTTCCTCTCGACTCGCTTCATTCCTCCGACCCTGTCCTCATCCGTCGTAAAGACGCCAGCAACATCACCTTCGGTTTTTCTTTCGTCACTCCTCGCCGCCTCGACTCCGCCTGCACTATCGCCCTCTTCTGTCTTAATCACATCCTCACCGGCACCATGTCCTCCAAAATCCTCGGCGAGGCTCGCCGGCGTGGACTTCTTTACAGCATGGGAAGCTCTCTTAATCTCGACGAGTCTAAAGCCTCCTGGGATTTTGACGGCGAAGTCGAAATCGAAAACGCCGAAGAGCTTTTTCTTCTCATTCGCCACGAAATCGCCAAAGTTTTAAACGGCGAAATCAGCGAGTCTGACCTCTCCGCCGCAAAAAGCTATACTCTGGGGCGTTTCCAAATGTCTGCCCAAACTGTCTCCCAAATCGCCGACGTCTATGCTGAAGGTTATTTCAAATCCGACGAAATCGAAGATTACGCCGAAATCCCCGACATCGTCCGCACCGTCGATAAAACCGAAATCGTCGAGCTCGCTCGCGAGCTCATCGGCTCCAGCATCAACGCTCTCGTCGCTGTCAGCTCTTGCGACAAATCTCTCATCACTTCTCTTGCCGACCACCTAAAGTTCTAGCTCGCCAACTTTTTCTCTACTTTATGCTATAATTTTTTCATGAACATCCTTATTCTTGGTTATGGCCTCGAAGGCAAGTCTGTCGAAAACTACTTTAAGTCCGGCCCCTCTCTCTACGAACACACCAAAATCGACGTCCTAGACAAATTTGCCCTAGACGACCTCAAAGAAAAAGATTTTACCGGCTACGACCTCATTTTTCGCACTCCTTCCGTCCGCCCCGACGCCATCCCCGCCCCCCAAGAAAAAATCACCAGCCTCACCAAATTCTTTTTTGACCGTTGTCCGGCGCCGATTATTGGCGTCACCGGCACCAAAGGCAAGGGAACTACCTGCACCCTCATTCGCGACTTACTCAGAAGCTTCCTCCCGCTCACTTCAAAAGTCTTTCTCGTCGGCAACATCGGCACTCCCGCTCTCGACGTCCTCCCCGAACTTACTAAAAACGACGTCGTGGTTTACGAGCTTTCCTCTTTTCAACTCTGGGACCTAGAGAAATCCCCCCAGGTTTCTGTCGCGCTCCGCATCGAGCCCGACCACCTCGACGTCCACAAAGATTTTTCCGAATACCTCACCGCTAAAAAGAACATTACTCTCCACCAAACCCCCGACGATTTTCTCGTTTATTTCCAAAACAACAAAAACACCAAAGCTCTCGCCGACGTCTCTCCCGCCCAAAAACTCTCCTATCCGTTAAAAGAAAAATCCCCTCTCGAGACCGAACTTTTAAACTCGCTCGCTATCCCTGGCGACCACAACAAAGAAAACGCCGAGGCTGCCCTTCTCGCCTGCTTTGTATATGCCAAAAAGCTCAAAATCACCCCTGAAAATACTCGTTTTGAGGACTTTTTAGACGCTAATTTTTCGGAGTTTCGCTCCGCGCTCAAAAATTTTCAACCCCTCCCCCACCACATCGAATTTGTCCGCGAACTTAACAGTATAAAATACTACGACGACTCCTTTTCGACCGTCTATCCTGCTCTCGAAGTTGCCATCAAATCCTTCCAAAACACCCCGCTCGTCCTCATCGCTGGCGGTAAGGATAAAGGTTTTCCTCTCGACCCCGTTAAAAGAATTATTTTTGACAACCCCAACCTCATCAAAGCCGTCCTTATCGGCGAAACCGCCCCTGCTCTCGCCGAAAACGAAGACCCCAAAAAGTTCTTCCACGCCGGCACTGATTTTGACCTAGCCGTCCAAAAAGCCCGCGAATTTGCCGAAGACTATCTTTCTCGCGCCGAAGCAAATTCCGACACTTGTCTCGTCGACGCCAAAAAGCCCATTGTCCCTCCCGTCGTTCTGCTTTCGCCCTGCGCCTCCTCTTTTGATATGTTCGAAAGCTACAAACAGCGTGGCGACCTTTTCAAAGAACTCGTAAACTCACTAAACTAACATGGACTCGCTCAAAAAACAACTCGCCGCTCTCCAAAACGACCTCGACCAAAGCTGGGCGCGCCTTTCTCTCGACGAAAAACTTAAAAAACTTGACTCTCTAGAAAAAGAAATCGCCCTTCCTGAACTCTGGACTAATCCCGACCGCGCCAAAGCCAAAAACGCCGAGTTTTCTCACCTAAACGACGAGGTCGCCCCGTGGTCTCTCTTAAAGTCTCAAGTCTCCGACCTCTCCGAGCTTATCGACCTCGGCGGGGAAGAGCTCAAGGATGAAATCTCCGCCCAACTTTCCGCCATGTCCACCTCTCTCGAAAACCTCAAAAAATCCCTCCGTTTCACCGGCGAGTTCGACCAAAACAACGCCATCTTGCGTATTACCGCCGGCGTAGGCGGCACCGAAGCTATGGATTGGGCGTCCATGCTCGAGCGCATGTATCTCCGCTTTTTCGAGCAAAACGGCTTCCGCGCCACTCTCGTCGAACGCGTCGAAGGCGAAGAAGCCGGCATTAAAACCGCCGTCTACGAGATAACCGGTACGAACACCTACGGCACTCTAAAATCCGAGCATGGCGTTCACCGTCTCGTTCGGCTGTCTCCCTTTAACGCCGACAATCTCCGCCAAACTTCCTTCGCTCTCGTCGAAATCCTCCCCGTTTTGACGGACGACTCCGAAATAAAAATCGACGACAAAGACCTCCGTATTGACGTCTATCATTCTGGCGGTCATGGCGGCCAATCCGTCAACACCACCAACTCCGCCGTCCGTATCACCCACCTCCCGACCAACACCGTCGTCGCCATCCAAAACGAACGTTCCCAACTTCAAAACAAAGAAAAAGCCCTCGAAATCTTACGTGGCAAGCTCGCTCAAATGAAACTCGAACAAAAAGCCGAATCTATCGACAAACTTCGCGCCGGCGAGTCCGCCAAATGGGGTCAACAAATCCGCAACTACGTCCTGCAACCTTATAAATTAGTCAAAGACACTAGGACCAAGTTTGAAAGCGCTGAAGTAGAGAAGGTATTAAACGGCGACATTTCAGACTTCATAGACGCATACTTAGAATCAAGAACAGCTTAGATTGGCTTAGACTAACTTTGCTTATATAAAAATTTTTACAATGAATTATTTTTGGTTTAGTCGTTTCGAGCACGCGTCCCATCCGCGCCGCAGAAACAGATTAAACCAAAAATAATTCTTGACTAAAAATTCCATAAGCGAAGCTAGTCTAAACCAATCTAAGCTAATCTAAGCTAATGTTGCATATTGGTTGAGTTTATACTATTATAGAAACATGATATTGCTCGACCGCGTCACGAAAATTTATCCGGGCGACAAACGCCCTGCCCTTGACGACGTGTCGCTTCATATCGCTCCGAACGAATTTGTCTTTCTTGTTGGAAAATCCGGCGCCGGAAAGTCCACCCTCATGAAAATGATTACCAAAGAAGAAACCCCCGACTTCGGTAAAATCATCATCGGCGGCATCGACCTCGACTACGTCAAATATCGCCACATTCCTCATTATCGCCGTCGTCTCGGCGTCGTCTTTCAAGATTTTAAACTTCTCCCTCGTCGCACCGTCTACGAAAACGTCGCTTTCGCCCTCGAAATCGCCGGCATGTCTGGTCGCGACATCCGCCACACCGTTCCAAAAGTCCTCGACCTCGTCGGTCTCACCGACCAAGCCGACAAATTCCCCTCTCAGCTCTCCGGTGGTCAACAACAGCGCGTTTCTATCGCTCGCTCCGTCGCCCGCCAGCCTAAAATCCTCATCGCCGATGAGCCGACCGGAAACCTAGATAAACTCACCCGCACCGAAATCATCTCTCTCCTTCAAAAAATCAACGACTTCGGCACCACCGTCCTCGTCACAACGCACGACGAGACCATAGTCAATAACCTCGGCAAGCGCGTCGTCACCTTAAAAAACGGTCGCATAGTCGCCGACCAAAAAACCAACGGCGTCTATCGTCTCGACGGCGAACCCGAAGTCTTAATAGATAATTCCCCCAAAGCCCCCGGGCACAAAAACCAACCCAGAGGAAGAAAAGCACGATGAGTACAAAAACCGAAAAAGCCCTCACCAAAAAAAATCTCCGCACCCTTACCAAAAACGGCCACACTAAACATCTACGCAACGCTTCTCGCGTCATAAAATACGGCACCATTAACTTCGGTCGCAACATCTGGCTCTCCACCGCCGCCACCATGATTATGACTTTAACCCTCATCGTCCTCTCTATTACTCTCGTCGCCACCATCGTCCTCTCCGAGACCGCCGATGCCATGCGCGACCGCATCGACATCACTCTCTTCTTCAAGCCCGAAACTAGCGAAGAAACCCTCGCCCTCTTAAAGTCCAAAATCCTCGAAGACGGAAACGTCAAGTCCGCCGAAACCCGCACTTCCGAAGAAGAATACCAAAACTTCCTCCAAGAAAACGCCGACAACACTCTCCTCATCGAAACCCTCGAAGACCCCGATATGGACATGCGTTCCACCATGATTTCCACCATGCAGTCCACCATGCGTCTCAAAGTCCACAACGTCGACGACCTGACTTCCATCAAAGAGCTCGTCGCCTCCGACATCGATTTTGTTAAAAATCTCGACGAAAACGAAGAACCGACCTACGACGTCAACCAAGCCGAAATCGCCACCATCACTCGTTGGGCCAACATCGCCAAAACTGGCGGGCTTATTCTCTCTATCGTCTTCTTGGTTATCTCCATCCTTGTCATTTTCAACACTATTCGCATGGCTATCTTCTCGAGGAGGGAAGAGATTTATATGATGAAGTTGGTCGGCGCCGACAAAAACTTTATTCGTGGTCCGTTCCTCGTCGAAGCCCAGTTGTCAGGGATTTTGTCCGGTTTGTTAGCGTCAGGGTTAAGCTATCTTGGCTTTAGATTTTTAGAGCCGAGACTGGCTAATTATGGAATAAATATCACTACCGTATCTAATATATTAGATTCCAATAAAATCGTTTATGTTATTTTAGCCATGATATTATCCGGAATGGTAATTGGCAGTTTGTCCGCAAGGTTAGCCATTCATAAATATATTCGTGACGCTACCAAATAAAACGTGCTATAATATATTCATGGTAATGCTTAAACGACTTAAAATCTTTCTTGTCGCTGTCGTAGTTTTTGCGATGTCGAGCATTATTATCGCCGAGAGGGTTCGTGCGACCGATTATTGTGTCACCGCCGAATGTCGCGCCGCCGCCGAAAAAGAGGCCGAAGCCCGCGAACGCGCTCGAGACGCCGCCGCTGCCGCCGAAAGCCTAGAACAAGTCGTCCAAAGCCTCGAGCTAGAAATCTTTGCTCTCCAAGCTAAAATCGCTTCTAACGAAGCCGTCGCCGCCGACCTCGCCGAAAAAATCCGTCTCAACGAAGAAAAACTTAATGTCCAAAAAGCCGCGCTCGCCTCTCTGCTTGTCGACAACTATTTCGAGTCCAATCCCGACACCATCATGATTCTCGCCGGCAGTTCCTCTCTTTCCGATTTAACCGAAAGACAGTCTCGCGCCGAAACCGTCAAACAACAAATAAACCTCTCCGCCAAAAACATCAAGGCCGTCAAAAACGAGCTCGAAGAGCAAAAGGCCGAGGTCGACCGCATTTTAGTAGACCAAAACAACCAAAAAGCCGTTATCGCCGAAAAACGCGCCGAGCAACAGAGGCTACTCGAGAAATATTCTAGAAATGCCGAAGCGTATAGCGCCGAAGCCGAAGAAGCCAGAAAAATCAAAGAGCAAGAAATCGCCGAAGAAATCGCTCGACTGAACAGTTCCGGTGTCGCCGCTTTCGGCGTTAATACCTATCCGTACCAAAACGACTGTCCGCAAAAAAATCTTTGGTATTCGACACAGTGGGGGTATGTTTGCCAGTGTACGAGTTATGCCGGATATAAGGCTTATGAACACTGGGGTGTTTATATTGCCTACTGGGGCAACGCTTATAGCTGGGACGAGAGTGCCGTTGCTAGAGGTTATAGAGTAGATAGAAATCCTGCACCATATACCGTCGCCGTCAGTAACTCTGGCGCGTGGGGACATGTTATGTGGGTAGAGTCCGTCAACGCAAACGGCACCATAAATATTTCCGAATATAACAATAGCTATAGTTCAGCGAGTCATAAGGCCGGCGATTACGGCTATCGCTCTGGCGTCAGTACAGCGGGGCTGGTATTTATTCATTTTGATAGATAGCTATAGTTAGAAAAAGTCAATAGAATCGTAGGGAATTTTGTTTCCACTGGCGCCCGTGCTATAATATAAGAATGAAAAAATTGGAGTGGAAAGAAAAAACCGTCAGACTTTCTAGCGCTATTATTGGCGGATTTGTCGCGTTGGTTGCCGGCGTGTTTTTAGGGTCAAAATGGTCGACTTATTCACCATATCTCGGAGGAAAGAGCGGCGGAGAGTCCATATCGTGGAGTGGATTGAACGAAGTTTATTCTGCCTTAATCAAAAATTACGATGGCGAAGTCGATAGGCAGTCCGTTTTAGACGGTGCAAAGAAAGGTATCGCTGATTCCGTCGGCGACGTCTACACCGTCTATATGACCAAAGAAGAAAGCGAAGAATTCTCGAAATCGCTTCATGGCGACGTCGGCGCTGGCGTCGGTATTGAGATGGGGCTTCGTGATGGTTATGTTCGCGTCATTCGCACCCTCCCCGACAACCCCGCCCGCAGTGCAGGCGTCCTCGCCGGCGACATCATCTATAAAGTTGACGACAAAGAAGTTTATGACTGGTCGGCCGAAGACATCGCTGGTGTCCTCCGCGGCTCCGAAGGTTCTTCCGTCAAACTTACCGTCGTCCGAAACGGCGAAGAAAAATCTTTTGACCTCATCCGCGAAACCATCAACAACGTCTCCGCCTATTACGACTTCAAAGACAACAACACCGCCGTCATTACGATTACTCGCTTCGACAACGACACCGGCACGCTTGTCCAAAGTTTTGCAAATGACATCCTAAACCACGGCACTCAAAAAATCATCCTCGACCTCCGCGGCAACGGCGGTGGCTACGTCAACGCCGCTCGCGACCTCCTCTCGCTCTGGCTCGACAACGAAAAAATCCTCATCCAAAAATCTCGCCTCACCCCCGTTGATGACATCACCTATTCCTTGCGCGGAAAAGCCCTTTTTGCTAACACTAAAACCGTTATTCTCGTCAACGGCAACACTGCCTCCGCTTCAGAAATCGTCACTGGCGCGCTCAAAGATTACCAAAAAGCCACCGTCATCGGCGAAACCACCTTCGGCAAAGGCGTCGTCCAAACCTTGCTCGACCTTTCCGGCGGTACTTCTCTTAAAGTCACTACCGCCCACTGGTACACTCCGCTCGAAAACACCATCGACGGCGACGGCATCGAGCCGGACATCGAAGTCGTCAACACTTACGACGACACTAACCATTCTCGCGACCCCCAAATGGATGCCGCTCTTGCATATTAACCACCTCTAGAATATAATTATCTTTAGTGAGTAAACTATCTCGCTCAAAACATTCCCTTATTTTCTTCGGGTTCTTTCTGCTCGGACTTGTTTTTGCACTTTGTCTAAAATATACTCCCGAGACCTTTGCCGAAGACGAAGACGACGCGCTTATCTCTGACGTTCTAGAAGACAAGTTCATCACTGTTTACGACAACAACAAAAAACTCACCGTCCGCACCTCCGCCGTCACCGTCCAAGACGTCCTCGAACGCCTTAATATCTCTCTCGACTCCACCGACTCCGTTTCTCCCGAACTTTCTGCCGAAATCGACGCCGACCACTTCTTTATCAACATCTACCGCTCGCGCCCCGTCATCGTTTCCGACGGGCATATCTCTCGTCTCGTCAACACTTCCGCCGTCGACGCCCGCTCCGTCGCTCGCTCCGCCGGCTTTGTCGTTTACGATTCTGACATTGTTTCTCTAGAAAAGTCCACCAACTTCCTCGAGTCCGGCGTTTCTTCTGTCTATAAAATCACTCGCGGAGAAGGTTCTCTCGTCACCGTCGAAGAAGACCTGCCTTTCCCGACCAATACTATTCGAGATTATAATCTAAAAGTCGGCACCGAAGAAATCCGCCAGCTTGGCGAACTCGGCAAAGTCCAATATGTCTATGAAGTTAAGTCTATTGATGGCGAAGACGCTGAAAAAACCTTAGTATCTAAGACGGTTCTCAAAGAGCCTGTGGAGAAAATCGTCGCCGTTGGCACCGCCATCACCAACGCCAAACCTCTCACCGCCGCCATGGGGCGCAACCGCTATACCGCCAAAAACCTCGCCGGCGAATATGTCGAAAGACAAGAAACGTTCTATGACCTCCCGATGAACGGCGTAATGAGTTTTTGCGGGAAAAGTGGTTACACCGTACGCAGCGACGGCGTAAAAGTCGACGACGAAGGCTATATTCTCATCGCCGCCGACCTGTCGAGATACCCTCGCTGCACCGTCGTCGAAACTTCTCTCGGTCTTGGCAAAGTCTATGACACCGGCTCCTTCGCCCTCACTAACCCCGAACAATTCGACATCGCTACCGACTGGACTAACCGAGACGGAAGATAATCATGAGAAACATCAAATCTCTTGGTCAAAACTGGCTCAAAAATCGCGTCATTCTCGACGATATTGCCGAGTTGGCAAGCTCTGAGAAGGGAACTAAGCTCTGCGTAGAAATCGGGCCAGGGCTAGGAACGCTGACATCCAGCCTGCTTAAAAGATTCGATAAGGTGATAGCCATAGAGTTCGACCAAACCTTAGCCAAAAATCTTCCAGCCTCTTTTCCTGGCAAAAATCTCGAAGTCATAAACGAAGATATTTTAGCTTTCGATTTTGCTCAAATTAACGAGCCGTTCGTTGTTGCCGGAAATATCCCCTACTACATCACCACCCCCATCATCAAAAAACTTTTATCCTTAGACTTTAAGCCCGAAAGAATCGTCCTCCTTGTCCAAAAAGAAGTCGCCGAGAAAATCTGCGACCAAACCCATTCCTCGTCGCTTTCTCTCTTCGTCCAAAATCTAGCCACCCCCTCCCTCGGTCCCGTCGTTAAACGTGAATTTTTCACCCCTCCTCCCAAAGTCGATTCTCGTGTTCTTGTTTTAACTCCTCTAAAATCCCCGCGTTTCTCTAGCGAACTTCTCAGCTTTATAGAAAAATGTTTTATTTCTCCGCGCAAAAAACTCACCTTTGCTCTCAAATCACTTTCCTCTAAAAACAAAGAAGAACTCGAACTCGCCTTAACAAAAATCAGTCTTTCCGCCTCGGCTAGACCCGCCGACCTCACGCTCGAAGATTACGCTATGCTTGCTAATATCCTCAAAAAAAGCTAAAATAATACTAAGTTTCATACAAAGGAAGAGAGAAAATGGATCAAACTCAGCTAAACCCTCAAAATCTAGCCACGCCCGACGGCGCCGCTCCACTTAACCCTGCCGCGGCCGCCGCGCCTTCTCTCGCTCCCGCACCCAATCCAGCCATCTCCGAAACCCCCTCGATGCCCCCGGTTTCCCCTGCGCCAGAAACTTCCTCTCTGCCCCCAAACCCCACTCTCGACCCAGCTCTCGTCGCCCAAGCTATCACCGACGTCCCCCAAGAAGCGACAGCTTCTGTCCCCACTCCTTCCGCCGTCCCTCTTAACAGCTTAGATTCCACCCCTTCTCCCGCCCTTAATAACCCCTCGGAGCCTTCGCCTTTTGCCTCTGCGGCTCCTTCTGCCGATTTTTCGGTTGCCCCTTCCGTCGACCCTACGGCCGTTCCTAACGCCGAAGCTCCCGCCGCTCCGCCTTCCGTCGCTTTTAACGACCCGGCCACTTCCGCTCCGACCAACTCTTCTGCCCCCGCAGAAAAACCTTCTCTTGCCAAGATGGATCTTAAAGACATTCGTCTCTCCGACCTCCTCCAAGGCAAAAAGCTCAATCCCATCATCCTCATCGTCGCCGGAAGCGCCATCATCATCATCGGTCTCATTCTTCTCATTGCCTTCGCTATTTAACCCAAATGTCTAAAAACCTCTACATCACCACCGCCATCCCTTATGTCAACGGCGCGCCCCACATCGGCCATGCGCTCGACTATCTTTTAGCTGACGTTTTTTATCGCTATCATATCGCCCTCGGCGAGTCGGTTCGTTTTCAGTCCGGCACCGACGAGCACGGCAACAAAATCTTCAACAAGGCCAAGTCTCTCGACATCCCCGTCGAAACTTACGTCAAAGAAAACTCCGACAAATTCCGCGAGTTCATCAAAAAGCTCAACGTCGCTCCGACCGATTTTATCCGCACTTCCGACCCCGACCACTGCCGACGTTGCCAACTTATCTGGCAAAAACTCTCCCCGCATATCTACCCCGCGACTTACGAAGGTTGGTATTGTTCTGGTTGCGAACGTTTTGTCACCGACAAAGAACATGACGAGACCTCCGGCATCTGTCCCGACCACCAAACTCCTTACGAGCGCCTCTCCGAAAAAAATTATTATCTTAAAATCTCCGACTTTAAAGCTCAAATAAAAACGGCTATCGAAACCGACACTCTCCTTATTCTCCCCGAATTTCGCAAAAAAGAAGTTCTAAATCTTCTCGAATCCTCCCCTGACGTCTCCATCTCTCGTCCCCGTAGAAACCTCTCCTGGGGCATACCCGTCCCCGGCGACGACGACCAAGTTATGTATGTCTGGATTGACGCGCTCGCTAACTATCTCACTGTCCTTGGCTATCCCGAGTCCGACATCTCCGACTTTTGGCCCGCCGACGTCCAATTTGTCGGCAAGGACATTCTTCGTTTTCACGCTATCATTTGGCCAGCCATTCTTCTTGGTCTCGGTCTTCCGCTTCCTAAAGCCATCATTTCTCACGGACACATTCTCTCCGACGGCCAGAAAATGTCCAAATCGCTCGGCAATGTCGTTGACCCTCTCGAAGCTATCGACCGCTACGGTCTCGAACCCTTCCGCTACTTTTTCCTTCGCCACATCGACACCTTCGCCGACTCTGACTTTACCTGGGACAAATACTCCGCCGCTTATTCCGGAGAACTCGCCAACGACCTCGGAAACTTCGTCCAACGTCTCTCAACTCTCATATCCAAAGCCAACCTCTCTCTCGACGAAGATTCTCTAGCCTCCGCCAAATCCGCCCTTAAAACCGACCAAACTTACCAAGACCTCATGTCTAAGTTTAATTATTCCGGCGCCTTTGACTATATCTGGTCTAAAATCCAAACCTTGAACAAAACCATCGACGAAGAAAAACCGTGGTCTCTTCTCAAAACCGACCCCGCCTCCGCTAAGTCCGTTCTCTCTCGCCTCACCCTCTCGCTCCTCGAAGCCACCTCACTTCTCGCACCTTTCCTCCCTGCCACTTCCGAAAAAATCTTCAATATCTTCTCGAACACCCCTCTCACCCCTCCCTCCACCCCACTCTTCCCAAAAGCCTAACCACCACCCGTCATCTCACTCTCCACTCACCTCACTACTACTCCTTCATTCCCTCACTCCATTCTGCTCCACCCCCCACCAAACTTCTATTTTAGCTACTTTCCTCCCACAAAAATCGCCCCGAGAGGGGCGATTTTCTTACCATTCTAGACTATTATTCCTGGAACGTCTTTGCGGCATCGGACAGATAAAACCCAAGCACACCCCCGACCATCGGGAACAGTACATAAGTATACAGTGCCTTCACAATTTCCAGTAAAAGCTCCCCAACCCCATCCGCGCTCGTCGGCAAAATCTGATACATCAAAGCTACCGCCGGATTCATCATGAAGCTCCCTGTAAGCCCGAAATAGTTATAAGACAGTAGATAAACAACCACCACCGCAATCGTAAAACCGCCCGCTACTGCCGCCGCATAAGCCAGCGTATTTTTCTTTACGTCTTGCGCTCTCGCAAAGAAGAACCCCACAATAGTCGCGCCCAAGAACTCTAAAAGCGTCACCGTCCAATAATTGCCCTCGGCTATCGGCGTCATGCCCGGAAGTTCCACCTCGGCCCCACCGGCACTTGCGCTCGCCGTAATAAAGGCGGTAATAATAAGCGTCCCTACCCACGCCCCAATCAGTTGCGACAAAAGATAGAGCACACCCCTAATCGCCGAAACTCTCCTCGATGCCATCATTCCAAGCGTGTTTATCGGGTTCAAATTCGCACCAGACAATCTGTGCGTTATAACAATAATCGCGAGCAGAATAAAGAAAAGATAGAGCGGTTGATAAAGGCCAAGTGTAAAAATCACCATCGCAATCAACATCGTTCCGAAGAACTCGCCAAGTATTGCGCCGTAAATTTTCTTGTCCTTAAAAATCGTCAAAATCGACTCGTCGCCTTCATATTTTTTCGCGAAGAACGCCTTAAAATATCCTTTGACCGCGCAGGTTTTCTTTTTCTCGACTTTCTTCTTTTCCTCGGTCTCAACATTCAAACTTTTTTCCGAGGTTTTCGCAGTTTTTTCAACAGGAGCTTTTTCTGCCTTTTTCTCCTCTTTCTTTTCTACGGTCTTTTCTTCAACCGGGTTTTTCTTTTCGGAAAGTTTTTCGTCTTTCGCAGTGGGTTTATTAGTCTTCGGCTTTTTGCCAGACTTTTTCGATTTAGCCATTAAACCTCCTTAAATAATATTTATCTGGATTATATCATAGGTATGTTATAATTGTAAGCATAATTCTAATCCAGAAAGGGAATCACCGTGGGAGTAATGGTCACTAAAGAAGACGACAACAACGTTGCCCTTACCAACAAAATCAACGCCGAGCTTCGCGGAAAAATGGCCCGCACACAGTCTGACGAAGGTACTGCCACCGACTTTTCCAAAGATGCCGCCTACCTCTCCGACTACGAAAAAACTCATCGTTTTTCTTGGGTCTGGTTTGTACTTATCGCCCTCGCACTTGCCTCTCTCGTTTTCATCATTCTTCTCTAATCCCCTCTAAGGTGATATAATATATATATATATATATATTAATACGCTTATTTTAAATAATAAAATATCTTATATGTCAAAACTAGAAGAGTTTAAACAAGAACTAAAATCGCTGAGTAGCGAATACTCCAAAATAAAATCCCTGCCCGTCGCCGAGCGCAAAGCTTTTGGCGAAAAAATCAACGCCAAAAAATCCGCTCTTCTTGCCGAAATCTCCGCCCTCGAGGCCTCTGCCGAAACCGCCTCTCTCGAAAAACTCGACCTCTCCGCCCCCTTCGCCGAAAACGCCCCCGAAAAAGCTCAGAAACAGGGAACTAAGCACCCTCTCATGACCGAACTTGAACTCGTCGCCGACATTTACCGCTCCATGGGCTTTAACATCATCGAATCTCGCCAACTCGACGACGAATTCCACATGTTCGAGTCCTTAAACTTCCCCGAAGGCCACCCCGCTCGCGATGGCTATGATACCTTCCGCACTTCAGAGGGTTTCATTCCCCCCGCCCAAACTTCCACCATGCAACACCGCGCTCTCACTCGTTTCCGCTCTGACCTCGAAACTTACGGCCAAATCGCCGTCGCTATCCCTGGACGCACCTTCCGCAACGAAGACGTCGACGCCACCCACGAACATACCTTCTACCAGTGCGAAGGCATCTATGTCTCTAAAACCGCCAACCTCGGCCAGCTCCTCTCCGTCCTTAAAACCTTCTTCGAGACTTATTATGGCCAAAAACTCAACATCAAAACCCAGCCCGGCTTTTTCCCCTTCACTGAACCTTCTCTCGAGTTCCAAATCGAAAAACCCGCTTCTCTCGGTGGCAAAGGTGACGGCTGGCTAGAAATGTGCGGCTGCGGCATGATTCATCCTAACGTCCTCAAAATGGCCGGCATCGACCCCGAAGTCTACAAAGGCTTTGCTTGGGGTGGTGGCATCGACCGACTAATCATGCTTAAATATGCCATCAACGACATCCGCTACCTAGAATCCGCCAAACTTGACTTCTTAAAGGAGTTTTAATCATGCTCATCTCTCTAAACGAACTCAAAAAACTCGTCGACATCAAAATCAGCGATGACGAGCTCGTCCGCCTCATCGGCTCCCGTCTCGTCGAAGTCGAAGGTGTTTCTGATTGGTCGAAAAAATACAAAAACATCTTCATCGTCAAAGTCCTCTCGGCCGACCTCATCGAAGGTACTCATCTTCATCTCTGCAAAATCGACGCCGGAAAAACTTTGAACGCCTCCATCGACCCCGACCACGACGGTTTTATCCAGGTCGTTTGTGGCGCGCCCAACGTCCGCAAAGACATGTTCGCCATCTGGATTGCCCCCGGCGCTATCGTCCCCGAAACTTACGCCACTCCTGAGCCGTTCGAGATTTCCGCTCGCAAACTTCGCGGCTTCATGAGCTTTGGCATGCTCGCCGCCGCCGATGAACTCGCCCTCGGCTCCGACCACAACGGCATCCTCGAACTCAACCCAAACGATCCCAAAATCGCCCCAGGCGCTTCTTTCGCCGAAGTTTTTGAGCTTAACGACAAAATCCTCGAAATCGAGAACAAATCCCTCACTCACCGCCCTGACTGTTTCGGGCTTATTGGGTTCGCCCGCGAAGTCGCCGGCATCCTCGGCCAACCTTTTGTTATGCCATCAGGAAAAGACCTCATTCACCATCTAAACATCCAAGAGCCTAAACTTTCCATCAAAATCTCCGACTATTCTCTCTGTCCTCACTACGAAGCGCTCCTTTTTGACCTCTCCTCGCTCCCTCAAAAATCTCCATATCTCACTTCAAGCGACCTCTTCTTAATAAAATCCGGCATGCGTCCCGTCTCTCCTATCGTCGACGCTACCAACCTCATCATGCTAAAAACCGGCCAGCCTCTCCATGCGTTCGACTACGACAAGTTTCTCTCCGTAGGCGGCACTAACGAAGCAAACATCTCCGTCCGCCTCGCCCGAAATGAAGAAAAGCTCACCCTCCTAGACGGAAAAACCATCTCTCTAAACGAAACCGACATCGTCATCTGCTCCAATGACACCCCCGTCGCACTCGCCGGCGCCATGGGTGGTCAATCCACCGAAATCGACGCCTCGACTAAAACCGTCCTCGTCGAAATCGCCAGCTTCTCCCTCTACAACCTCAGAAAAACCCAGATGTCTCACGGCCTCTTCTCCGAAGCTATCACCCGCTTCACCAAAGGCCGTCCCGCGACCGACCTCCTCTCCGCAACCGCCGACACCATTCAATTCTTCACCAAAAACTTCGGCGCCAAGTTTCTCGGCCTAAAAACCGTCTCCGACCCTAGCCTTAAAAACGACCGTGACAAGTTTATTCTCCCGACCATCACCATTTCCGCCCAAGAAATCAACTCTCTTCTTGGCTCAAATTATTCACCCGAACTTATCAAATCCACCCTTGAAAACGTCGGTTTTTCCGTTATTTTGAGCGCGGATGAAACTTCCGAAACTTTCACCGTCACCGCCCCCGTCTGGCGCGCCGACATCCACATCAAAGAAGACCTCATCGAAGAGGTCGGACGTCTCCTCGGCTACGACAATTTACCTCTGAGCTACCCGCTCCGCCCGTTCGTCTGCGCCTCTGTCGAGCCACTCTTTACCCTCAAGTCCAAAATCCGCAACCTCCTCTCCGACCGCCTCGGTCTAAACGAAGTTTTGACATATTCTTTTGTCTCAAAGAGGCTCCAGTCATCAGCTCTCGAAGACGTCGCCGACAGCTACAAAATCATCAACTCCCTCTCGCCCGAGCTCGAATGTTTCCGCCAAACCATCGTTCCTTCGCTTCTCGACAAAATCCGCGAGAACGAAAAAGCCGGGCATAAAGACTTTACGCTCTACGAGCTTAACCAAGTCACCAAAAAATCCCTCGGCCTAACCGACGAGCACGTCCCCGTCATGGAGACCCACCTCGGACTTGCTGGACAAGGCAGTTTCTACGACGTTAAGGCCACAGTCACAGAACTTCTCTCTCGGCTCGGCTACGCTTTCTCTTTTACGCCCCTCGAAACCTCTACCTTCCTTGAACCTTCCCGCTCCCTTACTATTTTAGGAGAAAACGGCGTCGTTCTCGGCTCGTTTGGCGAAATAAAACTTTCCGTCCTCAAGTCTTTCAAGCTTTCCGCCCCCGTTTTCGCACTAGAACTTAATCTCTCCGCTCTCGTCGCTCTCCCCGCTTCAATCAAAAAGGGCATTAAACTCCCCAAGTTTCCTTTTGTTTCTCGCGACCTCACTGTCCGCGTTCCAGTTTCTCTCGCCTTCGCCGACGTCGAGAACATCCTCAAGACCTCTCTCGACTCCGAAAACAACCTTCTCTATCGCCTCACCCCAACGTCTATCTATACTAAACCCGGCCTCGAGACCAAAAACCTCTCCTTCCACCTTTCACTCACAAACACCGATAAAACTTTCACCTCCGCCGAAATTTCTGCTATAATAGAAAAAATCACAAACAATCTCTCGGCGCTCGGTGCGGAAGTAGTCTAGAATCAAAGGAGGTCTTATGCAAGAAAGTCAACTCAAAACTAGCTGGAAACAGCGTCTAGTTATCGCTGTTGTTGCGGCCATCCTCCTCGGCTCCTCCGTCGCCATCTATGTCGCTATCGTCCTCGGAAGTGGCAATGTCGACTACTCCCGCATGACCACCCGCGAACTAGAATCCGCCTACGAATCCGCCTATACTACCTATACCGAGCGAGCCGCCGAGCTCTCCGCCGAAAATTTCGACACCTTCAAAGAATACAAGTCCAAAGTCAAGGCTTATAACGCCACTACCGCCAACTCCAACGGCGTCACTACCAAAGATTTCCTCGAAGGCGACGGCGAACCGCTCACCGACTCCAACTATTCCGCCTACTACATCGGTTGGTGCTCCGACGAGTCCATTTTCGACTCCAGTTTCGACAATTTCGACTCTCCTACCTCCCTTAAAGCCCCTATCGCCGTCGAACCAAACTCCCTCATCGAAGGTTGGTATCTTGGCACCGAAGGCATGAAGCTCGGTGGCATCCGCGAAATCACCATCCCTGGCGCGCTTGCCTATGGCGACTCTTACGAAATCTGCGGTGGTCTCAACTCTCCGCTCAAGTTCATCATCTACGCCATCGAGAAAGACAAACAACTTTCCGAAATTAGCGCTCGACTCGACAAAATCTACGAAGCGCTCACTCTAGCATATTCCACCGACTATTCCGACTACTCAGAAATCGACTATAGCGATTACGTCAACGCCACCGAGGAATAGTTTGTGTCAAGACAAACTTTCTTCTTTTATGACCTCGAGACTTCCGGTTTAAGCGCCACCGACGACCGCATTATGCAGTTCGCCGGCCAACGCACCACACTCGATTTCAAGCCCGTCGGCGCCCCCATTAACCTCCTCGTTAAACTAAATGACGACACTTTGCCCTCCCCCGGTGCTGTCCTCACCACCAAAATCACCCCCCAGTCCACTCTCCAAGACGGCATACCGGAAAACGAACTTGCCAAATTCCTCTCAGAAAATGTTTTCACCGCCGACACTATTATTCTCGGTTTTAATTCTGTCCGTTTCGACGACCGCTTCATCCAACATCTCTTCTGGCGCAACTTCTACGACCCCTACGAGTGGCAATGGTGCGACGGTCGCTCGCGTTGGGATATGCTCGACGTCGTGCGTATGACTCGTGCGCTCCGCCCCGAGGGCATCAACTGGCCCGTCACCGATGACGGGCGCCCCACCAACCGTCTCGAGCTCATCACCAAACTTAACGGCATCTCTCACGAGTCCGCCCACGATGCCCTTTCCGACGTCAACGCCCTCATCGACGTCACCCGCCTCATCGCCAAAAAACAAGAAAAACTCTTTTCTTATCTCTTCAAAATGCGCGACAAACGCGAGGTCAAAGCCCTCGTAAACCTTAAAAACCCCTCCCCCTTTGTCTATACGTCCGGTCGCTACGGCTCCGAATTTAACTTTACAACTGTTGCTTACCCGCTTTTCCTTACCAAAAACGGCAACGTCATGGTCATAAACCTCCGCTATAATCTCGACGACATGCTAAAAACCATCAAAGAAACTTATCCCGCCTTCGACAATGACCACCCAGAAAACACCCCCAACCTAAAACTCAAAAATCTTTTCTTTCCCGCTTTCAAAGAGCTTTGTTATAACCGTTGCCCCGCCGTCGCCCCGCTCGGCGTCCTCAATCAGTCCTCTGGTTGGTCCAAAATCTCTCTCACTCGCGAAACCGTCCAGAAAAATCTCGCCGCCCTCGAAAACCACAAAAACCTTCTCCGTGCGCTCCAAAAAGAAGAAAAAACCGACTCCTACGATAAACCGCCCATCGACGTCGAGTCGTCTCTTTACGATTCTTTTGTTCCAGACGCCGACCGTCTCCGCCTTACGGTTGTCCGCTCTGCCACCGCCGACTCACTCGCCGATTTTCATCCCAACTTCGCCGATGAGCGCTTAAGCGAACTCCTCATTCACTACAAAGCCAAACATTTTCCAACTTCTCTTTCTGAATCAGAGCAGAAATCTTGGCGCGAATATCGTCTCGCCCGCCTTAATCGCCAAGCGCCGCCTTTTCTTGCCGAACTCAAACGCTTCACCGCCGAAGCAACCAAATCTGGCGACAAAGATAAACTTTATTTACTAGAAGAACTTAATCTCTGGTATCGCTCTCTCCAAGAAATCGACTACTAGCCCTCTGGACTTTTTCCGGTTTTTCCTGTATAATGTCTAAGTTTAATGGAGAGAAACATGGACCAGCCCCACCGAGAATCAGCGGATGACAGCTTTATCAAAATCCGCGGTGCTCGCCAACACAACTTAAAAAACATCGACGTCGACATTCCGCGCGACAAGCTCGTCGTCATTACCGGCCTCTCCGGCTCCGGCAAGTCCTCTCTCGCCTTCGACACCATCTATGCCGAGGGTCAACGCCGTTATGTCGAGTCTCTCTCTTCTTATGCTCGCATGTTTCTCGGCGTCATGGACAAACCCGACTGCGACTCTATTACTGGTCTCTCTCCTGCTATTTCTATTGACCAAAAATCCACCTCCAGAAATCCCCGCAGCACCGTCGCCACCGTCACCGAAGTTTACGATTTTCTCCGCCTTCTTTTCGCCCGCGTCGGCGTTCCTCACTGCCCTATCTGCCACCAAAAAGTCTCCCGTCGCTCCGTCGAAGACATCGTAAACGAAGTTCTAAAACTTCCTCTCGGCTCAAAGCTCATGCTTCTCGCCCCTATCGTTCAACAGAAAAAAGGCGAGTTCGCCCATATTCCCGACCAATACACCGCCAAAGGTTTCTCTCGCGTCCGCGTCGACGGCATTATTTACGCCCTCGATGAATTTCCCTCTCTCGAAAAAAACGAGCGTCACGACATCGAGCTCGTCGTCGATCGCTTTATTTTATCCCCAGATTTAATTTCCCGCATCTCCGGCTCTATCGAACAAGCTCTAGAACTAGGGCAGGGAATCATTAAACTCCTCAAAATCGCCGACAACTCCACCGCCATCGAAGGCAAAGGCATCAAAGACGCCGAAATCCTCACTTTTTCTCAACGCTACGCCTGTGAGCTCCACCCCGACGAGCCTATCCCCGACCTCTCGCCACGCCTTTTCTCTTTTAACGCTCCCGAAGGTGCCTGTCCAACCTGTACCGGTCTTGGCATCCGCATGGAAATCGACCCCGCTCTCGTTTTGAACCCTAATCTCACCATCGCCGAAGGCGGCATCCGCCCGTTTAACCGCATTTCTTACGATTCTTATTGGCTCAAGCGTCTCGCCGTCGTTGGCGAACGCCACAACTTCTCTATCCACACCCCTATTCGCGACCTCCCCGACTCCGCCATCGAAAAAATCCTCTACGGCACCGGCGCCGACAAATACAAAGTCACCGTTTCCGGCCACGGCAAATTTGCCGCCGGCACCGTCTACGAAACCACCTATGAAGGTGTCATACCTAATCTTGAACGTCGCTGGAACGATGCCAACACTTCCGAATTTGTTAAAAAAGACATCGAACGTTTCATGCGTATCCGCGAGTGCCAAACCTGTCACGGCGCCCGTCTCAAACCCGCCGTCCTCGCCGTCACCGTCAATGACCTTAATATCGTCGACATGTGTTCTCTCGATGTTGACGCGACTGTTAAAGTCCTCAGCCAAGACCTCAAATTCACTCCCGAAGAGCACCTTATCGCCGACCCCATCCTTAAAGAAATCCGCGAACGTGTAAAATTCATGCAAGATGTCGGTCTCGGCTATCTCGAACTTTCTCGTTCTGCCAACACCCTCTCCGGTGGCGAAGCCCAACGTATCCGTCTTGCCACCCAAATCGGCTCCGGCCTTCAAGGCGTCCTCTATGTTCTCGATGAGCCTTCTATCGGCCTTCACCAATGCGACAACGACAAACTCATCGCCACCCTCAAACATCTTCGCGACCTTAAAAACACCGTTCTTGTCGTCGAGCATGACGAAGACACTATGCGTTCGTCCGACTATATCATCGACATCGGCCCTGGCGCTGGTAGCCACGGCGGCCAACTCGTCGCCGCCGGCACCCCCGAAGAAATCATGCATAACCCCGCCTCTATCACCGGAAAATATTTAAGCGGCAATCTCAAAATCCCAACCCCCAAGTCCCGTCGCAAGCCCAAAAAAGACAAGTTTTTAACCGTCGTCGGCGCCCGCGAAAACAACCTCAAAAATCTCACCGTCAAGTTTCCTCTTGGCGTCATGACCGTCGTTTCTGGCGTTTCCGGCTCCGGCAAATCCACCCTCGTCAACGAAATCCTCGCTAAAGAACTCCAAGCCGAGCTTAATCATGCCCAGACCGTCGCCGGTCTTCACGACCGTATCGAAGGCGTCGACAATCTCGACAAAGTCGTCATCGTCGACCAATCTCCTATCGGTCGCACCCCTCGTTCTAATCCTGCAACCTACACCGGCGTCTTTACCGCCATCCGCGACCTCTTCGCCGCCCAACCCGAGTCCGAAGTTCGCGGCTACAAATCTGGACGCTTCTCTTTTAACGTCAAAGGTGGCCGTTGCGAGACTTGTCAAGGCGACGGCGTTAATAAAATCGAAATGCATTTTCTCCCCGACGTCTACGTCACCTGCCCCACCTGCCACGGACGTCGCTATAACCGCGAGGCTCTCGAAATAAAATACAAAAACAAAGACATTTCCGAAGTCCTCGACATGACCATCGACGAAGCTTGCGACTTTTTCTCTAACATTCCCGCCATCTTTAACAAACTAAAAACCCTTCAAGAAGTCGGGCTTGGCTATACTCGTCTCGGCCAACCAGCCACCACCTTCTCCGGCGGCGAGGCCCAACGCATCAAACTCGCCACCGAGCTTTCTCGTCGCTCCACTGGCAAAACTCTCTATATTTTAGACGAGCCCACAACCGGTCTCCATACCGACGACGTCAAACGTCTCCTCGACATTTTAAACAAACTTGTCTCTGGTGGCAACACCATGATTATTATCGAGCACAACTTGCACGTCATCAAAAGCGCCGACTGGATTATCGACATGGGGCCAGCCGGTGGTCAAGGCGGCGGCCAAGTCGTTGCCGAGGGCACGCCCGAGTCCTTAGCTCGTAGCGCCACCACCCCTACGGGCCTCTATCTAAAAAAATATCTTTAACCTTGGTTCTTGTGCTATCTTATTTTATGCTATAAAATATAGTTATTATTTTAAGGAGGTATCTATGTCAGATTATAATTTAAGTTTGAGCGTCCGCACCGAAACCGGAAAGAAAGCCCTCGCTGTCCGCCAAGAAGGTTTTGTCCCCTCCGTTATTTACGGCGAAAAAGCCCCTGTTCTTGCTAAGTCCCCTTATAACGAAACCGAAAAAGTCCTTCGCCTCGCTGGCTACCACTCCCCAATCGACCTAGTTCTAGACAACAAAAAAACCACCGCCCTAGTCAAGTCCGTCGCGACCGACCCTGTCTCTCGCCGAATCATCAACGTCGAGTTCCAAGCCGTCTCCGCCAAAAAAATCGTCGAGGCCACCGCGCCTATCGTCCTCGAAGGCTTCGACTCTTCCGAAGCTAATAAAGCCCATCTCTCTCTGTCCCAAGTCCTCGAAGAAATCGAGATTAAAGCCAAACCTGCCGACCTTCCAGAAAAACTCACTCTCGACGCTTCTAAACTAGCTACCTTAGACGACAAATTAACCGTTAAAGACCTCGTTCTTCCTGCCGGCGTCGAACTCGCCAGTAAAGAACTCGACCCAGAAACTCCAATCGCCATTCTCTTTGACGCCGCCGCTGAAGCCGCCGCTCGCGAAGAAGCCGACAAAGCCGCGGCCAGTGCCAGCGAAATTTCTGCCGCCGATGTCCCGTCCGACAACGGCACAAAACCAGAAGAAGCTCCCGCTGAAGAAAAATAGTCTTCTCTCGCCAACCTTTTTGCTCGGTCCAAAATATGCTACAATAAAACCATGAGCAAAATCCTTATTGTTGGCAACGTTCTAAAAGACATTTACCTCCGCTTAAACGAACGCAAGGAGTCTACCGAAACCGACCGCGAAGGTACCAAATGGCTCAACTGGGGTTTTAACGGCAGCTCCCATGAATTTTTCCGTCGCACCAGCGTCTATTCCGGCGCCGTCGTTACGCTCGAAGTGCTCAAAAAGTTCGGTCTCTCCGCCGAAATCTTCAACGACACCGCCAAAATCGACAAAGGCGGCGTCCTCGTCGACGAAGTCAAAACCGCCAACTATCGTTATATCCTCTGCGCCGGCGAGCAAATTTCCTACCTCGTCCCCTCCCTAAAAACCCCAACCGATTTTCAGCTCCAAAAATTCCCCGAAGATGTCGACTGGGTCTTCGTAGACCGCTCGGCCATCCTTTCCCCCGAAACCATCAAAAACCTCCTCGCCTGCCTAAATAGCTCTCGCGTCCGTCTCGCCGTCTATGCTCCTAAACGCATCACCCGCCTCGTCGAGCCGCTCATCGAACGCGCCGACTTTATCTTCACCGACGCCAAAATTACCGGCCTCTATCCAAGAGGAAAGGTTTGCATGCTTTCCGAAACTTCTATCTCCCTCGACGGCGCCGAAGTCTCCTTCTCAAAACTCCAAAAAGCCGAGCTCTTCACGCACCTCACGACCTATTCTATTCTCGCCGCCACCATTCTTGGCGCCAGTCTCCGCGGAAAAACCGTCGAAGACGCCCTCCTCATGGCCAAGCTCAACATCGAAAACACCAAGCTCGACGAAACTGTCCCGTTCAAAGAGCTCGAGAAACTCGTCCGCGAAGAAAAAGGAAACGGGGTCAATCTCCGCCAAATGGCCGCCCAAATCCTCGCCCCCGGAAAGGGCATCTTGGCCGCCGACGAATCTGGTGGCTCAATCCACAAAAAGTTCGAAGCTCTTAACATTCCTGACGATTTTTCTCATCGTCGCGACTATCGCAATCTTTTCTTCACGACCGAAGGTCTAGAAAAATACGTCAACGCCGTCATTCTCTTCGACGAAACCGCCCGCCAAGAATCCGACGACGGAAAAAACTTCGTCAATTTTCTCACTGAAAAGGGAATTATCCCCGGCATCAAAGTCGACCTCGGACTCGCTAACCTCCCTGGCACTACCGAAAAATACACTCTCGGCCTAAATGGTCTTGCGCCACGCCTTGCCGAATATTACGAAATGGGGCTTCGCTTCGCCAAATGGCGCGCCGCCTTCGAGCTTACCGCTACCACTCCGTCCAAAAACGCCATCGAAAAAAATGCCGACCTTCTCGCTTCCTATGCCCTTCTTTGCCAAAAGTCTCATATCGTCCCCATCGTCGAGCCAGAGCTTGTTTACGACGGCGACTATTCTATCGAGGCTTCCGCCACCATCACCAGCGCCATTCTCACAAAACTCTTTGAAAAACTCCGCGAAAAAGAAGTCCAGATGAACGCCGTCATTCTCAAGGTCAACATGGTCATCGCCGGAAAACAATACAAGACTCCCTCCATCCCAAGCGAAGTTGGCGAATGGACTGCCAAAGTCCTTCGCGCTTGCTGTCCTAAAGATCTCGCCGGCGTCGTTTTCCTCTCTGGCGGCCAAAGCGTCACCCAAGCCACCGAAAACCTCCAAGAGGTCACCAACTGCGGTCCTTTCCCTTGGCCTGTCACGTTCTCCTTCGCTCGTGCACTCCAAGCTCCCGCCCTCGAAGCCTGGAAGGGCGACAACAAAAACTACCCCGAAGCCAAAGCTGCCTTTCTCGACCGCCTCAAAGCCAACGCCGCCGCCCTCTATAAACACTAGCCCCGCCCGCGTCCGTTTTAATTCGGCACTAAACAACTAGTTACACACCAACAAGCTCCGACCCAAAGGCTGTGCCTATCTTGGCGCTCTAAACACGCCCGCAAAAAATCCCAAAACACCCCCCAGAACTTTTCCAGTTAACTCTAAAACCTTATTTTTTAGTTTCTTTAGCTTTTTCATCACCGAATTTATTATTTATCGCCGCCACCACTGCGTCTTTTACTGCTCCGGTCGTCGTCGTCACATCCGACTTTACTGAATCCACCGTCCCCTCTGCTTTATTTACAATTTTCTTACCCTGTTTCGTAATCGCCTCCACCTGTTTTACGACCCTTTTTACGTCATACGACAAGTCTAATACCTTCGTCAGCACATAAATTCCCAGAATCAAAAACACAAACAGTGTCAACGAGAGAATCGAAACAATAATCCACTCTGCAATATCCATTTTTTACCACCTTTCTTTTTTATTTTAATTATTTTTTACAAAATCACGCACTTCCCCCGCATAATCCTCGTTATCTAGCGTATATTTAAGTTGCGCAAGCGCATAATTCTTCGGGTCGCCAGTCGTCATCCAAAGCCCCGACGTCTGTTTTGCATAAACTTTACCTGTCGGCACAAGCTTTGCTATCGCATCCGCCGTCCAAAGTTCCGCATCAAGCCCTGTATAATCCGGTGAAAGATATTTAAAAATCTCTGGCGTCAAAAGATATCGCCCATACGACGCAAGATCCGAAGCCGCCTCTTCTGGTGCCGGCTTCTCCACTAGCCCCTTAAGCACCTCTGTATTCTTATCATAGTCCACCGAAGCATACTTTTTAATCTCCTCGTGTGGCACTTCTTGCGCCGCAATAATCGCCACCGCATCCGAATGTTTTTCAAACGCTTCAATCAGCTCTTTTACCGCCGACTTTCCATACACTACATCATCCGAATAAAGCGCCACAAACGCCTCGTCCGGCCTAATAAACTTCTTCGCAGACGCAATTGGTGACCCGTTCCCATACGGAAGCTCTGGGTCTTGCGTAATTACTGTTATCTTCGGAAACTCCAAAACTTTTTCTACGCTCGCATACCTCTCCTGCTTTCCTTGAGAGTATAGCTGTTTCTTCGCTTTTATCGCCGCATCGTGAAAGAAACTCTCATAAATCGGCTTTCCTTCTTCCGTCGCTACAATAATAATCTCTTTTATTCCCGCCTCAACACATTCCTCCACCACCAACTCTATCACTGGCCTATTTCCAATCGGAAGCATCGCTTTCGGTATAGTTTTTGTTATCGGCAAAAATCGGCTCGCAAACCCCGCATCTGTTATTACGGCCTTCACTGGTTTCTTGTATTTCATAGGCTAATTATACCACTCCCTGCTATTTTTACCCCCTCTTAGTTTTCTTTGCGTTCCTCTTCCTAGTTCTCGCCGCTATTCTCGCCGACTCCACCCTCGCCTCTTTATCTTCTATCTTCTGCGCTCTATTATGCACCCCATAAATCAAGCTACACACCCCAAGCGCAAACAAATACGCCCCAAAGAATCTGATAAAGAACTCTCCGGAGTTAAAAATCACTATCCCCATCACCGCCCCGCACATTCCACAAAGCACCCAAATAAACCTATCCGTCGGGTCAACCGTCGTCCTGAACCCAGAAACAATCTCAAACAGCCCCCTCAGGAACGTATAGATAGCAAGTATCACTAAATGCCACGTCGTATCCTGACCTAGTGTAAAGAGTAACGCCAGCGCCACCACCGCGTCCACAATCGCAATCGTCACCGAAACCGCCCACCCAGTTTTCTGATGCGCACGGTGCAAGGCATTCACGAACTCGATAATCGACAAACTTAGAAGAAACACCCCCACAAGCGCCATCAAAGAGTCAAAACTACGTCGCATAGAAAACAGTGCAAGCCACCCAAAAAGCAACGCCACCACTCCTCTCACTACAAAAATCGCCCAGTGGCTATCTATATATTTTCGGTTTATGTGCGACATCTTTTCTCCTTTAGCCTTAAATGTCTTTTCTAGCACAAAAAGTGCCCTTTTCCTTATTTTACCATAACCGCTTTACTTCGTAAAGTCGTGCCCAAGCACCTTTATGTCGTTCTTCAAGTTTTCCAAATTATCTTCTATCTCTTCTGCCAACTTCACCGCCTCTTTATAGCGTGAGCTCGCCTCATCGAGCGAAAACTCGTCCGAATAAAACCATTTTATCTTCTCGTCAAGTTTCGAGATTTTCTCAGAAATATTTGCTCCCACCTCTTTAATTTGTTCTTTTTCTGACATCTTTTACCTCCGCAGAAATCAAATTATCAAATGTTGTAATTTTTACAACGCTACCAGGAGAGATTTTTCCAGAAACTATCGCATAACCCTGTTTTAACACCTTCTCCGGATTCAGCGACTCCAATATTTTTTTATCCTTCGCGAGTTCCCCCTCTGCCCGCTCAATTCTCAAAATAATCTCCCTCTTTGCGTTCCCGAGCTTATTTTTGTTGCTCGACACCACCGTCGAAAGATAATTATCAAGATATTTCCCAAGCGCCACCAGGGAATCGTTCATTCTCCAAAGCTCCGCCTCTTTATCTTTCGTCAACATTTCCGCCGCATTCGTCGGCGTCGAAGCTCTTACATCCGCCGCCAAATCCGCCAAAGATTCATCCACCTCATGTCCAATCCCCGTGATAATCGGTATTTTCGAGGCCGCAATTTTCCTCACTAGCGGTTCGTCATTAAATACCGCCAAATCATCCGCCGACCCACCGCCCCTCACAATCGCAATTATCTCTACCTCTCCCTGCTCATTGAAAAAGTCAATCGCACGCATAATCTCGTCTGCCGCCGACGCCCCCTGCACCCCACAATTTGCCACCCAAACGTCAAGCCCACCCCACCTCGCGTTCAAAATCTTTATAAAATCCGCATAACCCGCCGCCGACACCGAAGAAATCACTCCCAGCTTCTGAAAGTCTTTCGGAATCGGCCTCTTTTTCGCCACATCAAACAATCCCTGTTTCTCAAGTTTCATCTTCAAAAGCTCAAACGACTTTTTTATACTTCCTTCGCCTATCGGTCTCACACTCGCCCCCGTAAAAGAAAACCGACCCGCGCCCGTCACTCTTGGACTTCCCGAGACCACCACCTTCATCCCGTCTCTTATTGTCGTCCGTATCTGAAAAATCGTCATAAACACCGGCACAGTCGACTCTTTATCTTTCAAATCAAAAAACACCCACTTGCCCTTATTCACCTTAAAATTCGCCACCTCCCCCTCTATCTCAATCGTCCCGAACGCATAATCTAGCGTCTGATTTAAGACCGCCAAAAAATCGCTAACAGAAAACCTCGGTGTCTCTCTATCGCTATCCATTCCGTCTAATCGCCCTATGATATAACAAAAATCCCAACGTCATCGTCTCCCCGAGCACCAACACTCTCGTAATTACCACCACAAGACTCGCCACTCCCACGTTCACCCCAAGGCTCGCCATCGCGCCCGCCATCCCGAGCTCATAAATCCCATACGGCACCACCACCCCAAGCACCGACCCAATCGCCTCGCCTATCATAATCTGTGGCAAAATCTCCGGATGCCCGAGCGAACATCCTACAATAAAATATGTCATAATTTCGCAAACACTATAAATCGCCCCCCAAATCACCGGCTTTTTCAGCGCCACCTTATTTTCCTTCGCAAACAAATAGTTTTCGTGTAGTTCCAACAAAAATCCACCCACTTTCTTCTCGTCCACCACCTTTCTTTTCTTTCCAAAAGTAAAAATCCTCACCACAAAGTTCACAAACCTCGTTCCTCTGTCTGCAAACCAATCTATCCTCCTCTTGCTAGAAATCAACACAAAAATCGCGCCCATCAAAAGTCCCGTCCCTAGCGCCACCAAAAATGACAAAAACACCACCACTCGCCCCGCCGCCGTCAAATCCGTTGTCGCCACTACAAAAAACGTCGCAATCAGTGTTTGTATCTGGTTCACTCCCACAATAATCACCTGCCTCAAAATATACATAAAACTCGTCTGCGCCGGCGACGACCCATACGGCACTAGCCTCCAAGAAAGATATGCTGCCGCACTTATCCCCGCCGACGGAAACGCCTGCTTCGTAAAGTTCGACTCCAGCGCAATCCTCATCATCGTCCATGCACGCGGATATTTACGCTTTTTTAGACCCTTATGTTCCAGATAGGAAAACAGCACCTTTCCGCCCGCATAAAGCATTAAGAGCTGTTCAGGTATTAAAAGTATCAAAACTAAAAGATTCGCCTCTTGTATATGCAAAAACGTCGTCTCGATGTCGCCCCAGTTCTTATAAATAACAATTGCGACCAAGATAAAAGTCAAAAACACCAAAAGTGACCGGAACGAAAAGCTTCGCTTAGTGTTTTTGCTTTTAGACATAGAAAAATTATAGCACATATGCTATAATAAACACCAATGAAATATCTAGCCGAACTTGGAAGGCAGACTGAGCTTTCTCTCGCTGAACTCGAGAGTCTTTTTTCTCATGTAACACCGCTAAAAACAGGGGTGCTTTCCTCCAAATCCACACATTCTTTCGGAGAATCGCTCCGCGCTCAAAATTCTGCCAAACCAAGCGTCGCTCTCGCCACTTTCGAGTCCGAAACTGTCCCCGACCTCACCCGTCTCGGCGGCACGCTCAAAATCGGCGTCGAGCTCACTCGCTCCGTCCTCGACGAGCTTCGTGCTCTACCCGAAGGCAAAATCACCCTCGGTGTCTCCGATTACCGAAAGTCCGCCTCAAAAGCCTCTGCCCGCGCCGAAGCCCTAAAGCTCAAAAAAATCCTCGCCCGCCACGGCCGTAGCGTTCGGGTCTTAGAAAACAAATCCGCCGTCCTGTCAACCGCCACTTCCCACCACAATCAACTTGCAGAAAAGAAAAATCATGTCGAAATTATGCTCACCGACGTCGGGGCTTTCCGCCTTCTCGCCGTCCAAAACATCACCCTCTATGCCAAGCGCGACCAAGCTCGCCCCGCCCGCGACGC
The DNA here is from genome assembly GCA_964492765.1 of uncultured Candidatus Saccharibacteria bacterium. Lineage (GTDB taxonomy): Bacteria > Patescibacteriota > Saccharimonadia > Saccharimonadales > Saccharimonadaceae > Nanosyncoccus. The sequence continues at coordinate 49,173 of CAZBLB010000001.1, forward strand.
CAAAGTCGGCATGCTTCCTCCAAAACTCGCCCAAATCCTCCTCAATCTCTGCGGCCCTCTCCCCGAAAACGCCCGCGTCCTCGACCCCTTCTGTGGCACAGGTGTCGTCCTCCAAGAAGCCTTGCTCATGGGCTACCGTGTCATGGGCTCCGACCTCTCTGAACGCATGGTGGACTATTCGAGGAAAAACCTCGCTTGGCTCTCCGAAAACCTCTCGACTTTCCAAAAATCCACCACCGAAAAAAGCACACCTCTCCCCGACTCTCCTGTCCTTCTCGCTGGCGACGCCACCTCTCTTTCTTGGCCTGCCGCCATTGACGCCGTCGCTACTGAAGTCTTCCTCGGCTCTCCTCTGTCCGCCCCTCCCGCCGAAATAAAACTTAAAACCGAAAAAGACACCTGTAAAACCATCATTCTCGACACTCTCAAAAACCTCGCCCCCCAACTCAAAAAAGACACTCCTCTCGTCCTCGCCGTCCCCGCTTGGCTCCGCCCTAACGGTTCCTACTCTAGATTAGAACTCCTTGACGAAATCAAATCTCTGGGTTATAATGTAAAAAGTTTCAAAAACTTGGGCGCTTCCGCCCTTCTCTATCACCGAGAGGGTCAAGTCGTCGCCCGAGATATAATAGTATTAAGGAAATCCTAAAATGTCCCATGTCAAAGCAGGCGGTACCGCAAAAAACGTCCACAATAACGCTGGTCAGCGCCTCGGCGTAAAACGCTTTGGCGGTCAAAAAGTCAAAGCTGGCGAAGTTATCGTCCGCCAAACCGGGAGCACAAAGCTCGCTGGCGAAGGCACTTACATGTCCAGAAATTTCACCATCCACGCCAAAAAAGACGGCGTCGTCACCTTCGTCAAAACCAAAAAGTCCCACTTCTCCGGCAAGAGCCTCCCTCGTGTCCGCGTTGAAGTTCGCTAGAAACCAAATAAGGCGCCCGTCGCCTTATTTTTTTGTCTAAAAACGCCCACCAAAACCACTAGACAATTTTTACGCAATCTTCCCCCAAAACTTTCCCCATTTCCTTCAAAAACCCTTCGCTCGAATCCACCCTAAACGGCATCTTTAGTGCCTTCTTCTCATCTTTTTCTTGCAACACCAAAATCACATCCTGCATCCCGAGATTTCTATCACAAACCCTCTTTACAGCGCTTAAAACCTCCACGTCGTCCGGTTTTTTCACCAAAAGATAAACTTTTTCTTTTCGCGTATCCTTCGGCGGCGTCACTGGCCCCCGCACCCGTTCTATCTCCACCCCTCCGCCATTAGAACCTCCGTAACCTCCAGTGCTCCCGCGACTATATCCCCCCGACCCGACCCCTTCCGCCACCGTTTTTCCTCTCCGCCTAAACTGCGGTGCTTCCTTTGGCGGCGCCAACCTCGTCCCCGTCGCTTCATATCCCGCCAGCGTCTCATCAGAAATCACCTCGCACGAATCCATCAAAATCTTCACATCCGACACAATATTTCCGTTTTTATCTTTTGCGTTCACCCTCCCTATCACCTTTATCACATTATCCTGCACTAGCTTCCCCCCATATTGCTCATACACCGAAGGAAAAACTATTATCTCTTGCTCGCTCGTCTTGTTCTCTATCTTCACAAACGCCATCTTCGTCCCCGACTTCGTCAAAATCGTCCTCACCCCAGAAATTATCCCGCCCACCACCACCGTCTTCCCGTCGTTTTCCGCCGTCACTACGCTAAACGGATGCGTCTGCTCATCAAAATACGTGTCATATTTATCCAGCGGGTGTGCCGACACATAAAGCCCCATCAAATCTCGCTCCCAAAGTAGCTGTTCTTTCTCCGTATATTGCGTCGGCGCCGGTTTTATCTCTACTTCCGGTATCGCTGTTGCTGCCCCAAACGCTCCAAAAAGGTCAGTTTGCCCCGACGCGGCGTCTTTCTGCATCTTCGCCCCATACGCCTGTATGCCCTCCAAATTATAAAGTATGTCACTCCTCGTCCCAAACCTATCAAACGCCCCCGTTTTTATCGACGACTCCCACGCCTTCTTATTAAACTTCGTCGAATCCACCCTTTTCGCAAAGTCACACACGCTCTTAAACGGCCCATTGAGGTCTCGCTCCGGTATCACTTTTTCCTCCACCAGTGCCTTCCCGACCCCTTTTATGCCCGACAGCCCAAACCTTATTGTGTTTTCTCCGCCCACAATACCAAAATCCCCATAGCTCTGATTAATATCCGGCCCAAGCACCTTCAGTCCCATCCTCTTACATTCCGCAATCTCAATCGCCAACCTATCCGTCCATCTCATATCCGCCGTCATTAGTGCCGCCATATAAGCGTCCGGATAATGCGCCTTTAGATATGCCGTCCAATAGCTCACCAACCCATAGCACGCGGCGTGACTCTTATTAAAACAATAGTTCGCAAAGTCCAGTAATTGTCGCCAAAACTCCTCCGCAATTTCCTCCGTCGCCCCACCGACTTTCACCGCGCCCTCAATAAACTGCGGCTTCACTTTCTTCATCAAGTCAATTTTCTTCTTACCTACCGCCTTCCGAAGCGTGTCCGCCTGCCCGCCCGTAAACCCGCACCACTCACGACTTATCTGCATGAACTGCTCCTGATAAATCATAATCCCGTATGTGCTCTTGAGCGAATTTTCTAGTCCCGGATGAAGATACGTTATTTCTTCCTCGCCGTGCTTGCGCCGAATAAACGAATCTATAAACTGCATCGGCCCCGGACGATAGAGCGCCACCATGGCGATAATGTCCTCAAAATGGTCCGCCCTCAAATCCTTCAAATATCTCTTCATCCCCGCCGACTCTAGCTGAAACACCCCTGTCGTTTCGGCGTTCTGAAGCAATTTATAAGTTTTTTCGTCATCTAGTGGCACCGCATACATATCTATATCGTCGTGATACACCTTACGTATCATTCTCAGCGCATTATTTATCACCGACAAGTTCGACAGCCCCAAAAAGTCCATTTTGAGCAGCCCCAGCTCCTCAATCGTCCCCATCGGAAACTGCGCCGCTATCGGCCCTTTCGCCGACACCTCAAGTGGTACAAATTTCACCAAATCATCCGGCGCAATCACCACCCCACAGGCGTGCACCCCGTGCCCGCGTATTGTCCCCTCTAACCTGCTCGCAAAATCCAACACCTCCCTACTCGTCGGGTTCGTTTCATACTCATTTTTAAGGTCAGGCACATCTCTTATTGCATCCGGAAGATGCACATGATGTCCCATCACTGGATCAGGCACCATCTTCGCAAGCCTGTCCGCTTCCGCATACGGCACCTCAAGCACCCTCGCCACGTCTCTCACCGCGTTCTTCGCCATCATCTTGCCAAACGTTGCAATATTCGACACTCTTCCGAACCCATATTTCTCCGTACAATATTGAATAACCTCGTCTCGCCTCGTATCTTGTATGTCCGTGTCAATATCCGGCATAGATATACGGTCAGGGTTCAAAAACCGCTCAAACAGCAGGTCATATTTCATCGGGTCCAGCTCGGTTATCCTTAACGCATACGCAAGAAGCGCCCCCGCTGCACTGCCACGCCCCGGCCCATAAATAATACCTTTTTTCTTACCCCAGTTAATAAAATCCCAAACAATCAAAAAGTATCCATTATAGCCCATTTTATCCACCACCGACAGTTCATAATCTATCCTCGGTAATAGCTTATGTAGCTCATCTCGCTCCTCATCCACCTTCTCTAGTATCTTCCGACACTCTTCGACGCTCATTTTCGGCGTCTCCGACTCCTCCACCCCGCCGTACCTAAACACAAGCCCTCTAAACACCAACTTATCAAGATAAGTCTTATCGGTCTCTCCCTCCGGAACAGGAAACTTCGGAATCAAAATCCGCCCCAGCTCAAGTTCAACATTACATCTCTCGGCTATCCTCTTCGAGTTTAGTACTGCCTCCGGACACGTCTCTTGCCATCTCGAAATAATCTCCTCCGGCGGTATCACATGTAGCTGAAACTCTTTCAGGCTCATCCTGTTCGTGTCGGAAAGGTTCGACCCCGTCCCCACGCAAAGCAACACTTCATGCGCATCTTGATCCTCATGTTTAAGATAATGCGCATCACACGTCACCACTAGTGGCAGTTTGAACTCCTCCGCATGCGCCATCAGCCAATCATTTATCTTCGTCTGCTCACTCCAATGTGTCGGCGACTTCGGATGCCCGTGGTCTTGCATCTCCAAATAAAACCTATCCTTAAACACCCCCGCATACCACTTTATTAACTCCTTCGCTTTTTCCTCATCGTCCGCCCGTATCGCCTCCGAAATCTCCGACCCTGCGCACCCCGACAAACAAATCAACCCCTCGTTATATTTTTCCAAATCCTTATGGTCGGTTCTCGGCTTATAATATTTTCCGTTTATCTCCGCATTACTCATTATCCGGCACAGATTCTCAAACCCCTTGTTATTCATTGCAAGCAGCGTAATATGAAACCTCTGTTTATCATGTGCCGGGTCCCTATCTTCCAAATTTCTCGCCGCCACATACGCCTCGAGCCCGAGTATCGGCTTTATTCCGGCATCCTTGCAGGTCTTATAAAGCTCCACCAGCCCCGACATCGTCCCATGGTCCGTCACTGCCACCGCTTCCATACCGTGTTCCTTCACAAAATCTACCAGCTCTGGTATCTTCGTCAACCCATCAAGCAGAGAATAATGCGTATGATTATGCAGGTGCACAAAGTCGCTCGGTTTTAGCTCCACTCTTTCTGTCATGTTAAAATTATAACACAGCAAAAATCGTTCATCGGCTTGCTTTTTATAGCTCCCCTATGTTAAAATAACCATAAGTAAAACACTAACTTGAGAAAATCCATGGATAACAAACCTCAAAACGAAACCAACCCCGCGCCTGACGTCGCCGCCGAGAACGTCCCCGAGCCTACTACTCCTCCGCCCGCTCCCGAAGCGCCTGCGGCCGAGCCTACCGCCAACATTCCCGTCGTCGACAACACCGCCCCGACCGAGACAGAAGCCCCTAGCGAGACTCCTACGCCCGCCACAGAACCTCTAGCGACCGAAGCTCCCGCGCCCGAAACCACCCCGGTTCCTACCGGGCCAACCGCCGAAGCTACCCCTACCCCCGCTGAGCCGACTGCCGAGACTCCTACCGTCTCCTCCGCCGAGCCAGAACCCGCTACTACTCCCGACCTCTCCTCTCCAGAAACCTTGGTCGCCGCCGCCGAAGCCGAATCTCCTGTCGAGATGAAAACTGGCGCCTTTGGCCCTGGCCAGCCCAAGAAAAAATCTTCCGCCGTCGTCCTCCTAATTATCTTCCTTTTACTTCTCCTCGGAGGTGGCGCCGCCTATTACTTCATTATCTACGCTCCCGCTCAAAAATCTTCCACCCCTACCGTTCCCATCACGCCTATCACCCCCGCCGACGAGCCAGTAAAGCCGTCCGACGATACTACTCCGGCTTCCGATTCTTCCACCGATGACGCTACGCCGTCTTCCGACGCCTCCGACAACACCGAAAGCTCCGAAACTAGCGACGCCTCCGAAAGTTCCGAAAGCGGCTCTATCGCCCCAGAAACTTCTACTGAAATCGACGCTTCCAAAGATTGTGGCGCCACCGGCGACTGCGCCATCCGCCCCGTCGAACCAAAAACCGAGTCCGACAAATAATCGCCCCCGCCTAGGTGTTCTTGCCTAGGCTTTTTGGTGTTCCAAATTTTTCAGCGCATAGACCGCTATTCCGGTCGCCACCGAAACATTAAACGATTCTTTCTTGCCCTCCATCGGTATTTCTAAAAACATATCAAATATATCATATAGCGAATAATCTATCCCCTTCATCTCCTCCCCAAGCACCAAAACTACCTTGTCTCCAAGTGCTCGCCTTATTCTTTCATAATTCTCCGGCACAAGAGATATTAGTCGCGTGTCTTCAATATTATTCTCCAGCCCAACGACAGAAAAGCCATCATCCTTTAATTTCTCTAGCTCAGATTTTATATCATCAGACGCATAAAAGTTTACGTATCTCTCCGCCCCTAATGCCGTTTTTGCTATCTGTTTGTTTAGTTTATCTCTGAGATGGGGCAAAACCCTCATATCGTCCACCCTCGGCGTATAGCCAGAAAAGATTGCTTTCGCTACCCCAAACCCGTCCGCCGTCCTCAAAATCGCCCCCACATTATACGTCGAACGAATATTGTCTAGCGCCAGCCACAATTCCATTCATTCATGATACAATAAAATAAGTCATGATTCAAATAACCCCTGATAATCTTTCTCAAATTGCTAAAAGCCTCACCTCTGGTCAGGTCGTCGCGCTTCCGACCGAAACCGTTTATGGTCTCGCCGTCTCTCTTAACTCTCCCACCGCCCTAGAAAAACTTATTTATCTCAAACGTCGCGACCTAAAATCCGGCAAAGTTTTCACTCTCGTTCCGCCCAGCCCCGCCGACATCAAAACCTACGCGACTGTCACTCGCCTCGCCCGCACTTATATCGCCAAATATCTCCCCGGAGAAATCACCCTCATTCTTTCCAAAAACCCCGAGTTTTCTCACCCTTATTTTAACCATTTCTCCACCATCGGCATCCGCATCCCCAACACCCCGCTCTTTAGCCGCCTCTTGCCCCTCGTCGGACCTATTCTCCTCACCTCCGCAAACCCTCGTGGCGAAAAGCCCGCCACCTCTTCAGAAGAGCTCATAAAAACCATGCCAAAAATCGACACTCTCGTTGAAGGCAAAACCCCCGAAGGTCGCCTGCCTTCCACTATTGTTGACCTCACTAAAAAATCCCCCGTTATCGTCCGTCAAGGCAACCTAGTCATAAACCTCTAAATATGGTATAATCTTCCCCGATGAATCGTTATAACCCTCTTTCTATTGAACAAAAATGGCAAAAAATCTGGGAGAACACCTCCGCCTTTAAGGCCGACGACAAAGACACTAAAAAAGAAAAACTCTTTATCGCCGAAATGTTCCCCTATCCCTCCGGCGCCGGCCTCCACGTCGGTCACGTCCGCAATTTTTCCATCGTCGACGCTCTCGCCCGCTTCTACACCCAACAGGGCATGAACGTCCTGCGCCCCTTCGGCTACGACACCTTTGGTCTCCCCGCCGAAAACTATGCCATTAAAACCGGCACCTCGCCCAAAGACGCCACCAAAACCAACATCCACAACTTCCGTACCCAGCTCAAACGCCTTGGCTTCGCAATAGATTGGAGCAGGGAAATAAACACTTCCGACCCCGAATACTACCGCTGGACCCAGTGGTGTTTCCTCCAACTTTTCAAAGCCGGCCTCGCCTACCAAAAAGAGTCTTATCAGTGGTGGTGTCCAGTCGACCAAACCGTCCTCGCGAACGAACAAGTCGAAAACGGTCATTGTTGGCGCTGCGGGCACGAAGTCGAAAAGAAAAAAATGAAACAATGGTTCTTTAAGATTACCGCCTACGCCGACGAACTCTTAAAAGACATAGACTCTCTCGATTGGCCGGAAAAAATCAAAACCGCCCAAAGAAACTGGATTGGCCGCTCCGAAGGCGCAGAAATCGACTTTTCCGTCTCCAAAACCCAAAAAATCACCGTTTTTACCACCCGTCCCGACACCATCGAAGGCGCAACTTTCCTTGTTCTTGCCCCTGAACACCCCCTCGCTAAAACCCTCGCCACCCCAGACACCAAAGCCGCTGTCGAAAATTACATCAAATCTTCTCTTAAAAAATCCGAAATCGAACGCCAAGAAAACAAAGAAAAAACCGGCGTCTTTACTGGCTCCTACGCCAAAAATCCCGTCACTGGCGAAAAACTCCCCGTCTGGGTCGCCGACTACGTTCTCTCTGGCTACGGCACCGGCGCTATTATGGCCGTTCCTGCCGAAGACGACCGCGACCGCGAGTTTGCCGAAAAGTTCTCCCTCCCTGTCGTTAAAATCACTCATGTCCCCGACCCGCTCCCCGGAAAGAAAAAAGTTTCTTACCGCATGCGCGACTGGCTTATCTCTCGCCAACGCTACTGGGGCTGTCCTATTCCTATCGCCTACGATAAAAACGGCGCTCCTCACGCCATCCCCGAAGACCAGCTCCCTGTTCTCCTTCCTGACATCACCGATTACAAGCCCGACTCTTCCGGCCGTTCCGCTCTCGCTAAAGCCAAAGATTGGCTTCACGTCACCATCGACGGCGAAAAAATGACTCGCGAGACCGACACGCTCGACGGCTACGCCTGCTCCTCTTGGTATCTCTGGCGCTACGCCTCACCAAAAGACAACCACGCCGCCTGGGACCCCGACCTCATCCAAAAATGGGCGCCTACCGACGTCTATGTTGGCGGCGACCACGCTGTTGCCCACCTTCTCTACATCCGTTTCTGGTGCAAATTCTTCGCAGACAAAGGCCTCCTGCCTTTCCGCGAACCAATCAAACGCCTCCTCTATAACGGCTACATCAACGCCCCCGACGGCAAGAAAATGAGCAAGAGCAAAGGCAACGTCATCGACCCACTTGACGTCATCGACTCCGGCTACGGCGCTGACACCCTCCGCACCTATGAGCTCTTCATCGGTCCATACAACGAAGATGCCGCTTGGTCCACCAAGGCCATCGGTGGCGTCTATCGCTTCCTTAACCGCTGTTATAATCTCGCGTTCGACGCTTCGCTAAAAACCTGCGACCAAAAACTTACCGCCTTTATCCGCAACAAAACCACCAAAAAAGTCACCGATGATTTATCCCGCGCCAGCTTCAATACCGCCGTCGCCGCCCTTATGGAATACGTCAACGAACTCTATAAATCCGGCAGCTCTCCCGCCGACCTCGTTGTTCTCTCAAAACTCCTCAAGCCTTTCGCGCCTCATCTCGCCTCCGAAATGCTCGAAAAGCTCGGCGAAGACGACTCTTGGCCATTCTACGATTCTTCCGCCCTCACCGAAAGCTCCGTCGAAGTCGTCGTTCAAATCAACGGCAAGCTCCGCGCTAAGCTCTCCGTCTCCTCCTCCGACCTTAAAGACCAAGAAAAACTCGCTGCTCTCGCTCGAGAAAACGAAAACGTCCAAAAATTCCTCAAAACCGAGCCTAAAAAGACCATTTTTGTCGAAAAAGCCCACTTACTAAATTTTGTCGTCTAACGCTTTCTTCCTTGAAATTTTCTCAAAAGTGTGCTAAAATAGTATAAAGTATCTATCACTAAAGGAGCATTATGCCTGAACCTAAAAAACAGAGCAGCCCGCGCAAAACCGGCCTTAGAAGGAGTCACCTCCGCCTAAGCCTCGCTCGCGCCGTTAACAAAATCTCTCCGGTCAAAGCCTTCGAGACTAAGAAAAAGACCCCTAATCTTAAAGTAAAAACCGCCACCTGCAAAAAATGTGGTTCTAAAAACTGCAAGTGCAAAAAGGACTAAAGTGGCTTCAAATCGGCACCTAGGCAGAATTATATCGCTCCAGAGCTTGTACGAATACGAGTTCCGCAGCAAGGCGGGCGACGCCAACGCCGAAATCGACCATATCGTCGCAAAAAACATCATTCCATACGAAAAAGCCCTAGGAGACACTGAGTTCGTCTATCGTCTTTCTCGTGGCGTCGTCGAAAAGACCCCCGAGCTAGACGCCGAACTCTCCCCGCTTGCCCCTGAATGGCCGCTTGACACTATCGCCGCCATCGACCGCAACGTCCTCCGTATCGGACTTTACGAACTTAAATATTGCGCCGACTCGGTTCCTCCGAAAGTCGCCATCAACGAAGCCGTCGAGCTTGCCAAAGCCTTCGGCGCAGAAAACTCATCAAAATTCATCAACGGCGTTCTTGGCTCCGCGTTTAAAAAACTCGGTCTTAAAGCCGATAGTTCTGATGGGTCCAAAGAAAAAACTCATGACAACTCCTCCCAAAACTCCACCTCAGACGACCCCGGCAAAGAGTCTGCCTCCGCGCCGTCCGCCGCTCAAGAGGAAGGGGAACAATCTTAAAGTTCCGGAAGCCCTTCCGAAACAATACAAACCTTCCCCGATTAGCAAAATCAAGGAGACCGTCTTCCGCAAAAAGCCGGTCATCCAAGAGATTGTCCGCGAACCGACCGCTGGCGGCATTGTTTTTCGACTCACTCCCGACAGTCGCGATATTGAGATTCTTCTTATTCAAGATTCCAAAAATCGCTGGACTATTCCTAAGGGTCACATCGAGCCAGGCGAGTCCGCCAAACAAACCGCCATCCGCGAAATCGGCGAAGAGGCTGGGCTTTTCCATATCAACGTTCTCTGTTGGCTCGGCAAAATCCATTTCAAATACCGCCGTCTCGACAAACTTGTCCTCATGACCACCCAAATCTACCTTGTCCACTCCCTTGACCCCCGCGAAACACCCACCAAAGAAAAATGGATGAACGGCATCAAATGGTTCAAATTTTCCGACGCCCTCGACGCTATCGAATACGAAGACATAGAAAAACTCATGCTCATAGCAAAGAAAAAAATCCGCTCAGGAGAATTTTAAACACACATGGACACTACCCCCTATCAAACTTTCGCCGAAGAAAAACTCGGCTTCAAATTTAATGACATCAACTTGCTCATTACTGCCCTCACCCACCGCAGTTACGTCAACGAGCATAAAAAATCCGCCACCGCCCACAACGAGCGTCTCGAATTTCTCGGCGATGCCGTTCTCGAACTCGTTTCCTCCGACTTCCTCTTTCGTAACTACGACGAGCCCGAAGGTGTCATGACCTCCCTTCGCGCCGCCCTCGTCCGCACCGAGTCCATCGGTGCCGCCGGCGAAGAACTCGGCTACGCACCCCTCGTCCGCCTCTCTCGTGGCGAAAAACACGGCACCGACCGCGCCCACGCCGTCATCCTCGCTGACTGTTTCGAGGCCGTCATCGGCGCCATTTATCTCGACAAAGGCTACGAAGAAGCCAAAAAGTTCATAGAAAAGCATATTCTGACCAAAATTGACGACATTCTCGATTCCGGCTCTTGGCGCGACCCCAAGTCCTACTTCCAAGAACTCGCCCAAAAAGCCGACGGAGAAACCCCAGCCTACCACACCATCAAAGAAGAAGGGCCCGACCACGACAAAACCTTCACTGTCGGCGTTTATGTCGGCAAGTCTATCAAAGGTGTAGGCGTCGGTCACAGCAAACAAGAAGCCCAAACCGCCGCCGCAAAAGAGGGAATCAAAGCCTACAAGCTCGGAAAATAATCTCTCACCCTTCTCGTTCGTCTTCGCGCGTCTCCTCACCTCTTTACTTTTTCCCCAAAATCTACTATAATAAACCCACTATTAATTTTAAGGAGAAATCCAATGCTCGCGATTCGCATGCAGCGTAATGGCCGTACTCACCTCCCGGTGTATCGGATAGTCGTCCAAGAATCACAGCGCCATCCCCTCTCTGGGCGCGTTGTGGCCGAGGTCGGCTCATACAACCCAGAAACCAAAAAACTCACCCTCATAAAAGAAAAAGTCGAGTTTTATCTTAAAAACGGCGCCCAGCCTTCTTCTCGCGTCGCTCACGTCCTCGAGAAAAACGGTGTCAAACTTCCTGAGTGGTACAAAAAGCCCCCAGTAAAGTCCGTTAAGGCTAAACACGCCAACAAACTCCGCAGAAACCAGCCCAAAGAGGCTCCTGCGGACGCCGAAGCTCCCGCCGAGGCTTAGCTAACCCCTACAATTCACAAATCGTAGGTTCTATGCACAACAAAAATCGCCCCTAAAGGGCGATTTTTTAGTTCCGATTATATATCGAGGTCGTCCAAGTCTTTCAGCTCAGCCCGAGTTTTGTCCGCTACGCTCTCGTCGGCTTCCTCAGTCTCAGCCTTTTCACTCGCTTCATCCGCCTCTGTCGTTCCACCAGTCTCCGCCCCATCCGTATTCACAATTTTAAGGTTATAGCGCGCATCGTTCTTCGTTCCAAGCGCCCTAAGAAGCGTACGAATAGACTGCGCCGTTACCCCACGCTTGCCAATCACGCGCCCCACGTCTTCTGGATCAACCGACAGAGAAAGAAGCACGCCTTTTTCATCAATTTTTCTTTCAACAGAAACTTTATCTGGATTATTAACGAGAGTTTTCACGATATACTCAACAAATTGCTGGTCGATGGTTGACATTTTTTGCTCCATGTTATTATTTTACCCCTATTATATCACAAACCTTCGCGCTCGCGCCAAAAAAATCGCCCCCTGTTGGGGGGCGTGGCCAGAAACGGCGCGGAAAAATCGGTAGAAAATCACGGAGCGAACAGCTAGGCAAGAGCCGAAACGAAACGGGCGTAAAAGTCGCGTTTTACGACTGCTTCGCCTCGCGTTCTTTGCGCTTCGCCTCCACCTTCTTATACATCTCCTCAATCTCATAAAGAGACATCGGCATCGGCACGTCCTTCTTCACCTCTCTCGCGACGACTCTTCTGTAATAGTCTCTTCGGCTAGCCGACAGATGAAGATTGTTTAAGATTGCCGACTTGTCGCGAGCAGAAGCAGAAAGCGGGATACCTTCGGCGTGCGCCACGTCCACGAGTCGGTCAAACCTTCGCGACACTTTTCCGTTCGCGTCGCTTAGTCGCCTCTCAAGACGGTCCCACTCTCCGTGGTATCTTTCATTAAAAAGCTCAATCACGCGAGGATGCGGAGTCCGCTCCAGAAGCTCCTTCTTCATAAAATAAATGCGATTAAACGCACCAATATCTTTCAGGAGCCCCAAAATTTCCAGATAATAAGTTGCGATAGACACCTATATCACCCCCTAAAAGGTCTATCCTTTTATTATAGCACAAAACTCAAGAAAAATCAACCTCAAGCCTTCACCACCCCTAATCAAGCCCCATCCCCGCACAACACTAATAAACCCCACAAACCACCGCGCCCCACACGCTCCGTGCCCAAACCAACCCAAAAAATCCCCACCACCAAAAAACCACCGGTAGCCAAACCCGTGGATTTTTGAACATATAAGCTCTCAACTTTTATGTGTAAAGCCGACTCGCAGTTAGCTTTGTTCAAAAAGAACTATACCCAGTATACTCAAATTTCTTATGCTTGTCAAGATTTTTTTGAAAAATAAAATCGCCCCCTGTCTAGGGGGCGTAGGTTTTTTGGGTTCTAACTAGCCGACGTCTCGGATAATTAATGTTCTGAACGGACGTCTCAGCCAATCGCTTTCGTCACAATCTTCCACGCCGTAAGTCTCGGAAAAATCGTCGCAATCAGCGCCAGCTCGCGGTCGAAAAGCACAGCCCCCTCCACGGTATTGTTCGGCTTACGCGCAGGTATCTCCGGGGTCGTATAGCAGGCCAGCTCGCATTTCGGCGCACCCTCGATGTCGGGTCTCAGTGGCCTCGCCACCACGTCGTGTCCACGACTCGGCGCATACACCGCAATCTTGTCCACCCAGACTTCCGCGCCCAGGCTAATTCCACTGCCGGCCGCAAAGCCAAACACCATCACGTCCGCCATCTGCGGAATATTCAGTCTCTTGGCCGCGTCGAGCGACCAAATCCCTCCCTTGATTAAATAAATCTGGTGGCCGAACTTGCTAAACCTCTCGCGCGCAAAGGCGTACTCTCTAGGCTCCGTTGTCAGGATATGCATAAAAACACCTCCGTTCCTGCATGCTCCCAAAAGTTCTAATGTGCTACGGATTTCCAACTATAAACCGTTTCCGCCCTTTTGTCAACTTCGCCCCATGCCCGATTTTTGAGCGCGGATGAAATCTCCGACAAAATCTCACAAATTTCTCGTCTTTGCCTCTTTACTTTTTCAATAAAATCCGCTAAAATATTTTTCAAGAAGCAGTTTGCCGAATTTTTTTGTAGCAAGAAGGGACCGGCGACCCGTCTTGTTAAAAACTCGGCAGTAATCTTCGGCGCTAAAGATTATCTCCCTCAAAAGGGAACTACCAAACTTAACCAAAAAGGACCCCCGTGAACTCCACCAAATCTACTGGTCGCGTTTTCTTCACTGAAGGCGACCAAGCTCTTCCTATCCCTGACCTTATCTCTCACCAAAAGGACAGCTGGGAAGATTTTGTCAAGTCCGGTCTCCGCGAGGTTTTTAACGAGCTTAATCCTATCGAGGACTACACTCACCAAAAACTCGCGCTCCGCTTTAAAGATTATTACTTTAAAGAGCCGTCCGAATCCGAACGCGACGCCAAATACAACTTAACAACTTATGACGCGCCTCTCCACGTCATCGTCGAGCTAGAAAACAAGGTCACCGGCGTCAAAAAAGAGCAAGACATCTTCTTTGGCGACTACCCCTGGATGACCGACCGTGCAACTTTCATCATTAACGGCACCGAACGTGTTATCGTCTCCCAGCTCATTCGCTCCGCCGGTGTCTTTTTCACCGCCGACCACATCGGCGAGAAAAACTACTACGGCGCCAAGGTCATCCCTGGCCGCGGTGCTTGGCTCGAATTCGAGACCGCCACTTCCGGCGCTATCTACGTCAAAATTGACCGCCGCCGCAAAGTCCCCGTCACGACTCTTCTTCGCGCCCTCGGCATCTCCAAAAACTCCGAAATCAAAGAAAAGTTCGCCGGTCTCGACGAAGGTGTTTTCTCTTACATCGACGCCACGCTCGAAAAAGATACCACTCGTGGCCAGTCCGAAGCTTTGATTGAGGTTTACCGCCGTCTTCGCCCTGGCGACCTTGCGACCGTCGAAAACGCCAAAGATATGATTGAGCGCACTTTCTTCGACTACAAGCGCTACGATTATTCCCGCGTTGGTCGTTTCAAAATTAACCAGAGGCTCGGTTTCGACACTCCAAACGACAGCGAACACCGCACTCTTCAGATGCAAGACCTCCTCGCGATTATCGCCGAAATCATCCGCCTCAATAACACTCAAGACCCCGCCGACGACATCGACTCTCTCGCCAACCGCCGCATCAAACTCGTTGGCGAGCTCGTCCAGCGCCAGTTCCGCCTCGGCATGCTCCGTCTCCAGAGAAACATTCTCGACCGCATGTCCATGGCCAACCTCGACGATGTCACTCCATCCCAGCTCCTAAACTCCCGCCCGGTCGTCGCCGCCGTCAAAGAGTTCTTCGCCTCCTCCCAGCTCTCTCAGCTGATGGACGAAACCAACCCCTTCGCCGAGCTTTCCCACAAACGCCGTCTAAGCTCCATGGGGCCCGGTGGCCTCACCCGCGAACGCGCCGGTTTCGATGTCCGTGACGCCCACCCGACTCACTACGGTCGTATCTGCACCGTCGAAACTCCAGAAGGTGGCAACGTCGGTCTCGTGCTTAACCTCGCTACTTACGCCCGCATCAACGACTACGGCTTCATCGAAGCCCCTTATCGCGTCGTTAAAGACGGCAAGGTCACGAACGAAATCGTCTACGTTGATGCTTCCGCCGAAGACGACATGATTATCGCCGACGCCTCGGTCAAGCTCGACAAAAACGGCAAATTCATCGACACTTTCGTCTCCGCTCGTGTTCACGGCACACCAGCCCAGGTCGAGTCTTCTCGTGTCACCCACGTCGACGCCGCCCACAAAGAAATCTTAGGCGTCAGCGCCTCCCTTATTCCTTTCGTAGAAAAGAACCGTGTTGACCGCTCCCTCATGGCCTGCGCCATGCAGAAACAAGCCGTTCCTCTCTTAAAGACCGACGCACCTGTCGTCGGCACCGGTATCGAAGGCGAAGTCGCCAAAAACCTTTCTCAGGTCATCTTTGCCGAAGGCGACGGCGAAGTCAAAAAAGCCGACGGCATCTCTATTATCGTCAAATACGCCGACAAGTCCGAAAAAGAATACAAACTCACCCACTTCGAGAAAAACAACGACGACCGCTGTTATAATATGCGCACTCGCGTCGTCCGCGGTCAAAAAGTCAAAAAAGGCGACATTCTCATCGAAGGTGCTTCCGTCGAAAACGGCGAGCTCGCCCTCGGAAAAGACCTTCTCGTTGCGTTCATGCCTTGGCGTGGCTACAACATGGATGACGCCATCGTCATCTCCTCCCGCCTCGTCGAAGACGATGAACTTACATCTATTAACATCAAAGACTACGACGTCGAAGTTCGTGAAACCAAGCTCGGTCCCGAACAAATCACTCGCGACATCCCAAACGTTTCCGAACATTCTCTCCGCCACCTCGGCGAAGACGGCATCGTAGCCGTTGGCTCCGAAGTTTCCACCGGCGACATCCTCGTCGGCAAGATTACCCCGAAAGGCGAACAAGAGCTCTCTAGCGAAGAGCGCCTTCTCCGCGCCATCTTCGGCGAAAAAGCCAAAGACGTCCGCGACACCTCCGTCCGCATGAACGGCGGCACCGGCAAAGTCATCGGCGTCCGCATCTACACCCGCGAACAAGGCCACGACCTCAAAGCTGGCGTCCTCATGCAAATCAAAATCTACGTCGCCGAAATGCGCAAAATCGACGTCGGCGATAAGCTCGCCGGTCGCCACGGCAACAAAGGCGTCGTCTCTCGTATCCTTCCGGTCGAAGACATGCCGTTTATGGCCGACGGCACCCCGATTGACATTCTTCTTTCCCCAATGGGTGTGCCTTCCCGTATGAACCTCGGCCAGCTCTTCGAGACCCACCTCGGCATGGCGGCTCGCGCTCTCGGCTACAAAGTCGCAACCCCGTCCTTTAACGGCGTTTCTGGCGAAACTATCTCTGCCGAGCTTAAAAAAGCCGGCTTCAGCGAAGATGGACGCGTCCAGCTTTACGACGGTCTCACTGGCGAACCATTCAACGAACGCACCTCTGTCGGCGTCATGCACATGATAAAACTTCACCACATGGTCGAAGACAAAATCCACGCTCGCTCCACCGGTCCATACACCATGGTCACCCAACAGCCACTCGGTGGTAAGGCTCAAAACGGTGGTCAGCGTTTCGGAGAAATGGAGGTCTGGGCGCTCGAAGCTTACGGTGCTGCTACCACCCTTCAAGAAATGCTCACCATTAAGTCCGACGACGTTTACGGTCGTGCCAAGGCTTAC
This sequence comes from uncultured Candidatus Saccharibacteria bacterium, assembly GCA_964492765.1. GTDB lineage: Bacteria > Patescibacteriota > Saccharimonadia > Saccharimonadales > Saccharimonadaceae > Nanosyncoccus. The sequence goes on from CAZBLB010000001.1 coordinate 66,108, forward strand.
GAAGCCATCATTAAGAACGAGCCTATCGAAGGTCCAAAACTCCCAGAAGGTTTCAACGTTCTCGTTAAAGAGCTTCAGGGTCTCGGTCTCAAGGTCGACCTTCTCGACCACGGCGAAATGAACGATGCCGGCGACGTCATCGAAGAAACTTCCCGCGAAATCGAAAAAGAAAAAGACGATCAACTAATTTACTCCCAGCATAAAGAGGAAACCGAAGCCGAAATTACCGACCTCGACTCCGAAGAAACTCAAGCTATGCTCGATAACGAGGGGGTACAAATAACAGAGGGCGACGAAGGAACCGTTGACCTCGGAGAGGAAATCTAACATGGCTTGGATAGACAACTATATCAGCGCCAGCGACTTCGACTCCATCCGTTTAAGTGTCGCCTCCAAAGATGACATCTTAAACTGGAGCTACGGCGAAGTTCTAAAGCCAGAAACCATTAACTACCGCACCCAAAAACCAGAACGCGACGGTCTTTTCTGCGAACGCATCTTCGGTCCCGTAAAAGACATCAACCCCCACGACGCCAAGCTCAAGGGCATCCGCTCTCGCGAAGCCGCCGTCGACAAAGAGGGCAACCTCGTCACCA
>CAZBLB010000002.1:0-63253 GCA_964492765.1 uncultured Candidatus Saccharibacteria bacterium
TGGCGATGATTTTCCTGGACAACTCGCCGTAGATGTCTACGAAACCGCCGACAAATTAGTTATCAAAGCTCGCACTGCCGGCATCAAAAAATCCGACTTAAACGTCTCTATTCATGACTCTATTCTGACCATTTCCGGCGTCCTCAGCGGTGGCGAAGACGACCAAACTACCCGCTGGCACATCCAAGAATGTTATTGGGGCGAGTTCTCTCGCACTATCGCTCTCCCTGTCGCCGTCCGCGAGGACGAAAACAGCGTCAAGGCCGAGCTTCGCGATGGCGTCCTAACAATCACTTTCGACAAAGAACAAGCCGAAGCCCCCAAGGTCATCCCAATTCAATAGACTCAATATAACATAATAAAAGGGCATTTTTTCCTTTGAGCGTCTAACAAAATTTTCCTAAGTTTTTCGCAGAGGTTACTAATTCGAGTACGGAACTGCTAATTCCGGCGCAGAATTAGCCTAACCTCGAAGAAAAACTAGACGAAAATTTCCTAGCGAAAAGGAAACAAATGTCCTTTTTCTCTCGCAATTTCTCGGAGATTATAAGAAAAAATACGACAAAAGCTCTACCTTTCTATTCATACCCTTACTCTTTCTGCGCCATCAAAAAATCCCCTTTCGGGGATTTTTTCTCTGTCTTGCTAGATTTTAGAAATCACAAAGTTTACAATCGCATACGCCAGTATCGCAATCACAAGCCCCACGATACCATACACAATCGTATTTTTCGCTTTCGTCACCTTTGCTTGGTCGCCAGCAGAAAGCGTATATTGGATACCACCCACAATCACCATCACCACCGCCAAAATCCCCACGATATAAAGAATCATATTCACAATCTCATTCACTATCTGCTCAAGTGTTTTATTATTCTGAAGCCCATGCCCCGCAACACAAGCACCCCTCTCCGCCTCAGACGCACCAGGCGCACAATCACAGTCGTTAGTCGTTTCGTTATATGTACATCCATCCGCATACACCTCCCCCGTATTCACCGCGGCCGCCCCCACCCCAGCTATTGCCAACACCACCGCCACCCCAAGTGCCTTGACCTTCTCTAAAACTTTCATCTAAAATCCTTTCTTATTAAGCTTACCCTTATCATACCAAACGTTTTGCAGACTGTAAAGCGCTATCTAGCCAACTTTTCTCATCACAAAATTCACAATCGCATACGCCAGTATCGCCACCACTAGCCCTACCACCGCATAGACAATCATGTTCTTCGCCTTCGCGACCGCCCCCGCGTCCCCCGCACTCGTCGTCATCCTAAGCGCCCCCACAATAATCATCACCACCGCAAGCAGCCCCACCGCAAACAACACCCATTTCACAATCTTCACCACCAGCGTATCCACCTTATCCGTCACGTCGCACCCCGCTGCCTTCCGTAGCTCCGCCGGCACGCTCATATTCTGACACAAATCCGAATCTTCATCCGTCGCAAACGCCAACCCACTCACCGCCATCGCCCCAAACAAGCTCAACACCGCCCCCACCACTACCACCACAATTCTCCCTAATATTTTCATATTTTCTCCCTCTCTTTAATTCATCGCCCCTATCACGAAGTTCACAATCGCATACGCCAAGATTACTACCACCAATCCCACCACCGAATAAATAATAGTACTCTTCGCCTTCGCCACCGCCCCCGCGTCTCCCGCGCTCGTCGTCATCTTCACCCCCGCCACAATAATCATCACCACCGCAAGCAGTCCCGCCGCATACAACAAAAAGTTCACAATATTCACTACCGTCGCGTCAACATCTGTCTGTGGCAATCCATTATTCACCGCCTGCATGAAATCATCCTTCGCGCCCCCGTCCCCAACTATTTTTAAGATTCCTTCCATTTTTCCTCCTATCCCCAAAGCCCTAATATCGTATTAACTATCAAATGCGCCGCCAGCACAATCACCAGACCCACAATCGTCCCGACCAGCGAACTCTTTGCTTTTGCCGCCGCCCCCGCATCTCCCGACGACGTAATAAACTTTATCCCAGAAACAATAATCAACACCACCGCAATCATCCCCGCCGCAAAGAACAAATCCGTCAAAATCGTCAGCCCCACCAGCCAAATCGATTTCGTCAGCTCATCCCCCTTAAAGTTGCTATCCGCAATCTCAATCTTGTTCGCCCCCTCATCACATTGTAAATAATAATACCACGCCTTCATCCCAAGCAACGTCGCCTTATCTCTATAACTACTCTCCCCACAAGTCACCGCCAGTGCCGGCTCTGCCCCCATCACCCCACAAAAAACCATCGCTAGACTCAAAATCCCCGCCAAAATTTTCTTTCTCATGTCAAAATTATACCACAAATACCCACTTTTTAGCTACACCCCTTTCCTTCGACCACTCTCCACCCATCGCCCCACTTCATACACCCCACCCCACTAACTCTTACCCCGCACTTCGCACGCCTCGCCCCTCATCCCCCACGCATCCCCTTAGCTCCTTGACAAAAACGCTTATGTGTGCTATAATGTAAAGGATATACTTTTAGGTCAACCATGAGTGTGTTATCAGTTATAAAATCCAAACTCACTTCTTTTATTACCCTTTTTGTGGCTTTCTTTTCATCTCTGTTCATCTCCTTCGCTCCCGTCCTTTCCACCCCTGTTTATGCCGTTGATCCCATCACCTCCGCCCTCACCGAGCTAGTCGACGGCGACGAAGCCCAAAACCAAAACGCACAAAATAACACCCCAGCCGCCCAAGACCAAAATAATAACCAAACCAACGCCAAAGAAACCCCAACTTCCCAAGACCCCCAAGAGGGAACTGTCAACATCTGTTCCGAAGAATCCGGCTCCCTCAGTTGGCTCGTTTGTCCTGCCACCGGCTTCCTCGCAAAAATCACCGACGGCATCTATAGCATCATCGAAGAATATCTCACCATCTCTCCCCTCACCAGCGCGACCGACAGCCCCTTCCACCAAATCTGGGCCATCTTTCGCGACATTACTAACATCGTTTTTGTCATTCTCCTCCTTATTGCCATCATTTCCCAACTCACTGGCATCGGCCTCTCAAATTACAGCATCAAAAAACTTCTCCCCAAAATCGTCCTCACCGCCATCTTAATCAACCTCAGCTACATCGTCTGTTCTCTCTGTGTCGACCTCTCTAATATCCTCGGCGCGTCTCTCCGCGGACTCTTCGCCAGCATCGAATCAACCGTCACTCCTACCGGCATCGTCGCCTCCTCCACCTCATCCTCTATCGACTACACCCTCCTCGTCGGTGCGTTCTCCGGCGCAGTTATCGCCACCGGCTTCGCCATCGGCGCCACAGGTGGCCTCGGCTATGTCTTCCTCTCCCTTCTCCCCGTTCTTCTCGCCGCTGTCGTCTCCGTCATTATCGCCTACATCACCATCGCCGCCCGCCAAGCCCTCGTCTATGTCTTAATTATGGTCAGCCCCTTGGCCTTTGTTTGTTATCTTCTCCCCAACACTTCCAACTGGTTCAACACTTGGAAAAAATCTCTCACTCAAATGCTCCTTTTCTACCCAATGTTTGCCGCCCTCTTTGGCGCTTGTTCTCTCGTTGGTTGGGTCATCATCGCCGCCGCCGAAGCACCCCTCATGCTCATCCTCGGCATGGCTATTAAAGTCGTCCCTCTCTTCCTTGCCTGGAATCTTCTCAAAATGTCTGGCACTCTCCCAGGCCAAGTCAACTCCATCCTCCGCGGCATCGCTGCTCACCCTCTTGGTGCTTTCCACAGATACACCAGCGAGCACGCCGCTCTTCGCCGCGCCGAATACACCGCCCAAAAACTTCGCGAACCCTTCAACTTCGCTTCCGGTGGTTCATGGCGCGCCAAAAACGCTTACAGCGCCTACCGCCGTCGCGCCCTCTTAAAGAAAAACGAAGACCAAGCTATGGGTCTCCTTGACGAAAAGTTCACCGCAAGAACCGAAGGTCGCAAACTTCTCGGCTACGACGACACTGGCACTCCTATTTACAAAGAACACGCAGTTTACGACGAACATGGCAAGCTCCTCTATACCACCCCGACCATAAAAGCCACCAAAGAACTTCGCACCGAATACAGGAACAGGGAACTAATGCTCAGAAATACCGCTTCCCATGCCCGCCTCGACAACAGCATGTCTACCATGGGTACATATCTCGAGCAAAACAACATCACCCCAAACCTGCCGTTCTCTAGTACCATCGACCGCCAAGCCAATAACTACCTCGAACTTCGTACTCAAATGGAAGCCAAACGCCGCAACGAAGTTGCCGACGCTCGCTTCTACAACAGTAGCGTCAGAAACGCCGCCAAGACCGACGACAGCGGCAATCTTCTCGACACCGCCGCCTACAACCGCCTCATCACCACCGGTGCTGGCGCCGATGCTTTCGTCAGTAGAACCATCACCGATCCCGAACTTCTCCGCGAACTTAACACTGCTCGCACTGCTGCTCTTGCTTCCGTCCAAGCCGATGCCATCGACGCTCTCGAAGCCGAACGCAAAGCCATCACCGCTAAATACACTACCTTCCTCAGTAAACAAGTCACCAAAAATGTCGTCAAAAGCTACGAGTCCTTCCTCGAGAACAAAGACATCGAAGGTATCTGCGCCGCCCAATCCACACTTGCTTTCCGTGGCGATTACGACAAAATCGTTTCTCACCTCCAAACCTACATGGATAGAGACGGTTATATCGAGCTAGGCACCGACTTCGCCAACGTTCTCGCTCTTAACCTTCTCGGTATGAAAGGCGCCGACCCAGAGCTTGCTCGTCTCGGAAAACACATCAACGTCGAAACTTGGGCCTACACCAACGGCTCCAGAAAGTCCAAAAATGTCACGTATAAAGAATTTATGACCGGACGCACCGACTACATTATCAACCCAACTACCGGCGAAAAAGAATCCACTAAATACTTCGTCGATACTCTTATGCAAGGTACTTCAGTCAAAGAAATCGACCGTACTTTCTACGAGGGCCTTCTCAGTTCAATAGATCGTTATTATACATCTGCCGAATATGGTTCCGAAGACGAAGCTAACGAAGCTAAACATAAACTCATGAAGACCATGCTCCCGCAAATCATCTCCGCTCTCCCAACCTTCAACGCCGACTCCGAACAAATTTTGAACACACTAAACTTCCTTACTGGTATGAAAAACAAAAGAGGCAAATGGATTCTTGACGACAAATACGCCGGCGACGCTGGACGTCAAGGAGTCTTCGACCAAATTGTTAACGAATATCTCACCGGCCTTACCGCCAACGATTTAATCGGCTTAAAGACTAATACTTACGACGCTATCCTTGCCCGTCTCATGCTCAAACACGGCTACGACGGCTCTAAAAGCGATACTGACGCCGTTAATATCGCCGCCAAGAACGCCGCTGAGGCCGACCTCCGCACTATCTTAAAGCCACAAATCGACGCTCTCGCTGCCGGCGACGCCGCCGCCCTAAACCTCATGAAAACCAAGATTCGCAAAGCTCTTGGTCTCTTCCCAACCTCCTCATAAATCCTCGCTTTTTCCTCCATATATAATATATAATTCATATGCTATAATATATATTATATATGGCTCAATATACGGTCCCCCAAGACGTCGAAGCAGACGATAAACTTATCGGCCCGTTTAATTTCCGTCAGTTTATCTATCTCCTCATTGTCGCCGCCCTCGGCATGCTTGCCTGGGCTCTGTTTGAGCTTTTCCCGTTCCTCGCCATCATTCCTATTCTTCCCGCCGCCTTTTTCCTCGTTCTTGCTCTTCCTCTCCGCAAAGATCAACCTATGGAGACTTACGTTGCCGCTCTCATCTCTTTCTACACAAAGCCCAACAAACGCCTCTGGAATCCTGGCCAGCGCGAGTCCACCATCACCATCACCGCCCCCAAAATCGTCGAAAAAGTCCGCACTAAAAACCTCTCCGAAGAAGAGGCTTCTCAGCGTTTATCTTTCCTCGCCAACGTCATCGACTCCGAAGGCCAGTCCATCAAAGGCTCCGCTGTCCCTTCTTCCACCGTCCGCGAAGAGTTCATCGCCGAGGCCGACTCTATCCCAGACATCTTCGAGAACTATTCTTCTACTCGCCTCAACGACACTATCTCTTTCGAGTCCGACCGTCATCATGCCGAAGTCATCGACAAAATGCGCTCCGCCATCGAATCCAACAACCCTATCCGCCCCGACCTCTCTGCTCCGACTTATTCCACTCCCGTTATTTCCGAACCTATAAAACCGCCAGTAGAGCCACCTGTCGCTCCGACTATCCCTATGACCCCCGTCGAGCCCACTCCGCCTAACCCCACACTCATCAATTTGTCCGGAAACGACGCGTTCACTGTCGCCACCATCGCCAAAGAAGCCGACCGAAAAACCAAACCTTCCTCTCGTCGCGCAAAAGATAACGAAGTTTACATAAGCCTTCACTAAGGAGAGAACATGAACCCCCAAACCCCTCAAACCAACGCCCAACCTTTTAAACCCACCGCTCCCGACCCAAACAGCGCCCTAATAAACGGTCAAGTTGTCTCCTCTAACCAAGATTCCGTCGCTGTTGCCTCTCCTGACTCCCCTGTCGCCACCCAGTCCACCCTCCTCATCTCCGAGCTTCGCGACAACATGGTTATTATGAAAGACGGTTCTTTCCGCGCCGTCGTCGCTTGCCAATCCATCAACTTCGACCTCATGAGCAACGCCGAACGCGAAGCTATCGAGTTCTCCTACCAAAACTTCCTCAACTCTCTCACCTTTACCACCCAAATCCTCATCCGCTCCCAACGCGTCGACATCGGCCCCTACCTAAACCGCCTCATCGAGGTCCGAAAAAACAACGACAACATGCTCCTCGGTATCTTAATGGACGATTACATAAACTTCATCGACGTTCTCGCTCAAGAAGCTAACATTATGGACAAAAGTTTCTTCATTATCGTTCCATATTATCCTTCCGCCGACCAAGAAAAAATGCTTTACGAAACCCGCAACCTTTTCGCTTCCTTCCAAAAAACCAAGCCCCAAACCGTCACTCGCATCGACCGCGCCACTTACGACAAAGCCTCCACAGAAATCAACAACCGTATAGACACCGTCATCTCCGGCCTCGTCCAAATCGGCATCCGTTCCACCCGCCTCACCACTCGTGGTCTCGCTGAACTCTTTTACAACTTCAACAACCCCGACACCGCAGTCGGCGAACCTCTCGTAGATTTCTCTAGGCTCGCCACTACTTACGTAAAGAAAGGAACACCAAATGCCTAGAAAGAAAAATCTCTCCGCCTCCCAAATCGCCCTCCAAAGCCAACGCAACGAAGACGCCGCCGTCCAACGTGCCTTCGAACAGGGAATTACCACTCTCCGCGACCTCATCTCCCCCTCCTCCATCGAGATTTATTCCGACCACTTCCGTCTCGGCACTAAATACGGTCGCACCCTTTACGTCTACGGCTATCCCCGCACCCTCATGACCGGCTGGATTTCCCCCCTCATCAACATCGACGAAGTTCTGGATGTCTCCATGTATATTTATCCCGTCGACACCCAAGTCGTCATGAGAAACCTTCGCAAAAAAGTCACCCAGCTCGAAGCTTCCATGAATGTCAACGCCGAACGCGGCAAGGTTCGCGACCCCGAACTAGAAGCCGCTATCACCGACGCCGAAGAACTGCGCGACCGTCTCCAGGTCGGCGCCGACCGCTTCTTCCGTTTTGGTCTCTACGTCACCCTCTGGGCCGACTCTCTTGACGAGCTCCGCTTTGTCCAACAAAAAATCGAGACCATTTTCGGTCAACAAATGATTTTCTCCAAAGTTGCCACCTCCCAACAAGAACAAGGCATGCAATCATGTCTCCCCCAATGCACCGACCAACTCCAAATCAGAAGAAACATGAACACCGGTGCCATTTCCACCTCCTTCCCGTTCACCTCCGCCGACCTGACTCAAGAAAAAGGCATCCTCTACGGTATAAACATGCACAACAACGGTCTTGTTATTTTCGACCGTTTCTCTCTAGAAAACGCCAACATGGTCGTCTTCGCCAAATCTGGCGCCGGCAAATCCTTCGCCGTCAAGCTCGAAGCTCTCCGTTCCATGATGTTTGGCACCGACATTATCATTATCGACCCAGAAAACGAGTACCAAAAACTTTGCGACGCCGTCGGCGGTTCTTACATTCGTCTCAGTCTAAACTCTGACGTTCGCATCAACCCCTTCGACCTTCCCAAAGTCATCGACAGCGAAGACGCCAATGACTCTCTCCGCGCTAATCTCGTCACACTCCACGGCCTTCTTCGCCTCATGATTGGCGGCGGTCAAACTTCCGCTAACGGCACCACCACTCCTGCTCTCACTCCTTCCGAAGAAGCCGACCTCGACCAAGCTCTTATCGACACCTACGCTCGTGCTGGCATCACTTCCGACCCCCTCACTCACCAATCCACCCCTCCGACCATCATCAACTTATACGACACCCTTCTTCATATGGAAGGCACCGGCCCCGCCCTCGCTCAACGCTTGCGCAAATACACCACCGGCACCTTCGCAGGTATCTTCTCCCAACAAAGCAACGTCAACATCAACAACAACATGATTGTCTTTAACATTCGCGACCTCGAAGACGAGCTTCGCCCCGTCGCCATGTATATCGTCCTCTCCCACATCTGGAACGTCGTCCGCGCCGAACAAAAACGCCGCCTCCTCATCGTCGACGAGGCTTGGCAACTCATGCAATTTGAAGACTCCGCCAACTTCCTCTTCTCCCTCGCCAAGCGCGCCAGAAAATACTACCTCGGTCTCACGACTATTACCCAAGACGTCGAAGATTTTATGGGCTCACGCATGGGCCGCGCTATCGTCGCCAACTCCTCCATGCAACTCCTCCTTAAACAATCCGCTTCCGCCGTCGACGTTCTCTCCGATGTCTTTAAGCTTACCGACGTAGAAAAAAAGCGCCTCGCCAACTTTCCAATCGGCCACGGCCTCTTCTTCGCCGGAGCTAACCACGTCCACATCCAAATCGTCGCCTCAGAAACCGAAGAATCTCTCATCACCACCAACCCCAATGCTCGCGAATAATCCACTAAACCACACCTAAAGACCGCAATATTGACAGATGTCTAGATTTTCTTTATAATTTCCTTAATGCATAAGGTCATTTCTCGCATTTTTGCCATTTTTCTGGCAACCATAATTTCTCTCGGTTGCCCCCTTTCCGTCTCCGCCATCACCCCGACTCAACGTCGCGAATTCGGCCAAAACAACATCATCTTCTACAACCCCACCGGCACCGGCGGCGGTTCGTCTTATATCACCATCCCCGGCACCTGCACCACCGTCTCCGTAGAAACCTCCTCTAGTCTCCCGTCGACCACCATCCAGTTCATAGAAGTCCAAAATGTCAAAGATTTAGCCACCCAAAACATGGCGCGCTACACTTATGCCGCTAATGCCACTAATCTCCCGTGGCAAGCTCTCGCTGCCATCCACTTCCGCGAAGCCAGTATGAACCCCAACCGTAGCATGACCAATGGGGAAGAGCTCACCGACCACATCAACATCGACGGCGTCCACATCAGTAGCGACCCCAACGAAGACGCCCTCACCGCCGCCAACATCCTCAAAAACAACGTCAAAGAAGTTTACGGCATAAACTTAACTGCATCTTCCTCTCTCGCTGAGTGGGGCATAGCTTTCCTCGCCTACAATCGCGGTGCTATGTATAAAAACGCATACGACGCCGGCTATCCCGACAGCACCTGGAACCACTCGCCATATGCCATGGCGGGCTACGACAGCGACCACCCTATAGAAATGCTTTGGCTCTACGCCGATTCTTACGACGTAAAAAACAACATAAAATACAACAACCTCCAAGGAACGCCTAACGGTCAAGCTGGCGCTCTCGCCGTTATGACTTACCTTGACGGATTCGGCTCTTCAACTTCAGGCGGAACCACCGAAGTTTGCACCCCCCCTACCACCATTAGTGGCCTCACAGATTCAGAGGCGCAATCCATCGTCAACTTCTACAAAAGTAGCTCCGTTTCCGCCTCCGAATGGAACCTCCCCTACGGCAAGTGGAACTGCGTCAGTCTCGTCGCTTGGTACGTTCAATACTTCACTGGCGTCAAATACCCAGGACCCTGGGGTAATGGTCGCGATGTTGTCACTAACCTAAAAAACAACCAAACTTTGCGTCAACACAACATTAACATCACCACCGGAAGCGAACCGCGCCCGCTCGCCGTCTTCTCTATTACTGATGGTGTCACTATGTGTGGAGATGCACTATGTGGACACACTGGCGTCGTTCTTGCAGTTAATGGCGACAATATTACGGTTATGGAGGCATACTACGGCAGCACCGGAGTCACCAATGTTGCCCATTATAGCCGTAGTGACTTCGTCAACACAAAATACGGTCCAAACGGCACTTTCGCTTATCTCGACCAATACGTAGACGTCGATAAATTACAAGCCATCATCTCAAAATAAGGAGACCATGCAACCAATTTCAAAGTTCGAACAATTCATCGGCAGTAAAAACTCCCGCCCCCTCCTCATCGTTACTTTTATACTTATTACCACCGCACTAATTATTTTCTTAGTCACTAGTCTCAGTTCATCTAATAACCCCTACGGAGATTTTACCTCCATTTCCGGCTTATCATTCGTTTCCGGCTTATCCAAAGATTATAAAAATCTCATCACTTCCCAACTTTATAACACCATAAGCTCCAACTTATCAGATTCCTCAGCCACCCCCACTTCCGGCGCCAAAGTCCGTCGCAAGTCAATCACCTACAACGATACCGACACCATCCATTCTGCATCTTTCATCGTCGACATTCCGTCCATAAAACAGTCTTATCGCGTTTCCGCCGAATGGTCCTCATCTAAAACTGCCACTTCTGGCTATCCTGTCGTTGTTCGCTGTTTAGGAAGCACCGACGAAATCATCTACCCCAATTTTTCCTGCACCGACGTCTTCTCCGACGCCGTCGGCTCAACCCTCCCACTTATCACCTATCTTCCATACTATTCCAACAATTTCTCCCTCGTCGCAACCGACCTAACCGGCGAAAAACCCAAAATCGAAGCCACTATTCTTATCCACTCTTACGAAACCGCTTTCAGCGAACGCAACCAAAAAGCTACTCTCGTTAAAAATGACATTTTAGACTTCATCAAAAACACCAACTCTAACATAGAAGATTATGACATTACTTATTCCGTCGAATACGGAGATTAAACTTCGTCTTCCACCGCCCCCACGCTCGTAATAATCACCTGATTTCTCTTAAAGTTCCTCACTAACGCTTTCTGGCGCGTTTCGTCTAACTCAGAAAAAACGTCATCAAGCAACACCACAGGCGGCTTCCCAAGCTCCTTCAAAATCATCTCCGCCTCAATAAACTTCAGTGCCACCACCATACTCCTCACCTCCCCTCTACTCGCCGACCCCTCCGCCAAAACCCCGTTAAACCAAAATTCATAATTATCCCTATGCACTCCAAAACTCGTATGCCCGATAATTTTATCTCGTTCAAAATTCTCCTCCAATTTCCTCAAAAAACCGCTCTCTCCCCCCTGTTCTAAGTCTCTTTTTAGCCGAATTTTGAGCGCGTCCGCGTTCTCCGAAATCGAACGATAAATTTCCGTCAATTTTTCATTTATTTTCTCCACCACCCCCTCCCTCGCTCGCCAAATTTCCGTCCCAAATTTCGCTAGCAGCACATTCCAAGAAAACATTTCATCTCGCCTCACTCCCTCCGTCTTGAGCAGCTCATTCCTCTGCCTCAGTGCCTTATTATATTTTGACACCCATCCCCCATATCGCTCATCAAGTTGCCCTATCATCCTATCAAAATAGTCCCGCCTCTTTCCCGGCGACGTTGCGACTAGATTCAGGTCGCTCGGCTCAAACAAAACAATCGGATATTTATATTTCTTCGGTAGTCTCGCCGTCTTTTTATCGCCTACAAGAAACGTCTTTTTCTCGTTTTCCACCTCATATACCACCACCACTTTTTCTCCCCCCACATATTCCATCTCCACCCTATAGAACCCCTCCCCCCGCTTCACAATGTCTTTATCCACCGCCCTAAAACTTTTCCCCCGCGCCGCCTCATAAATCGCCTCCAGTATCGAAGTCTTCCCGCCACCATTTTCCCCAGAAATCATCGTCGTCTCTTTCCAGCACGACAACAAAAACTCCTTGTGGCTCCTAAAATTTGTCAACTTAACCGATTTTATAATCATCTTACGACTTTAGAGGCATAATAATATGCGTATAATTCCTGCTCTTCTCATTTTTTACAATCACTGGCGATAGCTTCCCAGAAAACCCAATTAAAACCGACTCTTCCTCGAGCACGTTCAGGACATCCATCAAAAACTTCGAGTTCAGTGTCACCCTCTCGTCTTTACTCACTTCCGTCTCTATTTCCGAACTATTTTCCCCATATTCATTCGCCACCGACGCCACCCCAAGTGTCCCTGTACTCGTCTTCGCCTCCAGCACAATCGACCCCCCAACTTCTCTCGCAAACAACGCCGCAAGCCTCGTCACCCTCATTAGCTCTTTCTTTTCCACCTTCACCTCCGCCTCACTCGTCTCCGGAATCAGCTTCCTATAGTCTGGAAAACTCCCGTCGATCAGCTTCGACGTAATCTCAATTTCCCCCAGCCTAAACCTCACCTGTGCCTCATCAAACAACACCTCTACCTCTTCCGTCTCCTCACCAATCGAGCGCATCACCTCCGACAGGGAACTAGCCGGCACAATCGCCTTCACCTCGCTCTCCACCTTCTCCACTAGCTTCCTCTCTGCCAACCTATACCCGTCTGTCGCCGCAATATAAAGCACATTCCCATCCGTATTAAAATACACCCCCGTAAGCGCCGGTCGCGTCATGTCGTTCGATGTTGCCACCATCACCTGTGCCACCCCCACTCTAAACTCATCCACCCCAATATTAAACTTCACCGCACTCCCCTCGTCTATCCCTGGCAGTTCTGGAAAATCATCCGCCACCGTCCCGTTTAATACTGAAGAATATCTCCCCGCCTTTGTTGTTATTTTCGTCCCCTCGGCCGTCATTTTTACTAGCTCCCCCTTCGGCAAATTCGACGTAAACTCCGCGAGTAATTTAGCTGGCACGGTTATTACTCCGTCTTTACTCGCCGACACCGGAAGATAAGCTACTATCGCCATATCCAAATTGGTCGTCGATAAACTCACCTTCCCCTCATCTACTCTTATAAGAACATTATTTAATATCGGTAGTGTAGCTTTCGCTCCTGCGGCTACCCTCGATACCACTCCTAATGTCTTAGCTAGCTTACCAGAATCAACTTCAATCTCCATATTCCTCCTAATTTAATATTTTAGAAACCTTCCTTTAATTTATTTAGTAGTAGTTGTAGTAGACTATGTGCAAATCGTGGAAATCATGAAATTCTCACTCCTCGTCGCTTAAACCTCGCATTTATTTTCCTCGCAACTTTCTCGCAACCTCCCCCATTTTCCCCACCAACCCGAACACTTTCCCACCAAACCGAACAACCCGAACAAATTTTTTCCACTACCGAACATCCTACTCCACACCCCTCCCACCCACTTCTTCGCACACTTTCCCACAACTTTTTCCACATTTCTTGCGTTCGAATAATTTTTGTGTTCAAATATTTAACGCCTAATTTATGCCCCCAAACTCCGTCCTGAGCCTCACGTTCAAAACTTTTACCCATACACCGCCTCCCGTATCTGCTCCACTTGGTCTCTCAGCCTAAAATCATTTTTCTGGTCGCGTTCAATTTTTTTAATCCCATTCATCACCGTCGTATGGTCTTTTACCCCTACCTCCGGCGCAATCTTCGTCGTGCTCATCCCAAGCTCCTTCGATAAAAGATACATCGCTACTTGTCTCGCCGTCTTTATATTACTCACCCTACTCTTCCCGGTCATTTCCACAACTGTCAAGTCATAATACTTAGCAACCTTCTCCACTACCTGTCTCGCCGTTATGTTCCTTTTCTTTTGTACAATCGACCCCGAAACAAACCCCTCGTTTATCAGCTCTAGCGGCGTCATTCCTCTTATCTCCGCCGTCACCATCATCTTTTGAAACTCCCCCTCAAGGTCGCGAATATTTGTCTTTACATTGTCCGCGATAAACTCAATCGCCTCGTCTTCAATCATCTGCCCCATAAACTCTGCCTTTGCCTTCAGTATCGCGCACCTATCTTCAAAACCAGGGAACTGCAAGTCGTACGCCCCCGCCCAAGTCAACCTCGTTGACAGCCTTGTGTCTAGCGTCTTTATTTGGTCTGGCAACCTGTCGCACGTCACAATTATCTGTTTATTCGCTTGATGTAGGTCATTAAATATATTAAAGAACTCTTCCTGACTCCTATCCTTCCCGATAATCAACTGAAAGTCATCAATAATCAGCACGTCTAGCTTCTGATATTTCTTCACAAACTCCTCCCCCTTGCCCGACCGAATCGAATTTATAAACTCCGAATAAAAATGGTTCATCGGTATATAAAGCACCTTCAGCTTCGGGTCTTTCTCGAGTAGTGCGTTTCCTATCGCCTGCACAAGATGCGTCTTCCCAAGCCCCGGCCCACCATAAAGAAAGAACGGATTATATTTTCCTCCCGGCTGCTCCACGATTCTTTTAGCCACCCCCGCCGCCAAATCATTGTTGCTCCCCACCACAAAGTTTTCCAGCGTGTATCTTGTGTTTAGTCCCGTCGTAAATGTTTTTATCGGCATCCTCGGCACGCTAATATGCTCCGCCACCTCTCTTGCCGACACCAACCTCTCGCTTCCCCCAATCAGTGAGCCGTCCTCACCCCTCACCTCTCTTGACCTTACCTTGTTTTTATTCGACTTAACCGTAAAATCTATTTGTTTTAGCTCAATTTTATTGTGCGAAAACGCCGTCATTAAAAGGTCTCGGTACTTCGCCTCAAGTTGTTTCACTACAAACACATTTGGCGCCCCAATCACCGCCACCCCCTCGTTTTTGTCTAGCGTCGTCAGCTCCACGTCTTTAAACCACGTTTTAAACGAAGCGTCAGAAATCTCCCGCGCCACCTCTGCCAGGACATTCTGAAACACATCAAACACTTCTCTAGACCTCCTCTTTTTCCTCATTATACCAAATTCCCAAAGTTTTCCACATCTTTATCTTCTCTTTTTTCATTGTCTAATACTTTCTCAAATAACAGGGAAGAACTTACTCGCATCTTTACCCCTTACCTGTTTCTTTGTGGAAAACTCCTTGATTTAGGTGGAAAACTGATGTATAATAAAACAAGTATTTGATATTATTAAAAGTATAGGATATTATTACTTCCATGCCTAAACGTACTTACCAGCCTCATAAGCGCCAACGTAAGGTCGAGCATGGTTTCATGAAGAGAAACGCCACCCATGCCGGTCGCCTCGTCTTGAAACGCCGCCGCCTCAAAGGTCGCAAACAGCTCACTTACTAAAAACCGCCTGGCTCGCCCAGGCTGTTTCTTTTTCCTAGAATATTATATAATATATATTATATGTTAAGCTCCAAATACCGTTTCCACTCCCGAGGTGGCGTAAAATACACCTATCGCCACGGAAAAACCCTCCGTCGTCCCGCTATTTCTCTTGTTTTTAATGACAACGAACGTGGCGCTACTCGTTTCGCCGTCGTTATCTCTAAAAAAGTCATCAAATCCGCCGTCGGTCGCAATCGTGTCCGTCGCCGTGTTTATGAAGCTATCCGTGCCGACTTTGACAAGATAAAACCCGCCCGCGATTATGTCTTCGTTATTTACGACGCCAAGGTCAAAGACATGTCTTTCGACTCTCTCCGCGCCTTAATTCGCTCTCTTGTCGAAGAAAGTATGCTACAATAGTCCCATGTTTCGCCTGATAGATTTTCTCATTGTTCGCCCCATCACTAATATCCTCTTCTTTATTTATAATTACGTCGGCGATTTTGGTCTTGCGATTATTCTCTTTGTTATTCTCGTCAAGTTCTGCATGTGGCCCCTCGTCAAGCGTCAGCTTCACCAGACCAAGCTCATGAAAAAGCTCCAGCCCGAGCTTGCCGAAATAAAAAAGAACTGCAACGGCAACCGCCAGCTCGAGTCTCTTCAGACCATGGATCTCTACAAACGTTATAATGTTAAGCCCTTCCGCTCTGTTCTCTCCCTCCTTATTCAGCTTCCTATCTTTATCGCCCTCTTCAGTGCCATCCGTGTCATGGTCACCGTCCCGACCGCCGAAAAAAATCTCGACCTCCGCGCCTACTCTTTTGTTAAAACCGAAGGCTCCCGCATTAGCGAAGTTATCGCCCTCCAAAACCAATATCTAGAGGCTAAGGCCGCAGAAACCACCACAGATACAGCCCAAGAAAACACAGACGACTCCGAGAAAAACATAGACGCATCCACAGAAAACATAGATGCGTCAGAAAATAACACAGACGAGCAGGGAAGCACAGAACCCACATACGATTTTCACCCTACTCTCTTCGGCCTAGTCAATCTCGAAGCTAAACCCGGCTTCAGTTCAAAGTCTAGCTTAGTCATGTTGGCTTTTGCGGTTCTCGCGGCGTTCTCTCAATATCTTATCGCCCGCCAACAAAGACCTTCCGGAAAGTCCAAAACCAAATCTTTCCGCGAAATCATGAAAGAAGCTAGCCATGGCAAGGAGCCCGACCAAGCAGAAATCAACGACCTCTCTGCCGCCCAAATGTCCTACATGATGCCGATTATGCTCCTCCTCATCATGATAAACCTCCCCGGTGCGTTGGTGCTTTATTATTTCTTGTCCAACATCATCACCTTTATTCAGCAGAAAATTGTCCTCGATAAAGCCGAGCAAGAAATGGAAATCTCCGCCGACCGCGCCGTCCTGCGCGAGCTTAAACATATTAAAGAAGCAGAAGTTATAGAAAACAAAAAAACCGGCACCAAAATCACTCATATCTCCGCAAAAGATAATAAAAAGAAAAGGAGATAATATGAACAAAGATGAATCAATTCGCTACGCCACCAAATATCTAGAAGACCTCTTATCGTTTTTTGGCATTAACGTTGCCGTCTATTCCACGATTGACGACGAAGTTATCCAACTCAACGTTCCCTCGACTTCTATGAACTCTTTACTCATCGGCAAAAACGCAGAAAATCTCCGTTGTCTCCAACACGTCGTCAGTCAAACTCTTGTCTCTAAAAATGCCGAGGTCACTCGCGTCAATATTGACATCGCCGACTACAAACGCCAACGTGCCGACCGTATCGCCGAGCGTGCCGAGGGTTGGATTAAAAAAGTCCGCGCCACTGGCGAACCTATGACGATTAACCTCAACGCCGCCGACCGCCGTGTCGTCCATAAACTCGCCGAAGACTACTCCGACATCACCACTCACTCCGAAGGCGAAGGCCACGACCGGGTTTTGATTATCTCCAAACTCCCCGACGGGGAATAAACAAACCGCCCCTAACCCCTCTCAGCCCTCACTCTTCCCACGCCCCCTCCTGTTTCTGCTACCTTCTTTTTGCGCAAAAACTCTCCCGCACTATCCTGTAATTTTTGCGCAACCCCCGCCCCCCAATCTACTCTAAGCTACTATCCCCCACGATAATAATAAAATCATACCCTACACCAGAAATCCCATTCGGCAACTCCGCCTCGCTCTTCATCTCTACCCCATAAAACTTCTCTAGCGCCACCTTTGTCTCCGGCTTTGCCCCCTCACTCGTATCGTACACCTCTATATCTTCATCATAGCTATACTCCCCCTCCGGCGCGTTCGCAATCTCTTTCACACTATACCCCCTCTTCTCAAGCCTCGCCTTCTCCTCGGCGGCTACCCCCGACTCCCCTGTCCCGTTAAGCACTAATATCTCCGCCCCCTCCCTCTCTGTCGGATTACTACTCAACATCCTCCTCACATACTCCTGAATTACTCCATAATTATTCACTCCCGCCCTCGGCACCACATAACTAATCCCGTCAATATTCGCCGTCGTCATATAACTACTGTCTTCCCCCACCAACGCTATCTGTCTAATATTCTCTATATCAAACTTCTCCAACAAATTCATCCCGGTCTTTATTTCTTCCATGTTCAAATTGGTTCTCAAATTATCTCCAAGCGCGCTCAAAATACTCAGCGCCTCGGTCAACCCCAGCCCCTTCTCCACGACCTTATTCTTTATTCCAATCAAAATCTTCTGCTGACTATTGCCCCTCGTAAAATCGCCATACGCCGTCCCGTGCCTTGCTCTCGCTAACCCAAGCGCCTGCTCACCATTCAACGTCACCGTCTCTCCCGCCCGATACACTGCTCCCGTCCAGTTTCTATCGTTTATATCTTCATCTAACGTCACCGTCACCCCTCCGAGCGTATCCACAATACTCACAAGCGCCCCCCAGTTCATATGTACATAATACTGTGTATCTATCCCTAATATCTCAGCTATCTTCGCCTGAAGCGCCCTCGCTCCGTCCGCTTCGTCCGTGCTGTTTAACATCGCGCACCAATACACTTCATTCACCTTCCCGGTTGCCGTACAAGTATATCCTGCCTTCAAATCTCTCGGCAGTGACACCATCGCCATATCTCCCGTCTCTTGGTCAATCGACACCACCATAATAGAATCCGTCAGTTGCGACCCATCATGCTTCGCCCCGCCAGAAGTCTCTCCGCTCATGTTATATCCGCTCGTTCCATAAACCAAAATATTCGTGCGTCCGTTTCCGTCTGTTTTGAGTGGCTCATAAGTTTCCTTTGTTATCGCTCCGATCGCACTCCAAACATCCCCCTCTCCGCCCGTCATCTTTTTAATCAAACTATTTCCCCAAAAATACAAATACGCTCCCGCCCCAAAAAATAAAACCAAAAGAACAAGAAGTATAATTTTTACAACTTTTCCCGCCTTCGATTTTTTCTTCGCTTGTTTTTTAAGCTCTTTGCGTTCTTTTTCGGCTTGTTTCTTTGCCTCTTTCAGCGCTTTCTTACTTTTTTTTATCTCCACGACTTCTTCGGTCTCAACTTCCTCCACCAACCCCTCGTCCGTCTCTTTCGCTTCTTCAGAAAACCCAAACGTTTCCACCGGCGCCAAAAAATCCTCATGCGCCTGTGCGCGCTCCAGCTCTTTTTCTTCACTCCGCACTTCTTCTTCGTGCGTCTCGCTCACTACTATTCTTTTTGGCGACTTAGTTGCCTTTGTGTGTTTCGCGGGCCTTATGTCTGTCATTCGCGCCGCCGTCTTTTTAATGGCTTTCTTTTGCTGTCTATTCGTTTGTGTGCTTTTCTTATGTCCGCCACTCACTAACGGGTCGTTCCCAGAAACCACCAAAACATTTTTCGCTTTCAGCTTTTTGTTCTGGTTTAACTTTTTCGCTTTCGATTTAGACACCAGTCTAGAATCTTTGACATCCCGAACCGGGAACCCATCTATTGTCTTTTCTTCTTTGACCATTTGTTGTAATATTATAACATACATGAGCGTAAAATTGACCAAAAAACAAAAGCAGATTATCGACTTTATTTCCGCTTTCTCTAAAGACCAAGGTTTCGCCCCTACTTATCGCGAAATCATGTCCGGTCTCGGGCTTTCCTCTGTTTCTGCTGTCGCTGAGCATGTGGAAAACCTTGTGGAAAAGGGCGCTCTTAAAAAAACCGACGGCGTCGCTCGCTCTCTTGAGGTCGTCGACACTACCCACCCCGAAACCGTCAAACTCTTCAACGAAAAAATCGTCTCCTCCGAGTCCGAAGACGAAATCGAGCTTCTCCTCAAAGCCGCCGAGATTCTCGGTCTCGACCTCGAGTCCGAGCTATAACTTTTTTACTTGCTATTTAAACTCTTATGCTATAATTAACTTAGGAGAATTATGGTCATGTCAAAAAACAAAAAGAAAAAATCTCTTCGCCGTCATCGTCCTTTCTATAAAGCCCCGCTCTTTTTCTTAGTTATCATTCTTCTTGTTATCTTTGCTGGGTTCGCCTGCGCCAAATACCTCGACGACAAATACTCCGCTCCGACTCCCGACGCTCTCCCGACCGAGAACACTCCAAAACCCGACTCTGCTACTTCTGCTTCCTCTTCTCATGACGAAACTTCCGACTCGGTCGCCGACAATCCCGACGGAAAAACCCCCGAACAATACGAAGGAAAAAACCCAAATTTATCAGAGACGTTGACTGGCACGCTTTCGACTGCTCGCTTTTCCGGCGACAAACTCCTCTTGCGCGTTAATATTGACCAATATCTTTCCTCCGGCACCTGCTCCTTAACTGTTTCCGACGGCTCCCGCTCGCTCTCTAAGACCGCTTCCGTCGTCCCAGAGGTCTCCACGTCCTCCTGCGAAGGTTTTGACATACCTGCCTCTGAACTGTCTAACTTTTCTCGCCCGCTCTCCATCCAAATCAACATCACTTCCGGTTCAAAATCCGGACTTATAACCGGGAGTATAAACTAATGTCTAAGAAGTCCAAAATCATTTTAACCAGTTTCTTGTTTGTGTTCGTCGCCACGCTGACGTTTCTCGGCCTAAAATTTCCTAGATTTATTTCCGCCGCCTCGCTTGCTAATTTCGACCCAGGAAACATTATTTCCGATTACGCTATGAGTAATGTTGATTCTATGACCTTAGAAGAAATTGACGCCTTTTTAAAGGCGAAGGGAAATTGCAGAAATACCGATACTTATAAGGCTTCTTGGTATACGTCGGTCTCATACCATATCGAGGACGGTCATTTTGTCTGTCTTGCCGAAGAACGTTTTGGCGACGGCGTCATTTATGGTGCTAATCTCCCCGAAGGCGAAGGCCAAACCGCCGCCGAAGTCATCTACGAAGTCTCCCACGAATACAACATAAATCCCCAAGTTCTCATTGTTCTTCTCGAAAAAGAACAAGGCCTTATTACTGACTCCTGGCCCAACTCTCGCCAGTATAAAGTCGCGACCGGCTACGGCTGCCCCGATACGGCCCCGTGCAACGAAAAATACTACGGCTTCAAAAACCAGCTCAAAAAAGCCGCCGAGCTTTTCCGTATAGTTCTTGACGGCGGCTGGACAAATTATCCGCTAGGAGAAAACTATATTTATTACAACCCAAATCGCGACTGCGGTGGTTCCGTCGTCAACATCCAAAATCTCGCCACCAGCTCGCTTTATCGTTACACACCTTACCAACCCAACGCTGGCGCGCTCGCCGCTGGCTACGGCACTGCTTCCTGTGGTGCCTACGGCAACCGCAACTTCTACCTATACTTCTCCGACTGGTTCGGCAACCCAACCGACCCCGGCGTCAAACAAATTACACTAGACGACATTGAAAAAGTTGACCTAGAAGACGGAACCTATAACATTTTCTACTCTGGCGACGACAATAGAACAATCAACATAGAAAATGTCGGGACGAACATCCAGGTCGCCACCTTCTCGTCGTCGGACGCTTCAAACAGATGGAAAATAGAAAAATCCATCGAAGGTTTTTATATTATAATTAATGAACAAAGCAACAAAGCCCTAGACGTCTCTGGCGGGACGTTCATCAACAAAGCCAACGTTCAGCAATATACCATCAACTCGAGTTGCGCACAACAATGGATATTTGGCAAGGGAACATCAGAAAACATAGTTATCTATAATTATTGCAATCCGAACTTTGTCCTTGATTTACAAAACGGGGACAAAAACGTCCAAATTTACAAAAAAACCGAAAATTTTAACGAACACCAAGAATGGCAAATCTCCCCCGCAAAAGAACTAGCATTAGTTAAAGACTGGTCCGGCTCGTATATTATTAAATATTTCGAAGATACCAACAAAATACTTACTCTGTCCAGTCAAGATGACTACAGCAATATTCAAATCGGCCAAAGCTCAAAGTTTAGTCAACTCAGTCAATGGACCATCAAAAAAATCGACGACTACTATATCATCATCAACAATAAAACCAATATGCTCCTTGATGTTTCTGGCGGTATTTTCGAGAACAAACGCAACATTTGGCAACACGGACAAAACCTAACTTGCGCTCAACGCTGGAATTTTACAGAAAACCAAGACGATACAATAACAATTCATAACGCATGTAGCCCTAACTTTGTCCTAGATGTTGCCGATGGTATTTCTAACGTCCAAATCTACACCGATGTCGGAAACGAGCATCAGAAGTGGAGTCTAGAAACGGCTCCAGATGCAGAAGATTTCTCGGGTGTCTATAACATTCTTTATTCCGGCGCACAGACTCAAACAATCGGGGTTGATTATGGCACAGAAAATATCCAAACATTCGAATACGATGCAAATAAAAAGTCACAAATGTGGTCCGTCGAGTATATAGACGACTACTATATTATCAAAAATCTCGCGACCAAAAAACTCATAGATATATCCGGCGGAGCTATCGCCAATAAAACCAATATCTGGCAATACAAGTCAAATAATAGTTGCGCTCAACGCTGGCTTTTTGACCGCAACTCTGACCAATCCGTCACCGTCAAAAACGCCTGCGATGATACGTATGTGTTAGATTTAGCTGATGGTAAAACCAATGTCCAAATCTATTCCAAAACTAACTATGATAACGCCCATCAAAAATGGATATTGCGCCCTGCTACGAGCGATAGGTTTTCTGGTCTGGTCAGCATAGTTTACGGCGCTGACAAAACTAAAACACTATCCGTGGCGAGCGAAGACGATTATGCGAATATCGAGCTAACTAACGGTAATGATGCGTCTAGTCAATGGACCATCAAAAAAATCGACGACTACTATATCATCATCAACAATAAAACCAATATGCTCCTTGATGTTTCTGGCGGTATTTTCGAGAACAAACGCAACATTTGGCAACACGGACAAAACCTAACTTGCGCTCAACGCTGGAATTTTACAGAAAACCAAGACGATACAATAACAATTCATAACGCATGTAGCCCTAACTTTGTCCTAGATGTTGCCGATGGTATTTCTAACGTCCAAATCTACACCGATGTCGGAAACGAGCATCAGAAGTGGAAAATATTCGCCCTCTAGTTTTTTATATAAATCATGATATAATTTTAAAATGAGTAAGAAAAAACCCTCCATAGCCGTACACATTCAAAGCGAGGTTCAGCTTTTTTCTCTACTACCACTTTTAGAAAACCTTAAAAATAACGACAACTACAGCCTAGAAATTGTCACGGATAAATTTACCACCGACACCAGTGGCTTTAAAGATATTGCAGAAAATACGATAAAACTCATTCAGTCTTATGGTTTTTTACCAAAACCAATTAATGCTTTTCCAGATAAAGTTTTTGACATCTATCTTACGCCATATATTGATGGCATTATTAAAGCTAGGTTCTTACTCAAATATGAATATGGCACTCTTAACACTAAACCCAGCCTTACGTATACCCCAGCAACCATGGAAAAGTTCCATGGTTTTCTTTGCCAAAGTACAACCACCTCCAATCTTCTTTCCGCCTACGGCAAAACTTTTCCAGTCGACAACCTTCGCTTTTTCGGTAAAAAACGAAAAGTCCTTAAACATATTCGCCCCCAAGTTCTTTTTGCTCCGACTTATAACGATGACGACTCCGTCGACGAAATAGTAGAAGTCATAAAAATCTTAAAGACAAAATATCAAGTCGTCATTAAAGGCCATCACGGCACGCAATTTCTCAAGGAGAACCAAACAAAACGAGAAACACTTGAAGCCCTTGCCGATGCTTACTACGGCCCAGAAACTAACCTCTCCGACTGCATCCTCGAATCAGACGTCTGTATTTTTGGCAATTCATCTGCTATCGCCGAAGCCGTTTTTGCCGGCGTCCCGTGTTTAATTTTCGCACACGACCTAGATTTATTTAAGCTTTACGACATCCATACGACTCAATTCAAACTCGTAGAATCCGGCTACCTACCCTACTGTTCAAATCCAAAACATATTTTAAGCACCGTCAAAGAAGCCTTATCTAAAAATACCATAGTAAAACAACAAGAGCTTAATAAAAGTCTATTTCCAAAGGAATACCACACTGGCATAGACGGCTATTTAGCTGCCATTAACTTCTTCCTCTATCATCCAGACGCAAGTGACTATGCTAACCTTCATGATCAAATTATTAATTCTTATAAAAACACTATCGCAGAAAAGTCCCAGACCATTTCAAATCAACAATCTTCGCTTGAAGATTATCAAAAGGGCAAACTCTACAAGTTAGCAAGAAAATTATACAAAATAGAAGGGAAAATCAAACATGTCAAAAGTTAAAATCGGTTATCTCGGCGGATGTTGGGATTTATTCCACGTCGGACACCTTAATTACATTCGCGAAGCAAAGAAACATTGTGATTATCTCATCGTCGACGTTACGCCGGACGAAATTATGTTCAAGCAAAAAAACAAATATCCAATCATCGGCGAACAAAATCGCCTAGCGGTCATTCGCGCGATAAAATATGTCGACCGCGCCGAGCTCTCTGATGATGAACGAGATTTTGGCGCTCTCAAAAAATACGGTTTTAATATACTTTTCCTTAGTGAAGACCACAAAGGCAAATCTTACTACAACGACATCGAAGAAAAAATGAAACAACTCGGAGTAGAGGTCATTTACATCCCATACACCAAAGGCATTTCTTCGACAATTATTCGCGAAGACCTCAAAGAAAGATTATGACGGTCTAGCTTTTATTATCTAGCATTACGTCATAAGAGAATATGTTATAATAATAAAGATATGGTCAAAAAAGCCAAAAAAGTTGCAGTTTTAGTTCCGTGCTATAACGAAGAAAAAACAATTGAAAAAGTTGTCAAAGACTTCAAAAAAGAACTTCCCGAGGCTGATATTTTTGTCTACGACAATAACTCGACCGACAAAAGTGCAAAACTTGCCAGCTCGGCCGGCGCAATCGTGATAAAAGAAAAACGCCAAGGAAAGGGGAACGTAGTCCGCTCCATGTTCCGAGATGTCGACGCTGACGTCTATATTATGGTTGACGGAGACAATACTTATTCTGCCACATCAGCAAGAAAAATGGTTAAACTCGTTAATGAAGGTGGTGACATGATTGTTGGGGATAGACTCAACTCGACCTATTTTACTGAAAACAAAAGATTCGGACACAATTTCGGCAATATTCTTGTACGAAAAACGATTAACGTTATTTTCCACTCCAATGTTCAAGACATTATGAGCGGATACCGAGCCTTCTCTAGAAGATTCGTAAAATCTTTTCCAGTTTGTTCCGATGGTTTCGAAATCGAAACCGAAATGACGATTCATGCTCTCGATAAAAAAATGAACATAGAATCTTTCCCAATCGAATACAAAGACCGTCCAGCTGACAGTCCTTCAAAATTAAACACCTTCAGTGATGGCTTCAAAGTTCTCCTCACCATTTTTAATATGGTTAGAGAATATAAGCCACTGATGTTTTTCTCTTTGGTCAGCATGATTTTTTTAATAGCCGCTCTTGCTCTCGGAGTCCCAATCGTTTCTGAATTTATCAAGACTGGTCTAGTCCCCCGCTTCCCAACTTTAATCGTTTCGACTATCTTGCTCGTCCTGTCGTCACTTTCTTTCTCGACTGGATTAATCCTCGACATTATCGCCAAAAAACATCGTCAGCTTTTTGAAATTAATCTTAATCTCCTTGCACAACATGATAAATAAAGTAAACGAACTTAAAAACCTATTTCTTTCTCATAAGGCTGCCACATCTGCAATAATTTCCGCTATCTTGACTACTGGTCTCGTTTATTCCCTTGGACTTCTTTGGTCTCAAAGCTATCTCCTCCTCGGAATCATTTGGTTCGGCTTATATCACGTCGTTCTCGAGGCGCTCAAAAATCTCTCTCGCCGACGCATAATTTTTTCTCTAATTTTCTCCCTCCCTTTCTCTTTTCTTTTTCTTTTAGGAACAAAAATCGGCTACCCTGACGGCGCCTTTATGGGTTTCAAGCCTCTTGACCTAGTTCCTTTTGGCGCTTTATTCGGAATTTGTCTCGCAGGCTTCGTCGCTTTTCTTGGAACTATAGACAAAAATGCTTTCACTCCATCTAAAACAAACGCCCTAGAACAAAAAAAGCGCCTAAAACAATGGTTTATCTTTTCCGGTATTCTCTTTGTCTGTTGGCTACCTATTTTCTTGTCATATTTCCCCGGAGGTGTTTCTGTTGATAGTGCCGTAGAAATCCGCCAAGCAATCGGCGAAAGCGTCTGGTCTAATTGGCATCCCGTCCTGCATGTATTTTTTCTCGCCATTATCATCAACCCAGTCCGCTGGCTCACTGGAAGCTTGACCGCCGGGATTGCCGTCTCGGTTATTACGCAAATGATTCTTTTTGCTATTATTCTTGGTTATGCAGCCTGCTGGATCATAAAAAAGACCTCCCGAAATTACATCGGCTATCTCCTGCTCGCCTTCTTTGCGCTTTGTCCAATAATCGCCTGCTACTCAGTCACGATTTGGAAAGACATTTTGTTCTCCGGAGTATTCCTTCTTCTATTTATAAAACTCTGCGAGCTAATCACTCTTTCAAGAGATAAAAAATTAAGCCTCAAAACCACACTGCTAGTCCTCGTTTTCTCTCTTCTATCTGCGTTTCTCCGAAACGGTGGGGTTTTTGTCATTATTGTTCTTGCCTGTATTCTTATAATTTATTTTAAACGCTCTCGTATGCTCTTATCACTAGCCTTCGGTACACTTATTGTTTTTACTGCTCTCATTCAAGGACCAGGCTATAAACTCTTAGGAATCGCAAGTAGTCCGTTCATGGAATCTATGAGTGTTCCAGCCCAACAGCTCGCCTATACCGTAAAAAATGGTGGACTCTCCGAAGGCGAATACGCACAGCTTTCAGAGTTTGCCAACCCAGAAGCCCTCGCAGAAAAATACGAGCCAATGAATGCCGACCCGGTCAAAGGTGTTTTTTATATTACAAACATAGTCGAAGAAAAGAAGGCCGAATTCTTAAAGCTTTGGTTTTCCGTCCTTCGCCATAATTTCTGGAACTATGTCAAAGCCTATATTCTCCACACCTATTCTTACTGGTATATAGAAGGGCCTTCTTGGGCAATCGACCTTTCTCATGTTCATGATGATGTCTGGATGGAAGCCGATTTTAACGATTATAAAGTCCTTGGTGACGTAATTTACAAACTCGTACATCATACCGAAATGGGGAATACGCGCGCGGTTTGGGGTAGCTGGATGGCAAGCGTCGGCTTCATGTGCTGGTGGCTAGTCGTTTCAATCATCGTCTTCATTTATAAAAAACGTTATAAAATGCTAATTCCTTTGTCGATAGTCGTCGTTTATATAGGGCTTCTCCTAGTCGCCTCCCCAATTTCCTGGATTTTTAGATATGTGTTCTCGTTATTATTAATAATGCCAGTTTCTACGGTTCTATTCTTTGTGAAGATAGAAGAAAGGAAAAATCATGACTAAAAAAGTTCTCTCAATTTTCGGTACTCGTCCCGAAGCAATTAAGATGGCTCCAGTCGTCAAAGAGCTCGAATCTCGCAAAGAAATCAAATCCGTCGTTTGCGTAACAGCTCAACATCGCGACATGCTCGACCAAGTTCTTAAAATCTTCAAAATCAAACCAGACTACGACTTAAACATTATGAAGCCGGGCCAAACCCTGACGCATATTACCGCCGAAGTTTTAAAAGGCATCGAAGAAGTTATTATTAAAGAAAAACCTGACCTTGTTCTCGTTCATGGCGACACTACGACCGCTATGGCTGCCGCTCTCGCTGCTTTTTACCAACAAGTCTCCGTCGGCCACGTCGAAGCCGGCCTCCGCACCTACGACAAATACTCGCCTTTTCCAGAAGAAATGAACCGCCAAATCATCGACCGAATTGCTGATTTTCTCTTTGCTCCAACCGAAACCAGCCAAAAAAACCTTTCCGAACGACTCAACAAAAACCAAAAAATTTTCATCACCGGCAACACCGCAATTGACGCCTTAAAAACGACCGTCTCAAAGACCTATTCAAACCCAGTTCTCGACTGGGCGAGCAACTCTCGTCTTATCCTCATGACCGCCCATCGCCGCGAAAACCTTGGCGAACCCATGCGCAATATCTTCAAAGCGATTAAGATGATCGTCGAAGAATTTTCAGACGTAAAAGTTGTCTATCCGGTTCATCTTAATCCAAAAGTCCAATCCGTCGCCAAAGAAGTCTTAGGTGATAATGCCCGCATTAAATTAATCGAACCACTCGATGTCCTCGACTTTCATAATTTCATGGAGCACGCTTATATTATTCTGTCCGATTCCGGCGGTGTCCAGGAAGAAGCTCCCTCTCTAGGCAAACCCGTCCTCGTCCTACGCGATACGACCGAGCGCCCTGAAGGCATCGAAGCTGGAACCTTAAAGCTCGTCGGAACTGACACAAAAAACGTTTATGAAGAAACCAAACTTCTTCTAACAGACCGCTCCATCTACTCTGCTATGTCTGAAGCTAAAAATCCTTACGGCGACGGTTTCGCTAGTAGCCGCATCGTTGATGCAATTTTAGGAGAAAATTAGAATGATAAAAGAATATACGAAAGAAGAAATTAAAAAGCTTATTGCGGAAAACGAACGACTTTCTCTAGAAAACAAATCTATGCAAAAAATCCTCCGTTCAAAGCGTTTTCGCGCCGCAGAAAAAATTGCAAACACCTTTAATGTGGTCTTCCCAGAACACTCCCCTCAAAGAGCCGCCCTTAAAGGGTTATATCTTCCGGTCAAAACAATCAGAAAACGACGCGACGAATCTATAGCTAAAAAAATCGAAAAACTTTCAAAAGACTTCGACAAAATTGTCGTTATGCACAGTATTCCTTGGAACACTCCTCTCAAACAACGCCCCCAACATCTTGCGCGCTGTCTGTCGGAAAAGGGAATCTTTGTTATCTATCTGGAACCAGACGAACCAATCCATAAATTTCGCAAAATCTCCTCAAGTTTCGTGACGACCAATAATTGGGAAACGGTTTTTAGACTCAAGCTTAAAGAAGGCTCAAAATACTATTTCTTCTTTAATAATGTCTCCAACATTGATTTCGACATTATCGAAAAAATTAAAAACCAAGGCTATGACATAGTCTACGAATATATCGACGAGTTTCATGAAGACATTTCCGGCTCAATGCTCAATCAATTAGAAACTTGGGAAAAATTACCAAAACTCAAACCACTAGTTCTAGCTAGCGCAGACAAACTTTACGACGAAGCAAAAAATCATTTCCAAGATTGCGAAATAATTATGTCTAAAAACGCAGTTGTCGCGGAAGATTTTAACTATCATAACTTTACCAAAATAGAACCCCCTGACGACCTTACGCCAATTTTAAAAACAAAAAAGCCTATTATCGGTTACTATGGCGCATTGGCCCCCTGGCTTGATTATAAACTTATTTCTGACTCCGCAAAAAACAATCCTGACCTAAATTTCGTTTATTTAGGAGTAAATTATCAAAATGCACTCCAAAACCTCGACCAAAACATAAAAAATCTTCATTATCTCGGACCAAAAAAATACACCGATTTACCAAAATACTCGAGCTTCTTCGACTGTGCGATTATCCCGTTCGGGACTGGCGAAATCGCCAAAGGAACATCTCCCGTCAAACTTTTCGAATATATGGCGATGGGCCTTCCGACCGTCGGGACTCGTGACCTTCGAGAGTGTTCTGGCTTTAAACATGTTTACCTCGCCAAAACCACCGAAGAGTTTAATAATTTAATTCATAAAGCTATTGAAGAAAAACAGGACAACACAGTCCGCGAAACATTACTTTCTCAAGCAAAAGCAAACACCTGGGAGTCGCGAGCCGAAGAAATCTCTAATGCGCTAAAACGACGTTAATCACTTTCTTTGCAAAACTCCCCATACGTCAAAAACTCAACATTACTTTCTTTAAGTCTAGCGACAACTTTTTCAAGTCGCTTGCAAAGTTTCTCTCCTGAATTCTTTTTAATATAAAAGGGAACTGAACTAAATTTCGACAGGTCGGAAAATTCCCACGGATGAAAATACGTCGCGAAAAAGCCCGTTTCTCGAAGACAAATCTTCGCTAGCGCCAAATAAAAGTAGAGCGGAAAAAGATGTAGTGCCAGCCAAAACAGCGGAACTCTCAGCCTCGTTGCTACCGATGTCGGAATTTCAACGACCCCATTTTTCCGGAACGGCTTTCTTGATACCCTAAAATGATTATATCTTCCCGGGATAAACGCCGGGTTAACGCTCGAATCATATTCATACCCCAACTCTTTAAGTTTTTTATAATCAATCTTCTGCATCCTTGGCACTCTATATCCAAAAACTTTTACTCTCGCCACTTTTTCGACAATGTTTTTCGACCTTTCAGGGTCGCTTTCTTTTGGAAAAAAATGGTCAACCCCATGGCACGCAACCTCATGCCCCTCCCGAACTATTCTCCGAACTAACTCCGGATTTTTTTCTGCAAAATTTCCGGTCACAAAAAACGTTGCCTTAACCTCGCTTTTCTTCATTATTTCTAAAATTTTCTCAAGCCCTTCCGAAGAAACCCTGACGCCCTCCTCCAAAGGAATCTCTTCTCCGTGTTCTCTCGGAAGGTCAAACTCCTCCACATCAAAGCTTAAAACCGCATATTTCATCTAAGTCCCTTCGATTTTTTCGGGTCAATTACATAAAGCGGACGATTTTTCGCCTCAATCTGAATTTGAGAAACATAAAGTGCCGTAATCGCTTGAGAAATTAAAACCAAACCAACCAAAAATGCCACAAAAACACTCATCGCAACCGCCCCTGCCCATTCTAGCCCCAGCGGGTCGCCAAGAATATATTGTTGCACAAGAATAAAAAGCCCGAGTGCCCCAGAACAAAGCGTAATAAACGCTCCGATATATCCAAAAATCAAAAGCGGCGTTCTCGAACTCGACGCGAGTGCATCCACGGCGAGCGCCGCTAATTTTTTCCGACTATAAGACGCTTTTCCGGCGCCACGCCTAGAAATTTTCACCTCGATATATTCTTGTTTGAACCCGAGCCAATCAATTAGTCCCCGCGTCAGCCGAGTTCGCTCAGTCAGCTTATTAAACTCGTCCACCACAACTCTATCAACCAATCTAAAATCCATCGCTCGTGGATTATAATTTTTATTTCCCAGCCCCTTCATTAGTATAGAAAAAAGTTTCGACCCGAGCCTGTGACGAGTCTGCTTATCGCTAGAGACCGCCGTAACGACTTGTGCTCCCTCTCTCCACTTCTCGATCATCTGAAAAATCGCACTCACTGGATGCTGTCCATCCGCGTCAATCAAAACGACTGCATCCCCCGTCGCTTCGTGCATCCCCGCCGAAAGCGCCAACTCCTTTCCAAAGTTCCGAGAAAACGCCACTAGCTTCGTCGAACTCTTCAAAAAGATCTTCGTTTTTCGGACTCGCTCCAGCGTTCTGTCGCTTGACCCATCGTCGACTAAAATTACTTCCGTCTCAAGCGAAAGCTTCTCAAGCGCAGGGAACAACTGGTTGTCTAAAAAGTTCACAATCCCTTTTTCTTCATTAAATATCGGTATAACAATAGAAGCTTTCTTCTTCATAATCAAATTATAATATAATAAAGGTATGAGTTCAAAACGTATTCAAAAAACTCTTAGCTTACTTCTCTACATAGTCCCAATCCTGTTTTTCATCTTGTGCTATTTTTTAATTATTGCCTCCGGCGAAGACATTTATCAAGGCGCTCATACGCCCCCAAATCTCTTCGCTGATGCTCTCGCCGCTTTTAATCACTCTGCACGTCTCGCCGACATGTTTGCCTGGTCGGTCATCAACTTTTTCGACTACTCGTTTTTCTTCGGCCCAGATTTTTTTCTTCGCCTTCTCGATGTTGCCGCCGCGTTCACGTGCTTTTATCTTGCCAGCTACGTTGCACTCCGTCGTCGTCCTCACCTAACCATCAAAGATGCTTGCGTTTTTAACGCTCTTTTTCTCCTGGTTATGCTCACTTCAAACGGACCGACGATTTACTCTGGCTTCTCAAAAATCCACAACTACCTCTTTATCGCTTTCTTCACACTTCTGTTTATTATTGTCTGGCTTCGCTACTTTTTGAAAAAACCGCTCCCCGCGGAAAGATTTATGGTCCCGATAATGTTCATTCTCAGCTTTCTTTTTGGTTTCGCCTCCAATATTACCGCTATCGTCTTCCTTCTCGCTCTCCCGGCCTACGGCATATTCTTAAAAATCTCACATCGCCCTCCAAAACTCAAACCCTTCCTCCTCTCTTGGCGTGGCGCATCTATTCTTGGCGTACTTCTTGCACTCTTCTTAATTTACATCGTTGGCCCCGGCCTTGCCGATTACGAAACTTCTGAAGCCTACCTCACTGTTTGCGACTATCTTTCGCTCAAAGAAATCTTTTTAGATTTTGGTCAATCACTCATCCGCATTTTTAAGCACGACGTTTACAACTTTGGCAAATTCTTGTTCCCATTCTTTGTCGTGGCGCTTCCGGTCTCTCTCTATGCCGTTAGACTAAAACTCTGCGGCTCGCTAAAATTCCCAAAATTCACTCAAGAAGAAACCGATTTTCTTGTTGCTTCAGCTATTTTTATCATTCTCCACGTTCTTGCCTTGTCTCAAATTTTTTACCCCACGCGCCTAATGTTCCCAATCTACCTCTTTTCCGCTTCAATTTTTATATTTATCGTCGGACGTTTCCTCCGCGCTCAAAAAACTTTACGCATATCAGAAAAGACATATACAATCGCCGGTATAACCCTGGTTATTTTAAGCTGCTTCGTCTTTACAGTTCGCGCCTATTTCGCGGTCGACTATCTTAAAAAAGTCCTTCCAGAACTCGAAAGAATCAAAAATTCAAACGAGTCCTCACTCTGCGTTCCGAAGTCTATCGTCGAGTCAAAATTTATTCCTTATTTCCACTTTGCGCAAGAAGACTTCCTTGTCGACTGGGCCCTCCCAGAAACCATTTACGAAAAATCCGTTACAATTTGCGAAGAGTAGTAATAAACTAGGCTTTTGAAGAAAAAGTGCCTTCATTATATAATAGACAAGATAATCGGAGAAATTTTTATGCGCATCTTGCTCACTGGCGGCACCGGCTATATCGGCTCCCATACGGCCGTCGAACTTCTTAATCTCGGTCACGACGTAGAGATTTTTGATAATCTCTACAACTCAAAAATCAAAGTCCTAGACAGCATCGAAAAAATCACCGGCAGACGCCCAAAGTTCTACAAAATCGACTTACTTGACTCTGCGGCGCTTGACAAACTTTTTTCCGAGAATAACTATGACCTCGTCATTCATTTTGCCGGGCTAAAAGCCGTCGGCGAATCCGTCGAACAACCCCTCCGCTATTACGAAAATAACGTCGGCGGAACAATTAACCTTCTCAAAGCCATGCGCTCACACGGCGTCAAACAAATCATTTTCTCCTCCTCCGCCACCGTTTATGGCGATCAAGGCGTCGCAGAATTAACCGAAGAAATGCAAACTGGCGTCGGCATCACAAATCCTTATGGCGAAACCAAATTTATGATTGAAGAAATCCTCAAAGATGTTTGCCGCGCCGACAAAGACTTTTCTGCGACTATTCTACGCTACTTCAATCCCGTCGGCTGTCATCCGTCCGGTCTCCTCGGCGAAGACCCTAACGACATCCCTAATAATCTCATGCCTATCATCATGAAAGTTTCGACCGGAGAAATCCCAGAGCTAAACGTCTATGGTGACGACTACGATACGCCTGATGGCACCGGTATTCGTGACTACATTCATGTCGTCGACCTCGCAAAGGGCCACGTTGCCTCTATAGAAAAAATGACCTCCGGTGTCTCGATTTATAATCTCGGCTCCGGCAAGGGAACGAGCGTCAAGGAAATGATTGCTGCTTTCGAAAAAGCGAGCGGAAAGAAACTCCCGTTCAAAATCGCCCCACGTCGCGCCGGCGACCTCGGAGAAATTTTTGCAAACCCAAGCAAAGCTCAAAAAGAATTAAACTGGCACACGGAGCTTACGATTGATGATGCCATGAAAGACACCATAAATTATCTCCAAAACCTACCCCAGTAGCATCTTTGTATAATCGTCGGCAACTTTTTTCGGGTCGCCATCCTCAAGGATTTTTCCGCCATCAATCAAAATCGCCCGATTACAAAACTTTTTTACGTTATCCATCGAATGTGTCACGAGCACGACGGTTTGTTTTTTGTCTTTCAAGCTCGCAAAATAATCATTACATTTTTTCTGGAACGCCGCGTCTCCGACCGCCAGCACCTCGTCTAGCAATAAAATGTCTCCTCTCGCCCTAATCGCGATAGAAAACGCAAGGCGAACCTGCATCCCGCTCGAATAATTTTTCAGTTTCTGGTCTTGGAACTGCCCAAGTTCGGCAAACTTCCAAATATCATCATACATCGCGTCCATTTCTTTGTTCGAGAACCCCAGAAGCGCCCCGTTCATATAAACATTTTCGCGTCCCGTCAGCTCCGGATTAAACCCCACCCCAAGCTCAATAAACGGCACCAAATTTCCGTTTATTACAATTTTTCCTTTTCCCGGATAATAAACTCCCGCAAGGATTTTTAAAAGCGTCGATTTTCCACTTCCGTTTCGCCCCACAATCCCCACAAACTCCCCCTTCTTAATTTCAAAATCCAACCCCCTTAGCACCTTTTGTTCCGTAAACCCCTTCACTCCGCGAATCTGGTTAAAAATCGCCTGCTTCAGCCCCCAAGCCCTCTCTGTTGGAAGCTTAAAGCTCTTATGCAGGTTCTTAACGCTAATCACAACGTCCTCCCCCGACTCAATCACCTCTCTCGTTCCCAGCTCGTGTTTCATTAGACTTCCTCCGCAAAAAACTTAGACTTTTTCCTAAACACAATCGCACCAATCGTCAGCATGCCCACACAAATCACCACCGGCACCAACATCGCAACCGGATTATTCAAAAAATTCCACGCCGTAATCGCCTGATCTGTAATCAAGTTAAACCTAATGTCCTGAATGGCCTGTGCAATCGGATTCAATAAAATTATTTTTGCCGCCACTAAACTCGACGAAGCCACCATAGAAACCGGATAAATAATCGGCACAGCATAAAACATCGCCTGCACCAACACATCCCAAATCGACGTAATATCACGATACTTCACGTTTATCGAACCCAACAAAAACGCAATCCCAAGCGACAAAATATAAAGCTCAAGCAAAGAAAACGGCACCAAAAGCCATGTAATGCTCGGGCTCACTCCGTTTATCAGTGCAAAAATTATAATTACGACCAAATTGATCAGCATGTTTATTACGGCGGTCAATGTTGCAGAAACCACTACGATATATTTCGGGAAAGAAATTTTTCGGAGCAAATCCCCACGTAGCACCACCGCCTGAATCCCCTGGCTCGTACATTCCGTAAAAAAACTCCACATCGACGTTCCGCAAAGTAAATAAACCGGATAATGCGGAATGTCGTTCCCGATTCGGAGTAACTTTGCAAACACAATATAAAGAATCGCAAACATCATCAGCGGCCTAAGTAGTGCCCAAAGATACCCCAAAACTGAACCCTGATAACGAAGCTTAAAATCTGTCTTCGTTAGCTCTTTTAAAAGAATACGATTTTTTCTATTTAAAACTCTTGGTACACCCATAAACAACTACTATTTTACCATAAATGACTTTAAGCGTATAATATAATCCATGAAATCCTCTCTCGTTTCCGTCATTATCCCTGTCTTTAACACCGGTGCGTCAGCGCTTCCGCTTGCTCAAAAACTCTTATCAGATAACTACGAAAACCTAGAGATTCTCCTTATCGACGATGGCTCGACTGATAACTCGCTCAAACTTCTTAGCTCCCTCAAGTCTCCTAAAGTTAAACTCCTCCCCAAACCAAACGGTGGCGTTTCTTCCGCGCGCAATCTCGGTCTCGACAATGCGGGCGGCGAGTTTATTCTCTTTGTTGACTCCGACGACGATGTTTCACCAGATTTTATTTCCAAACTCGTCAAAGCCGTTTCAAAAGACGACGTTTCTCTCGCTATGACTGGTGTTCGCTACAAAAAACTTAGCCAAAAAACCGACGAAGATGTTTACCTTAATGCCTTTCCTAAAAAACCTGGCGAATCGCTCGAGACTTACGTTCTTCGCTCGCTTCTTCATGACGGGCGACTCTACCCCGTGTTTAACAAAATTTTCCGCGCCAACGTTATTAAACAACATTCTCTCCGCTTTAACGAACATCTAAAATTCGCTGAAGACACTAAATTCGTCCTCGACTACCTTAAACTTTCAAAGAGCGACCCAGCGTTTGTTCTCGAACCTCTCTATATTTACAACTATGGCACTCCGACCAGCTCCGTCAAAAAACTCGAAGGCGACTGGAAAAACTGGGAGAAAAGTTTTAAAAATCTCCAAAACTTTGTCGGAGACCACCCCACTCTCCGCGAAAAAGCTCTGCTTCTTTTGGTTCGACTACGTTGGCGCGTTTCTTGGTTTCGCTCGAAAGAAGGTTGCCGATGAACACCCCGCTTATTTCTATTATCGTCCCGATTTACAACGTCAAAAACTTTTTACCAGATTGTCTCAAATCGCTAAAAGCTCAGACCTACAAAAACCTAGAGATTCTTCTTATCGACGACGGCTCGACCGACGGTTCAACTATTCTTGCTAAAGCCTATACTTCGCTCGACTCTCGCGCTAAATATTTCCGCAAGAAAAACGGCGGTCTTTCTTCCGCTCGTAATCTCGGTCTTAAAAAAGCTTCCGGAGATTATATCTTCTTCCTCGACTCCGACGACTGTCTAGAAAAAGACGCTATCGAATATTTTTACAAGCTCATTCAAAAATCCGGCGCCCTTATTTCCATCGCGCCACATCTCGAGCGTCGCGCTAAGAAAAAAGACAAAAATTTTAACACTGGCTATAAAACCAGCAAACTTTCCCTCGAAACTGCACTTAAACGCATGTTAAACGAGCAAGGTTTTAATCTTCAATCAACGAACAAACTTTATCTCCGCGAGCTTTTCAAATCCGTCACCTTTCCAGAAAACAAACTTCACGAAGACGTCGGCACAACCTACAAACTTTTTCTCGCCGCTAAAACTCTCGATGGCTCCGCTCCGGTTGCGTTCGGTGCTTCTCCCAAATATATTTACAACATCCGCTCCTCTTCTATCACTAACCAAAGTTTCAACGCCAAAAAACTCGAACTTATCACTCAGACCGATGAAATGTGCGACGCCATAGAAAAATCTTACCCAAGCCTCATGAACACTACTAATCTCCGTCGCGTCCATGCACGTTTTTCTATTCTTCGCCAAATTGTTCAAAAGTCTCACAAAACCGAGCGCGAACAAAAACTTGAAGATTCTCTAGAAAATTACATCAAAAGCCACAAAAACTGGGTTTTAAAAAATCCCGAAGCCAAAAAACGCGACAAACTCGCCCTCTTTTCTCTCTTGCTTGGCAAATCCGCCTTTAAGTTTTCTTGGAAGGTTTACGAACTTCTGGTAAAATAGTCTTATACATCTATGAAGAAAGACTCCACGTTTCTTTCGCGAATTGTTTTAGTTTTTGGGGATATTTTTGCCATTCTTTTTTCTTTCGGCTTCGCTTATTATTACCGCACCCATCTTGACTCTCGCCCCTTCTTCTTCGAGTCCGACTTTAAAGGCTTTATCTTAGAAATTATCCTACTTATCCCTATCTGGATTATTGTTCTTGCCTCTCTTGGTCTTTATTCTAAGCGTATCCTCGCGCGTCATTCTCGCGGTCGAGAAATCGGTCGCCTTTTCCTTGCCTCTGGCATCGGTATTATGGCGATTATTTCCTTCGACTTCTTCGGCGATGGCAATCTTTTTCCAGTTCGCCTCGTCGCGCTTCTCTCTCTTGCTCTCTGTTTTTTCTTCCTCGTCCTAAACCGCACTATCTTCCGCGCTATCCGTGACCATCTTTTTCGCAAACATCGTGGCACTCTTCGTGCCGTCATTATAGGGAACAGCAGAGTTACCGACGCCCTTACCGACTACATCTCTTCTACTCCAGAGTCCGGCTATCAACTTGTCGGCATCGTCGCCAGTCGCAAATATTTTCCTCATGACCTTAAAAACAAACAATACTCTTCGCTTAAAGACGCCATCCGTCGCACAAAACCAGACGTTATCTTCCAAACCGACGAACGCCAAACCGAATATGTCTACAAACAGACCGTAGAACGCCATTTATTATATTATTTTGTTCCAAGTGAAGCTTCGCTTGCTTCTCAGCTAGGCGAGCCAGAGCTCGTCGGCAACGTCCCCGTCCTCCGCGTTTCCGTCACTCCGCTTCTCGGCAACGCCAAATATCTCAAACGCTTTTTTGACATTTTGCTTGGCGGGCTTATCTTTCTCGTTGCGCTCATACCTATGATAATAATTTGGATTATTGTCAAGTTTTCTGACTTCAAATCCCCAGCTTTTTATTCCGAATATCGCCTCTCCCAATTCAACCGAAAGTTCAAAATCTACAAATTTCGTTCCATGAAACCAGAATACTCTGGTATGTCTCCAGAAGAAGCGTTTAAAAAAATGGGGCGCCCAGAGCTTATTAAAAAATATCGCAAGAACGGCGATTTTCTAGAAAAAGACCCTCGCATCACTAAGATAGGACGGTTTTTGCGCAAAACCTCACTTGACGAACTACCGCAACTCTTTAATGTTGTTAAGGGAGACATCTCTTTAATTGGTCCTCGCGCTCTCGTTCCTGGAGAATTGCGCGCTTACGGCGACCGCTCTTTGCTCCTCACCGTCAAATCGGGGCTTACTGGTCTCGCGCAAGTCTCCGGTCGTCGCGACATCTCTTTCGACGAACGCCGCGCTCTCGACATTTATTACATTAAAAATTGGTCTCTCGCACTAGATTTTCAAATTTTCTTACGCACTATTAAGGTAGTTTTATTCAGCGAGGGCGCTAAATAATGCGCGTCGCTATCGTTTGCGACTGGCTTACGTCGGTCGGTGGCGCCGAGCGCGTCCTTAAAGCCATTACCGAGATGTTTCCCGACGCCCCTATTTTTACCTCCCAATACAACGAGAAAAAGATAGACTGGTTCAAAGATTCCGAGGTTCATGTCGGCTGGCTTCAAATCTTTCCGACCTGCTTCCGTCGATTTTTAGGCCCACTTCGCCAATATTATTTTAACCGTCTTGACCTATCTGGCTACGATTTAATCATCTCTGTCACTGGCGCCGAGGCTAAGTCCGTCAAGAAGGGAAACGCTTTGCATATTTGTTATTGCCACGTCCCCACGCAGTATTACTGGGGCATGTCTGACGATTATTTCAAAAACCCCGGCTTCGGAGTCTTAAATCCGCTTGTTCGTCTCTCCCTAAAGCTCCTCTTAAAACCTCTTAAAGCCGCCGATTTTGCCGCGGCCCAACGCCCAGATGAGTTCATCTCTATCTCTACCTATTCCGCAGAGGAAATCAAACGTGCCTACGGCAGGGAATCGACCATTATTTTTCCTCCTGTCGCCGTGGAAAAGTTTTCCACAAGGGAATTATCCACAAGCAAAAAAGATACTAAAAATCAAAAAAATCAAATTAAAAAACCCGAACAAGAAAAATCAGAAAACAACACAAAAACCACCAAAAGTCAAAAAATCTCAGCTAAAGCTCCATCTAGCCCCTCTGTTGACGTCCGCGGGCGCTATGGCTTTGTCACTACTTCCCGTCAAGTCACCTGGAAGCGTCTCGACCTCGCAATTAAAGCCTGTCTAGCTCTAAAACTTCCGCTGACCGTTATTGGCTCTGGCCCCGAGCACAAAAATCTCGTCCGTCTCGCCAAAAAATCACACCTCATCAAATTTGTCCCCCAAACCGACCAAACCGGGCTCAAAAGCTATCTAGAAAAAGCCGAAGGCTACATCTTTCCCTCTCTCGAACCATTCGGCATCGCTCCTGTCGAGGCTCTCGCCTGTGGCTGTCCAGTTATCGCTTACGGTCGCGGCGGCGCTCTGGATTACGTCATCGACGGAGAAAATGGCGTTCTCTTTGGCAAACAAAGCGTCAATTCCCTCCGCCAAGCCCTCAAGCGTTTCAAAAAACTATCTTTCGACGAAGAAAAAATTCGTCGCTCCGCCATTCCCTTTTCAGAGAAATTTTTCAAGCAAAAACTTGCAAAATATATTTCATCAAAAGTCAAAGCCAAAAATGCCACAAAATAAAAATTTTTCAACCACACTCCGCCTTTTTCTCCTCTATCTCTTCCCTGTTGCTCTCTATTGTTCCTATTTTCCGCGTCTCCTTTTAGCTTCGTCCCAAACGACCAACTACGAACTCTCTTTGCCTCTGATATTGCTCTTTCTCTTCTCTGTCCTCTCTCTTAAAGACTTCT
The DNA here is from genome assembly GCA_964492765.1 of uncultured Candidatus Saccharibacteria bacterium. GTDB lineage: Bacteria > Patescibacteriota > Saccharimonadia > Saccharimonadales > Saccharimonadaceae > Nanosyncoccus. The sequence continues at coordinate 40,390 of CAZBLB010000002.1, forward strand.
GGCACTATATATATAATATATATATAAATATCAAGACTAAAACACGTCGCCTGACCTTTACCGATATTCTCCCCGCCTCCGCCCTTCTCTTCCCCTTCTACCTCTTTCTCTCCGCTCTTTGGTCTCCTAATCCTCTCCGTGCCGTTTTGACCGCCGGAGTTTTTGCCTGTCTCTATATTTCTATCGTGTCAATTTTTGCTTCACTTAAAAACTCCCGTCGCTTCCAAAAATCCGTCCTAGAAAAATCGTTCCTTCTCTCCGCTGTTTTCTTCTCGGTTATTTGCTGGCTCCAGTGTTTTCTTGATGTTGCCGGCGTTCCGAGGACTGTCACCCTTCTCTGTCGCGGGTGCGTCTCAGAAAGTTTTGGTTTTCCTCATCCTTCTGGGTTCACTATCGAGCCACAATTCATGGGTAATCTCCTCCTCGCGCCAACCCTCTATGTGCTCTACGAGATAGCTAGAACAAAACCAGAACAAAATCCTCAGCAAACAAAAATCCTTTTTCTCCTCGGTTTCTTCTTTCTCTCTACGCTCTTTTTAACTTTTTCGCGTGGCGCCATCTATTCTTTCGGGGTCGCCTTTGTCGTTCTGGTTCTTTTCGAGGTTATAAAAAATAAAAATCGCGCCTTTCTTCTAGTTGTTCCGCTTGCTATTATTAGTTTTCTTTTTACTTTGTGCGCTCAAGGTTTTATGGCCGAACTTTCCCCCACAAGCGACACCTTCTCCTCCGGCGTTTCTAAATCTCTCTCTCAACTTTCTCTTGGGCTTATCGAGCTAGATAGTGCTCAAGATGCTACAAACGACAATTCTTTGGAGGCTCAAGACCACCTAGACCCCGACGGTTCTCGCCCCCCTTCGAACTTCTCTGGCTATGTCGAAGAATCAACCAATATCCGTCTCGACCTTAATCGTTTTGCGCTCGAATCGTCTGTCGCCTCGCCGACATCCTTCATCTTCGGCTACGGCCTCGGCTCCGCTGGTCGTGTTCTCTATGACCAAGGAAAAAGCTCCTCGACCATGGAAATAGTCCAAAACGAGCCTCTCTCCCTCCTCCTAGAAACCGGACTCCTCGGTCTCCTACTTCTCGCTCTACTCTTTGTTTATATTTTCTACTTGCTTTTCCGAACCACTAAAAACGCTATCAGCCCCCGCACATTTCTTCTTGTGCTTATCCTCGCCTACGCTCTTTCCCTAAACTTCTTCTCCGGTCTTCCGAACGCCCTCCATATCTATCTTTTCCCCGCCTTTATCCTTCTTTTTACCAAACACAAATCTGTCATAAACTAAGAAATTTATCACCATCACAACCGCAGTCATCAAGACAAACACTCCGGTCGTCTCGACGAACTCATAACTAAACGGAATATGTATCGCTTGGAAGATATTAAACGCCAACTCATACAAAAACGACATCTTTTGGAACCCTAAAGTTAAAAGCGGTTTTATCGCTACCGCCATCACGATATTCCAGACTAAAAATTTCCCGGCTTCCTTTTTCCCGGCAATCCTTTCTTTCCAAGTAAACTTTGAGTGTAGAACATATCCAGTCACTACTGACACCGCCCCAGACACCAAAGTTGCAAACGCAAGTAGTTCTTCTCCAGAAAAAACCGTCAGTGCCAACACTTCATAGATTGCATAAGCGATAATAGTGTTTAAACACCCAAACACAAAATAAACTGCCGCCTGTTTCTTTTTCTCGGTCATACTATTTTCCCCATCACCCTCTTTACTTTTTCTATGTCCTCGGGTCTATTATGATACCCAAGAGAAAATCTCACGAGCGGTGGATATTTTTTGACCTTATCAAGATAATAATGCGCACAAAAATATCCTGTCCTCACCATTATTTTTTCTGCCCCCAACGCCTCACCAAGCAGGTGCGAGTCTATTCCTTCCACATAAAACGACATAGTCGGGTTCGCCTCTTGATTTATCATGTGTACCTTGTTGCTATCATTCAAAAACTCAAATAGTTCCGTATAATTATTTTTCAAATTCTCACAGTCTTTTTTGCTACGTTTTTCTAGCCAATCTATTGCCTCTCCGAGCGCAATAATTTCTCCCCACGCCTGCAACCCAGATTCAAACTTCGTATATAGCCTGTCCGGATTTTTTTCACTCGACAAAAGATAGCTTTCCTTGTCCACGTCGTCCACCATTCCGCCCCCGATAAACGACGTCTCGAGTTTCTCAAGGAGGTTTTTTCTCGCAATTATTCCCCCGAGCGATGGCGCATACATTTTATGCGCCGAGAAACAAATCGCATCCACCTCGGTCTTATAAAGTACCTCCGCCGAATGTGCCATCGCTTGCGCCGCATCAATTATTATAATTCCGCCTTCTTGGTGCACTTTGTCTGTCAGCTCGCGTATATTTACTAATTTTCTTCCGTCAATATTCGAAGCGGCGTTTAATACGACTACTGCCTTGCTAAAATCTTCTTCTAGCGGCACGGAACCGTCTGCGTTTCGGCTGATTATTTTCCTAGGTATTCCACACCTCTTTGCGAATGCCATCGTTGACAAGAATGGGGAATTATGTTCAATATCAGTCGTAATTACGGCATTAAAATATCTACTGTCAAGTTGGGATAAAATAAGATTTATACCATATGTGGTATTTAACGTGAACGATACGAAATAGTCCTTTGTCTTGAGTTTAAGATACTTTAACACCTTCTCTCTTGTCGCCTCGACCTTCTTGTCTGTCTCTACTCCCCAAGGATATTTTACTCTCTCTCCGCACGAGTTAAACTTCTCATAATAATCACAGAGCGCATCAAGCACCGGTCTCGGTCTTAATGATTGACACGCCGAATCGAGATAAACCTCTCCGTTTTTAAGATAGTCAAAATCATTCATGTTTTCCATTATAGCACGCCTAAAATATGCTAATATAAACATATGGTCTGTATTGCCGCCTTTATTATCCTTGGTCTGATTGGCGTGTTTGTCGCCATCATCTCCATCTTTAAGCGCGAAATAGGACGTGCTTATCTTAAAGTGTTCAAAAAATCCTGGGGTTGTGTCGGCAAAAAAATCCGCCTCCAAAAATGCGACACCAACTTCAAAGACGACGTTAAAAACGCTCTCTTAAAAAAAGTCATCTTGCGCGCACCCGCTCTCGTTAAACCTCTATCTATCATTATCGAGGTCGGCTCTATTCTTATCGTCTTTGTTTTCGTCTGGGCTGTCCTTACTTCTATAAAATCTCTTCTTGCGCTTTGGTCGCTTGGTACTTGTAATATCGACCAGCCCGCCGCCTGCACGCTCAGCTCCGAAGCCTGTTCTCTCGGCGACGATACCGCCAACAAAACGCTCCTAGAAAAAACCGGACGTTGGTTTACCGAATGGGGCGACATTTTCGCTGCTTTTCCCGACCGCTTCAAGTCTTGGCATGCGGACGAGTTTTTTGTCGAGCCGACCGTTATTGTCGATACGAGTATTTTGGACCAAGATAAAAACCCGCTCGATGAAGATAAGCCCTACGCTCTCGACATTGTTGATCCAGGTTGCTCCGCTTGCATGATGTCTTATCGCAATCAACTTTCTTCCGGCTTTTTCGAGACTCACCAGACTGCTCTACTTGTTTATCCAATAGAAATAGAAGAAAACAACTACAAATTCACCAATTCCGGGCTTGTCGCACGCTATTTCTACGCCGCTGCTCTGCTAGAAAACGGCGAAGTTTTTGAGAACAAAGGGAATTATTCCCTGCGTCTTATCCATAAAATCTTCACAGAAAAAACCGAAGACGGCGTTATTTTACAGAGCCACATCAATTCCCTGTCTAGCGAAGATGCCGAAGCTGAGCTAAAATCTTGGCTCAAAGAGTTTGGTGCCGATAAAACCACAAGAGAAAAAATAGCTGAACTCTCTCGCTCTGCTGAAGTTGACGAGATTTTATCAAAAGTTAAAGATGTCGTTCAAAACAAAGTCCACATCAAAGGTATTCCAACGCTCCTCTACGATAACAAAAAACACCTAGGTCTTTATGAAACAGAATAAGCTTATTGTGGCCATATTGACGGTAATGATAGCGGTTGGGGCGGGTGGTATGGCCGTAGCTAAAACTCCAGAGATTTCCGAAGAACGCCGCGGCCTCATTTCTCAAAACTGTGGCACTCTTCGTCAAAGTCTGAAACTTCTCCAACGCTCCGATTCTCGTGCTCGCGCTTATTTTGGCGCTGTTTACGAAACCATCTCCTCAAAATATCTCACCCCACTTAATCTCCGCCTAGTCAAAAACAACCTCTCCTCAAATAACTTGCTTTCTCTCCAAACTTCCCTCGCTTCGCTCCGTTCAGATTTTTCCACGGATTTTATCGCCTACTCCAAATCACTCGAAGAGCTTATCGCGCTTGACTGCCGGCTAGAGCCAGACGAGTTTTATCAAAAGCTCGAAGAGACCAGGGAAAAACGCGCCGTCGTAGCAAGCGACATGGATAAAATCAACAAGCTCCTCACTTCTCTCGTAAGCGAAACCAAAGCCCTAAAGGAAAAACTCTAATGTCTCCAAAAACTAACACCTCGGACGAACCGTCCAAAAAAACCGGCCCAAGAAATCTCAGTCTCCTTGCGCTCGGCGCAATTCTTATCACCTTTTTATTCACCTTTATCACACTAAAAATCTATCACGATTCTGGCGACATTTATCTCGACCGTTCGCGCCCCGGCTTTCTTCCAGAAAAAGAAGAAATCGAAAAAGACAAAGACGACGCAGATTATTTCTTTCCCGATTCCGGAAAACTCACCAAAACCATTCTCGACGAATATCTAGAAAACCTCAAAAAAGAACTCGACCGCCTCAATGATTTTTCTTCCAACCCTTTCAGCCCCTCAGCGCTCTCAAACGAATCCCTCGGGATTTAGCAAGAAGTCTTAAACCCCTCTCTCAGCCATTTGTCCCCCGGCCCCGCCGTCATCATCAAAACAAGATAATCTTCCGCAAGATAATTCTTTAGTCTCAACATAAGCGCCTCGTTTAGCTCGGCTTCTTCTCCAACTTCAAAATTCTCCAAGCTAGAAACAAACTCACGCGGGCTGATTATTGGCAAATCTTTATTCTCCCTCGTCAAATACGTCGGCGCCCAAAAAACTTTCTCTGCCCCTAAAAACGCTTTTTTATACCCATCAAAAACTTCATGCTGTCTTGTGTTTTGATGCGGCTCATAGACCACCACTACGCCTTTTTTGTTTAGCCTTTTTGCTTCCTCTTTTGCAATTCCTATCGTCGCTTGTATTTCTTCCGGATGGTGCGCATAGTCTGAATAAACCCCCTCAACTATTTTCTCGAATCTACGCCCAACCCCCGGAAACTCATCTGCGAGCTTAATCAGCTCTTCGTCTGTTGCTTCTCGCCCTTCTTCAAAGAGCATAAATTTCACCGCCTCTATCCCGAGCGCAAGGTCAAATCGCCTTACCTCACCAGCAAGTTTTAACTTCTTCGGCGAAATCTTTGGCTTTAAAATTACTCGCTCACTCTGGCGAATAAATTGTGCAAACGCCGCCTTATAGTCCGCCTCGGTCGGATAAATATCTGGATGGTCATAACTAACCGAGGGAATTACCGAAAGTCTTGGATGAAAGAACAAAAAATTTCTATCATATTCATCGGCCTCATAAATAAGATATTTTGACTTCGGAATATATTTTCCCGCCTCCGCAAAGCTCATCGTCGTTCCGACTAGCCAAGACACCGGAAGCTCTAACTTTTTCGCTAAGAATACAATCCCTGCCGTCGTCGTTGTCTTACCGTGCGTCCCCGCCACCGCAATCATCTTTAATTTCAATTTTTCAACCAAAAAGGCAATCAACTCGTCGCGCTTAGAAGTTTTTATTCCTAACTTTTTCGCCTTCAAAAGTTCTTTGTGGTCTTTCGGTAGCGCCGACGTATAGACAAACCAGTCTATTTTCTGCTCTTTATTTTTTTCTTCTAAAAATTTTCCGTCTTGTTCGCCAATTCGAAACTCAATCCCCGCCCCTTTCAGTTCTCTGGTCACCGCCCCTTCGTTTAGGTCGCTCCCTGCTACCGAAAACCCTGCCTCTTTTGCCATCAACGCAAGTGGCCCCATTGCTGTCCCCGATATTCCAGAAATATATATTCGCATTTTTTTATTATACCATGCGCTTGTGCTATAATAAAATCAAGCACTATGGGTGGACGAAGAATCGGCCGTATAAAAGGCCTCCTGAGGAAGCTAAAAGCTGTCAAAGCTTGGCAACTTTTTCTTATTTTTGTATTGCTAGTTTTTCTCTCTGCTACTTTTTTACGCATCGACCATATAAAAATGACCACCCTAAGAAGCGAAGTTCTCTCTGCCGACGAATCCGGCGACAACGAAGCTCTAGCTAAGTCTCTTGCTGACCTTCAAAACTTTACGTTCTCGCACATCGTCGTTAATATCGTCGAAAAAAACGGCCGAAATTATCTCGAATTTGGCACTGGCGTCTTTTATTTGGAGCAGTCTTACCTCCGTGCCGCCTCCGTCGCGCTAGAGGCTGCCAGCGAGCTTTCTGTTGACGATTCTAACCCCAACGGCAACATCTACGCTCTCGCCGCTTCCGTTTGCCGTCCTAAGGCTATCGCTAACGGCTGGTCGTGGAATAGCCAGGGTTATATCGACTGTTTTATGACAGAGCTTTCCAAATATCCCGCCGAGTCGCTCTCCGACGGCACCGTGACGGTCGTTTTGCCCTCGACCGAGCTATATCGTCGCGAATTCTCCTCGCCAGTTTGGGCACCCACACTTGCCGGTTTCGCAATTTTATTCACTCTGATTATAGGCGTTGTAATTTTAACCCGCACCGTCATCTGGCTTATCCTTGAAATTGCCTTAATCACTTTGAAAATGACCTAAAACCCCTTGACACCCCTATCTAAGAATAATAAGATAAAATTACAATAATTCTAAAGGAGGACTAAGCTAATGGCTTACGAACATACTAACAGCAAAGGTGTGAAATATTTCCTGCACAAGTCCGAAGTTACGCTCCGCGGTGGAAAGCCCCAGACTATTTATTTCTTCACTAAAGACGCCAACGGCGGTAAAGGCACGCCTTGCGACCTTCCTGCTGACCGAGAAGTCAACGAGAACCCAAGGAACGGTTTCCTTACCCTCAAGAAAAAGGCTTAATTAAAGTCTAAATAGATTTTTAGGTACAAACCCGCCCCGCAAATAGACCTTTGCGCGGGGCGGGTTTTATCTCTAAAAAGCAAACGAGAACCATGTTGTGGCTCTCGTTTTTATTTAGTCTTGATAGATTTTTTCTATTTCGACAAAGCCATTTTTCTCTAAAAGCTCAATTTGTCGCCCGAGATTTCTCGCCATCATAAGCACAGAAACGACTTTTCCTTCTTTTCGCTTCTCTTCGGCTTTTTTCATAATCTCCGCATATTTTTCAGTCGACACTTTTTGGCTCACGAGCATAGCACAGACTTCACCCATTCTAGGTGGCACAAACCCCACGTCGTCTAGCACTGTCACTAAACGCTCAAACCCAATAGAAAACCCGCATGCTGGCACTTCTCGCCCTGAGAATTTGCCAATCATGTGGTCATATCTTCCTCCGCCAGCAATTGAAGATGACAATCCGTCCACCGTACATTCGAAAATCGGACCAGTATAATACCCCATTCCACGCACTAACGTCGGGTCAAACACAATCCTTCCGCACCCCTTCACTGCGTTCATGATTGTCTCGAGATTTTTGAGAACTTTCTCGTCTAAACCATCAAACTTTTCGCAAAACTTTTTCGCCGTTATCTCTGCGTCTACCCCCTCAAACAGCGCAATAAACTTCGCTATCGCCCCTTCGTCAAACCCCTGCTGTTTGAGCTCGTTCTTCACACCCTCGAGTCCAATCTTGTCGTTCTTATCCAGAGCTATTAGCACCGAAGAAAACTCCTCCTCGGAAAACCCAGCATAAGTCGCCGCCGCGGTTAATATTCGTCGATCATTTATGCGTACAGTCAGCCCAGTCAGCTTCGCGTTTTCGCACACTTCTGTTAAAATACCAAGCACGGTATTTATCGTGTCTATCTCTGCCATCACGCTTGCATCGCCCAGAACGTCCATATCACACTGTACAAACTGACGGAAGCGCCCTTTCTGTGGTGCATCTGCGCGCCAAACCGACCCCATCTGAAGCGACTTAAACGGCATCGTTAGCTCTTCTGAGTGTGCTGCAAAATATCTCGACAGCGGCACTGTCAAATCATAGCGCAAAGCGCTATCAGCCAACTCACTACCCTCCGCTCTAGCCTTTTCCAAATCTCGCCCCCTCTTCAAGATCTTGAATATCAACGTCTCGTTCTCGCCACCGTCTTTGCTCGTGAGATTTTCCAAATGCTCTATCGCTGGCGTCTCTATCTTTTGATAACCTGCCATGACCGCTCTACGCTCGATAATCTTCATGAGATAATCGCGCAATCTCAAATCGGTCGGCAAGATGTCTCGCATACCCCGTACAGGAGTTTCAATCATAATCTCACCTCTTTCTGTTTATTACCCCACTATTTTACCATATTTCTAACCTAACCCCAAACACCCCCTCGCGCTCCAGTGCTCCAACGCCTCTCCCTATATATATATATATATATATATATATATTATTCCGCCTTGGCCTCCCTTAATCCAACCAGACTTACTCCTAGCCCAAACAACGCCATTACAAACACTCCTCTCCAAACCGCTATCCCGTCATACGTCTGCGGATTCACCTCCGCCGCCTTCGTCGCTATCGCATAATTAGAAAACGACTTTGTCCTAAACGTAATCGTTCCGCTTTCCGCATCATACTCTACCGGTATTATCTCATACTCTCCATCATGCGTCTCGTGTACTATCACCACTTCCTCGCCATCAACCCCCTCCTCCAACTTTAGCGTAATTGTCGCTTCATTCTGCAAATCCCTAACTTGCGTATCCCAGCTCTCTGCCGCTGTCCCCTTATACACCGTATTATACAAAGAAATATCTACATACTTGCTAATCTCAAATTCTCCCGCCGCTTCCTCAAAATTGCTAATCTGCTCCGACGTCAATTCTATATCGCTTACATCTAGCCGCGCCGTCCCCACCGCCATGCTTTCCTCTCCCCCAAGCACAATACTGCCCGACTTAATCTTCTCTGCGGTCGTCTTGACCACATCTTCAACCTGTTGCACCGTTGCCTGCAAATGGAACGGTCCACCCTGCACCTCAAATGTATATACCCCTATCTCGTCCTGCGCCTCAAACACGCCACCATTAATACCAAAATCAACCAACTGATACCCTGCATCCGGCACTATCTTTAGCGTCAACATCGTTCCAGCAGGAAATTGCGCCTCGCCTACCCCCTCTCTCTCGTCGGTATAAACTTTCTTTCTCTCTGCATCTCTCCATATAAACACCCAACCCAACCCGTTCACTTCATCCTCAGTCTCATACGTATGTCCATCATACTCAGCCCTCACAAACCTCATCGTAGCATTCAAAACCTTATCGTCTGGCCCAGTATATCCAGCCGGATTATAATCCCATAAAAAGTTGCCCAAAAACTGTTCATCTTTCGTCGGATATCTCGCTTCTACCTCTACATCATACACCTCCGCCTTCTCAATATCTTCAACCGCTATCTCCAAATAATGGTCCACGTAATGAGCCCCAAGCTCCTCCCTCGTGCTCGGCAAGTTTTCGATTCTCTGTCCATTTATCACTATCCCAGTTATCAGTGTCCCTGGCGCCATCGTAAAACTAAAATCTACCGTCTCGCTCTCTCCGTCGTAATCATAACTGAGGCTATCGCCCTGCACCAAAAGCCCCGTTCTCTCCGTCAGTGGCTCCATCGTTTCTGGGTCTTTAACTGCAATCGGCTCGTCATCATCCCCAACGATCAACTGCCCGCTATCATCTCTCTCATACATCGGCCCCTCGCTCCATTCTGCCCTAGACTCGTCAATGATGTACCTAGTCCCATTTATCTTAAAGCTTATCCCGTGATCAAACCCACCACCTTCACTATATTCAATCGCTCCGGTTATCTGATAATTTATCGTCGCCGTCGCTCTCTGTTCTTCTTCGTGCCCAGGTTCACCAGGTTCATCGCCGCCACCTGTCAAAATCACACTTAGATGTGGCATATTATCATCTTCAAAGCTCATTCCTGAAAATGTTATCTCATTATCTTCGCTTACCGCAAAAACCCTTCCGTCATGTAGCTGCACTATCATTCTTCCGCGGTCAAAATTATCATCAAACGTCAGTTTTACATTATTAATTTCTGCATAGTCAACAACCAAATTGTCCCCATTAAACGAATAGCCAGTTCCGCTCGCAATTGCCGTCACTTCTGTTCCTTCTACGTCAAAAGTAATAATTCCGCCACTCACTGTACCGTTGTCAAGTTGAAATGTTACGTCGGTTATCGCACCTTCGGCATAAACTTTAGCTATCGACATAAGCGACAAAAAATTGGATAGCACGACCGCCGCTACTACCACTAGCGAAAAAAGTTTTTTGGTTATTCTCTTCATTTCCTCTCCTTAATGTTTTCAAAATACATAACCATTTTCACTATTATAATACACTATTTTAATTTTTGATACACAAAAACACTCCCCAGAGAACTAAAACCGATAAAATAAACATAAAAAAGAAGCTCTTACGGTAGGAGCATACTGCCCCGTGCAAGAACTTTGTTGGTGGGGGCGGTTGGGATCGAACCAACGACCAAGCGGTTATGAGCCGCCTGCTCTAACCCCTGAGCTACGCCCCCGACCACAACCCATATTATAGCATAAAAAACAGACGTGCAATATTTTAGTTTCTATGCGATAATTTAGCCATAAATGCAATCGTTAAAAACTACCCTTCGCCGCCACTTTTTTCGCCTCAAGCATGATTATCTTTCTTTCGATAACATCGTTTTTTGTATTGCTATTCTTCTTTGTCTCGCTTGGACTTATAGTTCAATTGTCGCTATGTCTCGCAACTGGGAACTATCTCAAACAATTGCCGCCAGAAAACGCGACCTCGACTTATTAAAACTCGAGGTCGAAACCATGGAGCTAGAAAACGCTTATTATCGTTCCGCCGAATATGAAGAACTTTCCGCCCGCTCTAAACAAAACAAAAAGCTCGAAGGAGAAAACCTAGTTTATCTGCCAGAAAATTCCCAAGAAGCCAAAGAAAAATACAAAACCCCGTCCGTCGCCGAGACCACCACTGAACCATCAAACTTTTCCCAATGGATGTCGTTTCTTTTTGGCGTTTAATTCTTGTTAATTTTTTTCATTTTGGTTATACTTAAACTATGAATAATTCTACTTCGCCTATCATCTCTAGCAGTTCCACTACATCTACTCAAGGAGAAGTTCCCACCACGCCGGTCGTCTCTAAAACGTCTTCTAGGAGAAAACGTGGTCCGGTTTTTGTTGGTCTTCTTATTTCTGCCGGAGTCATCGCTCTTGGTGTTATTGCTTTTGTCATTATCCACTTTCTCCCCGCTAGCAATCCAGGTGGTGTCAAGGTTACGACCGTTTACGTTACTCCCAAAGACTCCGAAGATCCAGAAGCCGACTATCTCGAATATCTAGAGTCTACCAAAACCGACCCAGAATCTACCCTTAACGCCACTTTGAGTCAATTCAACTTCAAGATGTTTGGCAAAAAAACAGATGAAGCATTTACATTCCTTAAAACAATAGACGTCTCGGAATACTCCGACTCTCCAGAATCACTCTACAAAATATACTCTGCTTATGCTTATTATTATTCCCCAGGCGGCGTCGACGATTCGGCTTCTTACGAAAAATATAATGCCCTCGCCGAAGAGCAAAGAAAAATACTTTTGCAGATATCTCACTAAGGAGTCCCATGCCAAACAAAGAACCAACTCTTATCACTAACGCGCCGACAGTTGCCGAGCTTAGCAAGAAAAAAGCCAAGAAAAACAGAAAACCACTCATTATTACAGTTGTGTTGATAGTTTGCGTTTTGGCTGTGGCGGGCGTATGCGCTTATTTCGTCATTAAAAACAATCAAAAGAGCGATTTTGAACGTCCGGATAGTTATTCGGAGAGCAAAAGCCATCGCACGCCCGACGATTTTGAAGAAACTACCAAGAAAAAAATCGCTAACGAAACCGACTCGGAAACCGTTTTTGATACCCAGATAAGCCTCGCTAGCTATTACATTTCTTCCAAACGTTATGCGGATGCTCAAGAATTTCTCCTGTCGATAGATTTAGAGTCTCTTTCCGCATATCAGCGCTACCGCTACGCAAACATCATGATAAATCTTTATAATGCTAGCAACGACCGAGCTAAGCGCGACGAATGGATGGTCCGTGCAAGTGAATATCGCACTGCCTACCAAAAAGAAATGCAAGCCACGAGCGAATAACCGCCCAAGGCTCTCTTGCCAAAAAATGTCATATAAGGTATAATAGGAACAGAGTTTCACCTCCCGAGGCTTGCTGAGGCTATCGGGAGACCTATTATTATTAATCAAAAGGATTTTTAACTGTGCCAACCATAAACCAGTTAATTCGCAAGCCCCGCAAAAAGGCTTCCAAAAAGTCAAAAGCCCCAGCTCTTGGCTCTATCGTCAACACCCTTAAAACTCGCTATTACGAGCAGGCTTCTCCACTCAAACGTGGCGTATGTATTAAGGTCACCACTAAGACCCCGAAAAAACCAAACTCTGCTCTCCGCAAAGTTGCTCGTGTCCGCTTGACTAATGGTCAAGAGGTCTGGGCTTATATCGGTGGCGAAGGTCACAACCTCCAAGAGCACGCCGTTGTGCTCGTTCGCGGTGGTCGTGTTCCTGACCTTCCAGGTGTTCGCTATCACATCGTCCGCGGTACGCTCGACCTTCAGGGTGTCCAGGGCAGGAAACAAGGCCGCTCTAAATACGGCGCAAAGAAAGAAGGGAAATAGCCATGCCGAGAAAAACTACCAAATCCCTCGAACGTAAAGTTCTTCCTGACAGGAAATATCAGTCCATCCTTGTCCAGAGACTAATCAACAAGTCTATGCTCGACGGCAAAAAGCAAGCTTCCGAACGTGCGGTCTACGCCGCTCTCGAAGGCGCCGCTAAAAAACTCAAAAGCGAGGACCCAGTAGAAGTTTTTGAGAAAGCTCTCGCAAATATCTCCCCTGACTTTGAAGTCAAATCTCGCCGTGTCGGTGGCGCCAACTACCAAATTCCGTTCCCGATTTCTGGCCATCGTCAGCAACATTTTGCCTTTACTTGGCTCGTCCAAGCCGCTCGTGCTCGCTCTGGCATGTCTTATGCCAAACGTCTCGAAGCAGAAATCGTCGACGCTTATAACGAAACCGGTGCCGCCTTCAAGAAGAAAGAAGATTGCCACCGCATGGCCGAAGCCAACCGCGCCTTCGCGCATTTTGCTCGCGCCTAGTCTCGGTCGCTTCTGCGATTGGTTCTGTAAAAACCAATAAGCCTAAAACTCCTCGCAATCAAGAGGAGTTTTTGTTGCAAAAAAATCACAAGTTTTTTATAATATACTCATGGTTAAGTGTCATAAGGGTTTCACGCTCATAGAAGTCTCGCTCTTTTTGGCGCTCTCTGGTGTCCTTACTATCGGCATTATTATTGGCACTAACATTTCCGTCGCTCGTCAACGCTATAACGACTCAGTCAACACCGTTGTCGAATTTTTCCGCTCCGCCTATTCTGATGTTCAAAATGTTTCAATAAACGGCACAGATCGCGGTCGCAGCGACAAGGCCGTTTACGGAAAACTTATCACCGTCGGCGAATGTTTTACACAAGAAACGCCGACCAACTTTAAACGCGAAGTGAATCCGAACAAAGTCTGCACCTACGACATTATCGGTGATGCCATCACTTCTAATACCACGCTAAGCTCGTCTGCTGTCCTTGCACAGCTTAACGAAGTCGGCGCCAAAATAATTTCATCTACCGGCTCCACTCCGCCCCAGTATAATTTTAACAGCGCCACAGAGGTTTCTTTTCCGTGGGACACTAAACTAGAAAAAGGAAGCGGCGATGATTTTAGAGGTTTTATTTTTGTCGTTCGCTCTCCGTCCACTGGCTATATCTACACCTTTGTTAAAAGCGCCGATGGTTTTTCTAATTGCGAGAGTACCTGTAATGGTAGTGATTTCGAGAATAATGTTTTTGGGAGTTTATTAGCGCAGGCGGCTACGGGCAATCTCGTCTTTTGTGTCGACTCCCCAGACAATAATTGGCAAAACCGCAGAGGCATAAGGATAAATGAGAATGCGTTTAATGCTTCGGGCGTCGAGCTTCTCGCGCAGGACGATACTGCCGATTGTAATGGATATGCAGGAAACTAAAATGAACAGTCGACGTTTAACGAAATCTGGTTTTACACTTGTCGAGCTGACCTTCGCAATCGCGTTTCTTTCCGTACTTATGTTGACTATTACTATGGTGACCAACGAGATTACGACGCTCTATCATAAAGGTTATGTGCTAAAGACCGTTAATCAAGTCGGGCGCAGTTTAATTGAAGAATTTTCTTCGGCCGTCACCGATTCGCCCCCCGCAAGCATCAAATCTTTTTGCAATAAATATACTGGCCCATATAAAACCAGCTGCATTAACGACAACGGATACGCCTCGGTTTATCACCGCTACTACTATTCTGGCAATATAAAAATCAACGGCGAAGATAAGAGCGGTCCGTTTCCTGTCGGCGGTGTGTTCTGCACAAACGGCTACTCCTATATTTGGAATACTGGCTATGTCCTCAGTGACAACTATGCAGATGCTAGCGGAAACTCGATTAAGAAAGAAGGTATTGTTATAAAATATACTACACTGAGCAACCCAACCCAGCAGTCTTTGAAAGATTTTCGGCTTGTCAAATTCCCCGACGCAAAACGTTCTGCTTGTGATTTTGGCATTAGTGCTAACTATCCATCCACCGTAGAGATGGATATAGCCAGTCTATCAAGCGACGCAAGTGCAGATAGGCATATTATTGAGCTATCCGACCTCACCGAAGCGCCAGTCGAAATCTTATCCGAGTCGGACACTCAACTTGTACTCTATGATTTTCAAGTTTTTCCGCCCGCCCAAGTCGAATATACTAGCCACCTTCTCTACTCCGCTTCGTTTATTTTAGGCACGAAGAATGGTGGTATTAACGTCATGACCAATAATAATTTCTGTCAAATTACAGATACGAGCGGTTATAGTTCTGTGGATTTCAGCTATTGTGCAGTTAATAAATTTAATTTCTCAGTCCAAGCATCGTCATAAAGGAGGAAAATGCTCAAAACTAAAACAAAATATAAATCTGGCGCAACATCGATTTATGTCGTGGTAATTGCTACGCTTTTGTTTAGCGTCATCACCGTCAGCTTTGTGCGCATTATCATCAGCGAGCTTAGCAACTCCGCCAAAGACGAACTCGCACAAGCTGCCTACGACTCTGCTCTCGCCGGCGTCGAAGATGCGAAGATTGCTATCGGAGAATATCAAAAGTGTGTAAACGGTCTCACCGCGTGCACTCCAGATATGTTAGATCTCGGCACGACGTTCTTGGGCGGCTCTGGAGGAACTAGCTACACTGACATAGAAGACCAATGCTCCCTAGTCGGCAAAGCGCTAAACCGAACGAGTGGCGGTGAAGTCTTTATCAAGGAAGACACCACCGGTACTACTGAAACGACCACGGAGCAATATTACACCTGTGTTCTTATGAACGGCGCCACTAGCGATTATCTCGCAAGTCTCGGCTCCGCTACCTCCGCCCGCGTCATTCCGCTTAGACCCGTCGGCGGCAACGCTGGCGCCGTCGCGGCCGTCCGCCTGTCTTGGTATTCTAAAGACAACGGCACCACTCAAAACTTCATGGGCTCAAAGTTTAAAAAAGCCAATGTTGACTATACTCCACCGGTTATTTCTGCGCAGATTATTCAAACGGCGAATAGCTTTACGCTAAGTCAGTTTGAAAGCGCCTCCGGCGACCAAACTAACCGCGGGACAGTCTTCCTTATCCCCAGCAATGCAGTTAGCGCAACAAGGATAATCGGTACTGACGCTTTTATCGAATCCAATACGCATGACCAAGCAACCGCACCATACGAAGTAAAATGCGATGGTACTAGCAGTGATTATATGTGCAACGAGATTATACTGCGACTTCCCGACCCTATCGGCGAGAATAGAAACATAGACACCTTCTTTCTCGTCGTCTCTCTCCCATACGGAAAGCCAGAAACCGATTTTAAAGTCGAGATGTGTACAGATATAAATTGCAATAATTTAGTCGCCTTTGATCAAGTCCAAATCGCCATCGATTCCACCGGTCGCGCGAACGATATGTATTCTCGCGTAGAAACTCGCGTTGAGCTTTCTAGCGGCACCTTCCCGTTCCCAGAGTTTGCTCTCCAGGCTACCGGCGACCAAGAAGATGCTATTAAAAAGAACTTCTATGTCACCAAAAACTGCTGGTACGTAGAAAGTAACGGCGCCGTGCAAACATGTGCTGATAGCAATAATACCGATACTCCGTAAAAAGTCTTGACAAAATTCTCCCCGCGGTATAATATATATCCATATCGCGGGGTAGAGCAGCCTGGTAGCTCGTTTGGCTCATAACCAAAAGGTCGTTCGTTCAAATCGAACCCCCGCCACCAAGCTCTCAAAAAAGGCGATATAAAGCTTCGAGATAAAGCTAAACCTTGTCTCTAATAATGACCGTAAATTGCCCCCCCAATTTACGGTCATTTTTGTTGCTGCGCCCAGAATTGCCAAAACTGAACGTCTAAGGATGTCAGCCCGACTTGCTGCGAGAAGTTTCTCGCAGTCTAAAAACCTAATTTATTTCCCGAGTTTTCGTTTAATGTCGTCTTTATACTGATATATTATATATATAATACCCATGACAATCACAACGATAATCGCCCAAATCGCCACAAATTCTGTTTTTTCTTCAAACGTCTCTGTCTCTATTGCATAGTCCGCCCCATCATTTTTGACAATCTTTCTACATCTTCCGGTCTCAGGATTTCTTTCGTAGCCCTCCGCGCATGGCTTGAGCGAGCTAGACGTTTCCGTCGCGTAGCTTTTGCATCTCCCGGTTAGCGGATTGCGATATTTTCCCGCCGGACACGCCACAAGGGTCGTCGAGAGCGTGGTCTCGTTGACACAGTTTCCGGTCTCAAGATTTATGACTTTCCCCACTGGACAGGTTTTATATCCTTGATAATTATTTTCTTCACCCGGAGTCGGCGTATAGGTCTGAACCCAGTTTTCGCTCCCGCCGTTTTTATACCCAACCATCGCTAGACTCACCCCTTTCTTCTGCCCGCTATAATAAGTTAGTATGTCTACCGTCGACCCATCCGCGTCGATTATTTCTAGCGTATTGCTCGATACTGGATTTTTAGTGAGGCTCAGCCCCCATTCTTTCATCGGATAAAAAACCAAATATCCCCGCGCCTTAATCTCTCCACTCAGACTATAATTTTTATTTTTGTATTTTAAGAAACATCCCGAAAGCTCTACCTCTTCTTCTCCACGGTTAAATAGTTCCACGAACTGCTCTGCGTTCGCATTCTCAAAATATGTCAAAACTTCAGAAAACTCCACCATCTGACACTTCGGCTCGACCAACTCTTCCGCCGGCTCGGTTATTTTAAGTCCTGGTTTGTTTTTATCATAGCTAGGCGCATATTCCGCATCATGATAAAACAACTCTTCCATTTCTTCCGCTTCAAAATTTCGCACTAGCGTCGTCGGCTTCTTTGAATTAAACGCCGAAAAACACCCTTCTCCCTCTCCCCAACATAAAGAATCGACTATTTCCTCATCAAAAACCAGCTCAATCTTTCCATTCGTTTGCGACATATTCCTCACATAGGACAAGTCCGCAACCTCGGATATGTCTTCCGCTTCGCTTACCTCGCTTGAGCTTGCCAGTCTCATAAGGAGAGACTCGCCGACCATTTCGTACCCATCAAGAAAGTCATAGACAACATATTCCTTTCCTGAAGAAGTTGTATATTTTATCGAAAGACCGGCGAGCGATAAATCATTTTTGGAAAGCCGAGCAAGCTCAAGAAACTCTCCGATATTCGTAAAACCAGGGTTAAAACTCTTAATTACCACACCCCCGCGCACCCCCTCGATTTTTTCGTCAGATTCTTCATCCGCCTTTTGTGTCGTCGCAAGAAGTACGTCTTGCTCGCTTAGCTCTTCGTCTTCGTCGGCCTTATCTTCGCTCTGCTCCTTTTCGCTAGTAATTTTTGTCTGCGTGATTTCCTCTAAACTCAAAATCTCTCCCGTCGCCATCACGATATCTCTCGGAACCAGTCCTGCCACCAAGCTTATTGCGATAATTAAACACCTCAACTTTTTCATGAGGCGAGTCTACCACGGCTAGCTTTTTCATTTCAAGCATAATTTCAATTTTTTGTGTTTAGCTTATGCTATAATCATACTATGAGCATTATAGTTTCTCTTGGGATTGTCCTTCTCGCTGGGCTTATTGTTGCTTCTCTCCAAGTTCCGCTTGGCTCTCTTTTGCTCCTCTATCACTCTTCTCTCGGTCGTCACGTCTCTGCCAAAACCAAACGCCTCGTTTCTTCTTTCATCTCTGGCGCCGCCTTTACTTTTTTCATTCTCCTTGCCGCCAGCTGTTTTCTCGTCTCCATTTCAAACGACCTCGGTGTCTTGCCTACTTATGCTCATGTCGCTCTTTTTGTCGCCCTCTTTGTCCTCGGCATGGTCGCTTGGTTTTTTTATTATCGTCGACGCGGCTCAACCGAGTTGTGGCTCCCTCGCCCGTTTGCTGAGTTTATTAACTCTCGTGCCGAAAAAACTTCTTCCGACGCCGAAGCGTTCTCGCTCGGTTTTATCGTTGTCATTTCCGAGCTACTCTTTACGACCCCGCTTTTTGTCGTCAGTGCGGACGCCATTTTGCATTTAAAACCCGAAGTCGCCGGGCTTATGTTGGGGGCGTTTACGCTTCTCAGTATTCTGCCTTTAATAGTTTTAAGAATATCTTTAAGAACCGGCAAAAATCTTGCCGATGTTCAGCGCTGGCGCAAAAAACACACGTTTTTCTTCCGTGTCTTTACGGGGTTTGGTTTTGTTATTTTGGCGGGCTTTTTATTCGCTTTTGTTATTTTGGGAGGGGCGCTATGACCAGAAAAACAGAACTGTTTTCACCAGAAGAGCTTGTTGAAGAGCTAAGGAGCGAGTCGAGGGCTTTGAGGTTGCCTGAGAGTTCATCCGAGCCGATTATTCGCAAAGTTGTCGAGGGACTTATCAGTTGGCTTGGCGAAAGGGAAATAGTGACCAGAAAAGATTTAGAACGCGTCGTCGGCGGGGAACTAGAAAAATATTCTCCCGATCTCGCATATTTATACCGTAATAGAGAAAGCATTATTTAACATGAAGAAAAAATTTGATTTCGACGTTATTGTTCTCGGGTCTGGGCCTGCCGGCGCCAGCGCTGCTTTGGCGGCTACTCATTCTGACCAAAAAGTCGCTATGATTGAGGCGACCAAATGGGGTGGCTCTGCTCTAAACGGCACAGATATTCCGCGCCGCGCCGTCCTCCAGTTCTCCCATCTTTATTTTGAGGCTCTCCGCGGCTCTCGCTTTGGTCTTTCTTCGTCCAACCTTCGTTACAACTTTCCAACCGCCCAAAATTGGCGCATGCTGGCTTCTCGTCGCGCTGGCGCCAACTCTAAAAAACCTTTCGAAGACGAAAAAATCACCTGTTTGTCTGGCTATGCAACTTTTCTTTCTCCCTACGAGGTAGCTTTAGGCGATAAAATTTACGCCGCCCCAAAGTTTATCATCGCAACTGGCGCTCGTCATAACCTAGAAAACATCACCGGCCTAGAATCTACCTCCGTTTTGACTCCCGAACAAGCTTACGTCCTCCCGCGCCCACCAAAATCTGTTTTTATTATCGGTGCCGGCTCTACCGGTGTCGAACTGGCCAACTTTTTTGCCGAGCTTGGTTCTGAGGTCGCTATTGCTGAACTTGCCGGACGTCTCCTTCCTCGCGAAGACGAAGAGGTCGGCCAACTTCTTGCCAATTATTTCGAGACATCGCTTCGCGTCAAAGTCCTTACCCAGTCGCGTGTTGTCGCTGTCGAACCGGTCGCCGGCAGTAATGTCGAAAAACGCGTCGTCTTTTTGCGTGGCGGCCAAGAAAAATCTCTCACCGCCTCGACTATTATTCTCGCCACCGGCTCTCTGCCCTCCCTTAATTTAAGCCTAGAAAACGCAGGCGTAGAATACGGAAAAACCGGCATTGTCGTCGATGAAATGCTTAAAACTTCCATGAAGCACATCTACGCCGCAGGCGACTGTATCGGTGGCGAATCTTCTCCTGAGCGCGCCGCCTATGAAGGCGCTCTCGCCGCCGCCAATCTTCTCACGAAACAAAAAAATCTCCGCAACTATGAAGGCTTTATTCGCTTTACCGACACCTATCCGTCTGTTGCCTCTGTTGGTCTCACCGAAGACGATTGTGTTCGTGCGCATTTAAAATGTAGAAAAGCCGTTCTTCCGCTCTCCGTCGTCTCCGCCGCCAACACTTCCGACTTTCGCTCTGGCTTTGTTAAACTTCTTGCCGACTCAAAAGACAAATTGCTCGGCGCAACCGTCGTTTCTCCTTCTGCTGACCTCGTTATTCAAGAAGTTGCTGTCGCCGTCCGCCATAAGTTCACCGTCACTCAGCTTGCCTCGACGCCACACATCTCCTCTGCCTGGTCCGAGCTGGTTCATCTCTCTGCTCGCAAACTCGCCAAAAAATAATTTTGAGTTTTTTAAGGTTTTCTTCAGCTCTTGTAAAAATTACCTAATTCAGCTATAGTTAAACTAACTAACCTAAAAAGGAATAAAAATGTATAACATGTATAGCAATCCAAACTTTTTAGATACGAGCACTAGTGCAGTCACTACGACTAGCACCGCCGCTGGGCTTGTCGGCGCTATCTTTGGGGTCTTTACGTTCTTTGGTGTGCTTATCGCTATCGCTTGCGCTGTCCTCGTTATTATCGGTCGCTGGAAAATCTTTACCAAGGCCGGCAAAGACGGTTGGAAATCTCTCATTCCTATCTATTCCACCTACACCATGCTCCAAATCCTCAACATGGAGCCACTTCTCTGTCTCCTCGCTCTTGTTCCTGTTTCCAATTTTATGCTTTCTATCGTCATGAGCGTTAAACTTGCTCAATCGTTCAAAAAAGGCTACGGCTTTGCTATCGGCCTCATTCTTCTCGCTCCAATCTTCGAGCTTATCCTAGGCTTTGGCTCCGCAAAATACACCCAGCTTCCGTCTTCTAAATAGTTTTAGGCCTAAAATCCTAGACATACAAGATTAACTAGCACTCTTGACAAACGAGTGCTAGTTTGCTACCATAAATACAGAAATTAGCACTCCTCTTAATAGACTGCTAACGAACAAAAACTACATATATAATATATAGGAGGAATCTTATGTCAAAGATTATCGGAATTGACCTCGGAACCACTAACTCAGCCTTTGCTTATATGGTTGCCGGAAAGCCAGAAGTCATTACAAACAGCGAGGGCGACCGCACCACTCCGTCGGTCGTTGCTGTGACTAAAAAAGGCGATCGTCTTGTCGGCAAAGTTGCTCAACGTCAGCGCGTCACGAACCCCAAAAACACCATCTATGGCATCAAGCGCCTCATCGGTCGCAAATATAGCGACAAAGAAGTCCAAAAAGACCTCGACATCATGCCTTATAAAATCGTAGAAAAGGGAAACGGTGTCGCTGTCGAAATGGACGACAAAAAATACACCCCAGAACAAATTTCCGCTATGGTTCTCTCCAAGATTAAAGCCGATGCTGAGGCTTTTCTCGGAGAAAAAGTCACCGAAGCGATTATTACTGTCCCCGCCTACTTCGACGACTCTCAACGCCAAGCCACCAAAGACGCTGGCAAAATTGCTGGCCTCGAAGTCAAAAGGATTATTCCTGAACCGACTGCGGCCGCTCTTGCGTATGGCCTCAACAAAAACGACAGCGAAAAAATCGTTGTCTTTGACCTCGGTGGTGGTACGTTCGACGTCTCCGTCCTCGAACTTGGCGATGGCGTCTTTGAAGTAAAAGCCACCAACGGCGACACTCACCTCGGCGGCGAAGATTTTGATAATATTATCGTCAACTATCTCTGCGACGAGTTCAAAAAAGAGTCCGGCATCGACATCAAAAAAGAACCTGCTGCTATGCAGCGTATCAAAGACGAAGCCGAAAAAGCCAAAAAAGAGCTCTCTAGCACCACTTCTGTCGAAATCAACCTCCCGTTCCTTACCGCCGACGCCGACGGCCCGAAACATTTTGAACACACGCTTACCCGCGCTAAACTCGAAGAGCTCGTCGAGCCACTTCTCGACCGCCTCGAAGAACCAGTCAAAAAAGCCCTTAAAGACGCCAAACTTTCCGAAAAAGAAATTGACGAAATTGTCATGGTTGGTGGCATGACCCGCATGCCGGCTGTCGTCGAAAAAGTCAAAAAGATTTTTGGCAAAGACCCAATGCAGGGCGTCAACCCAGATGAGGTGGTCGCCGTCGGTGCCGCTATCGAAGGCGGTGTGCTTCAGGGCGATGTCAAAGACGTTCTCTTGCTTGATGTCACTCCGCTCTCTCTCGGTATCGAAACCATGGGTGGCGTCTGTACTAAGCTTATTGACCGCAACACCACTATTCCGACCTCAAAGTCCCAGGTGTTCTCGACCGCTTCTGATAATCAGCCACAGGTAGAAATTCACGTTCTCCAAGGCGAACGCGAAATGGCCGCCGACAACAAATCTCTCGGTCGCTTCATTCTCGACGGCATCGCCCCCGCTCCCCGCGGTATCCCTCAAA
>CAZBLB010000003.1:0-47633 GCA_964492765.1 uncultured Candidatus Saccharibacteria bacterium
AACCGATGTATTTTGTGGAAGATGTCGACAATAAAGAAAAGCTAGCAGAAATAGTGAATACAACCGTAAAAGGACTAAAGTAATATGGATCTAAAGAAGATTGAAAGATTTATCAATAAACAAAAAGTAAGCATTATTTGCTCTATCGATGACCAAGAATACCCAAACGTTAAGGCAATGTTAAAACCTAGAAAAAGAGTTGGGCTGAAAGAGTTTTATTTCTCTACCAATACTTCGTCCATGAGAGTTGCACAATATAAGAAAAACCCAAAGGCAAGTATCTATTTCTACCACAAAGGCTTAATTAAGTACGTTGGCGTTATGCTAAAAGGTAAGATGGAAATTTTAACAGACCAGAAGACAAAGGATATGATTTGGAGACGTGGCGACACGATATTCTACAAGAAAGGCGTTACAGATCCAGATTATTGCGTTCTCAAGTTTACGGCGACAAGTGGCCGATATTATTGCGACCTCAAGACGGAAAGTTTTGAAATTAAATAAAAACACCGCCTCGCGGCGGGTTGGAAATTCGTGGTGAGCCGGGAGAGGCTCGAACTCTCGACACCGGGCTTAAAAGGCCCGTGCTCTAACCAACTGAGCTACCGGCCCAAAGGGCAAATATAATTATATCACCACCGCCCAAAAAAATAAAGCCCTTCTTTGCACAAAACTTTGCCACAAAATCTTCAAAAATTATTACGCTTATGCTAAAATAAAACCATGGCTAAGAAAAACAGTACTAAACCGTCAAAAAGCACAACCAAAAAAACTTCCAAAAAAGTCGTTTCCCGTCCGAAGGCTGTTAAAAAAGACGCTCGTGCTACCGAACCATACCATATTGTCTTCGGCCTCATTGTTATTCTGGTCGGCGTCATTACTATTCTTGCGCTCATCACCGGTCTTACCTTGGCTCTTTGTGGGAGGGACATCTATCATTCCGACGCCAAACGTTTCTCCTCTCTCTACGCCGCTGTCGAAAAAGACAACATTTTTGTTTTTAAGAGCGGCAAAGAGACCGTTAATATTCTAAAATCTGGCACTGGCGTTGTCTTTCTCGGCTTTCCGTCTTGCCCATGGTGCCAGGCTTACGCTCCAATGCTTAACGCCCTCGCAAAAGAATACGGTCTCGACGCCATCTATTATCACGACACTTATGATGATTGGAAAAATAACACCGTAGTATACCAAGAACTCACCACGCTCCTCTCTGACTATCTTCAATACGACAACGTTGGCGAAAAACATCTCTACGTCCCAGATGTGGTTTTTGTCATAGACGGCAAGATTATCGGCAATGACTGGGAAACTTCAAAGGACACACTTGGGTTAGAAACCCCAGAGGCTTATTGGACCGAAGAACGCGTCGAGGCTTGGCGCAAAAAAGTCAGCAAGTTCTTTGCGGAAATAAAAGAAGCCACAAAATAGTTTTTGGTGCAAGGTCGGCTCGCGCAAGCTTGAATTTTTTGCTCAAATATGCTAAAATAATCATTCATGAATAAAGAAAAAATCCGTAATGTTGCTATTATTGCGCATGTCGACCACGGAAAAACCACTTTGGTCGATGGTCTTTTGAAGCAGTCGCATACTTTCCGCGACAATCAGGCAGAAATGTCTCAAACGCTCATTATGGACAGCATGGATCAGGAACACGAGCGGGGAATTACTATCACCGCCAAACAGACAGCGGTTTATTATGACGGATATAAGATAAACATCATCGACACCCCAGGCCACGCGGACTTTTCCGGAGAGGTCGAGCGCACGCTTAACATGGCAGATGGCGTTTTGCTCATTGTTGATGCTCAAGAAGGCCCGATGCCACAGACTAAATTTGTCCTCCAAAAAGCTCTCGCACTCAACCTTAAACCCGTTGTTGTCATTAACAAAATTGACAAGCCTGCCGCCCGCATTGAAGAAGTCAAGGACGAAATCTCCGACCTTTTTCTCGAGCTTGCCACCGACGAGTCCCAACTCAACTACCCCATCTATTATGCAATCGCTCGTGAAGGTCGCGCCGGCAAAACCACCGACCTCGACGATGACCTCCATGTTATTTTCGAGTCGATTATAAACGACATCCCCGCCCCTTCCGTCGATGAAAACGAGGGCAAGGGTGCGCAACTTCTTGTCGCCGCTCTCGCCGCCGATAACTATCTCGGCAAATATGCCATCGGCAAAATTTTCCGCGGAAAACTCAAACAAGGCGAAACCGTTAAGCTCCTTCATGCTGATTTTTCCGACGAAGAGCCAAAAATTTCTGCCACTACCTCTAAGATAGAAAAACTGTTTATCTATCGCGGCCTCGGCAAAGAAGAGGTCAAAGAGGCTATCGCCGGCGACATCGTCGCTATCGCTGGTATAGAAAAGGCCAACATTGGCGACACTATCGCGACCGGCGACGCCCCAGAGGCTCTCCCGACTATCGAACTCGAGCCACCGACGCTTTCGATTTATATTGGCCCCAATACCAGCCCGCTCAAGGGTCAAGAAGGCGAGTTCACTACCTCTCGCCAAATTGCCGACCGCCTAAATCGCGAACTAGAAACTAACATCGCTCTCAAAATCACCCCCGATGGTCTCGGTTACAAAGTTTCTGGCCGCGGCGAACTTCACCTTTCTGTTTTAATAGAAACCATGCGCCGCGAAGGCTACGAACTCGAAGCTGGTCGCCCAGAGGTAGTTTATAAAACTATCGACGGCGTTAAATCCGAGCCTGTCGAGTCTTTAACTATTGAAGTAGAAACCCCCTATGTTGGCGCCGTTTCTCAAGAACTCGGCATTAGAAAAGCCGAACTAAAATCTTCGGAAATTACCTCTGCTGGCACGACTCGTTTTACTTACGAAATCACCACCGCCGCCCTCATCGGCCTCAGAAACAACCTTCTCACGGCCACCAAGGGTACGGTCATCATGTCCTCCATCCCTAAAGGCTATCGTCCAGTCGAGTCGAAATATCGCCCCGAGCGCAACGGCGCCCTTATCTCTTTCGAGTCCGGCGTCTCTACGGCTTATGCGCTCGACGCTGCTCAAGCCCGCGGCACTCTCTTTATTCCTCCTCAAGTTCCCGTCTATCAAGGCATGATTGTCGGTCTCTCAAACAAAAAAGAGGACATCGACATCAATATCTGTCGCGAAAAACAACTTACAAACATGCGCACCCACGCCTCCGATGGCGCCATCCAACTTACCCCCTATACCCAGCTCTCTCTCGAACAATGTATCGACTTTCTCCTTGACGACGAACTCCTCGAAGTTACACCAAAATCTCTCCGCCTCCGCAAGCGCCAGCTTGACCCCATCAAACGCAAACGCGAAAACCGCCTCTAGTCTCCGCGACCTGCGCCCTGTTAAATTCTAACTACTCTGCCTCTGTTCCCGTCGGCTCTTCTTCTATCTGCGTCCCGAGCGGTACAAACTTTGACTCGCCTCCGTCAGCCAAGTTTTTTACTGTAAAATATTTTTCCTCGCGGTTCAACAAAAACTCAAACTCGTCACTAATCTCATATAGCCACTCTGTCTTAAAGCTCAACTTCTCGTTTTCTAGCCCCCACTTGGTCTTATAATAATTTGTCTTATTGGTTGTAATTTCTCCCGATTCTAGGTCGTTAAACGTCCAAATTACCGTCGGCGCGCCGTCTTTTTCCCACGACCTCACATCAACAAGAAACTCCGCATCAGAAAGCACGATTTTCGGCGCCAAATCAAGAAAAAACAAACCATAAATCGCCCCCGCCATCAACAAAACCCCAACTATCACCAAGCTTATCACTAGCGGTTTCTTAGACTTTTTCTTAACCAAAGATTTTTCAGGCTCCATGAGCCTATTATATCACTCTTATGCTTGATAAAGTTCAGTTTTTATTAGCTCAAGATACTTTTTTGTCGCGTTTCTAAAATTTTCCAACTCCGCCCCAGTAATTTTCACATAAGGCTTGTCATTCACCATCTTAAACACCCCGTCTTTTCTTACTTCATATCTAAGCGTTACGGCTTTGTCCTGCCCAAATTCTCTCCAAGATTCATGCCAAATCCACAGGTTTTTCCTATGCAAAAAGAACTCTCTCTGATGACCTGCCGGAATTGGCCCAAAAATAGTCCTTCCAAGCTCGCTCTCAGCGTTTATCATATCATCAACAGTTCTTAGTTTGCGCTTTGCCGACATCGTTCAACCTCCTCGGCTATCTCGTTCAACTCTGCAAAAATCATCAAATCTTCTTTAGCTCCAAAAACCGGCTCGTCTCTACGCGCCAAGTTTGGTATCTGGAAGATTGAAGATTCGTTGAACATTTTTCGTGGTTTTTTCGGCGATTTCTTCGCTTGTCACCCCTAATTTATCTGACAAATACTCGGCAACATACTTTACGTTGCCACTTACGTTTATTTTACCACGTTTTGGCACAGGTGTCAAGAACGGCGCATCTGTTTCTAATACTACCCTCTCTAAAATCGCCGGCGCCATCTCTCTAAAACACTCCAAGTTCGCAAAAGTAATCAGCCCGTTTATCCCTATAAAATGTCCTCGCGAAAAAACTTTCTCCAGATTTTCTCTCGAATCAGAGAACGAATGAAAAACTGACGGCAAAAGTTTCGGAAAATTGTCTAGAACAGGGAAGAAGTCATCAAACGCATCTCGCACATGAAACGAACACGGAAGCTCCAATTTTGTCGCTAAGTCTAACATTGTCTCAATTAGTCTTATCTGTTTCTCTCTGTTATGCCCCGGATAATGATAATCCAGCCCAACCTCCCCTATCGCCACCAGTCCCTCTGTTTTTTCAAACTTAAAATCGCCCCAATCTTTTTCCGCCTCCTCCGGATGTACCCCATAAGTCCAAAACACCCCTGCGTGCCTCTCGGAAAACTCTTTTGCCATCATAGAATCTTTCGGGTCTGTCCCGATACAAATCACCTGCAAAACCCCCATTTCCTCTGCATTTTTAAGCGCTTCTTCTGCTGCTCCCTCTGTAAAAAACTGTCTATCGTGCAAATGGCAATGCGAATCAACTAAAAAATTCATATCAAAAATTATACCACACCTAGCCAACATAAGCTATTTATGATATAATATATAAGATATGATTTATCTCGACCATGCCGCCGCCACCCCTGTTTCAAAAAAGGCCTTAGAAAGCATGCTCCCGTTTTTTACGGATACTTTTTTTAATCCTTCCGCCGCCTATCTCCCCGCCAAAAACGCCCGCGAATCTTTCGAATCGTCAAAAACCAAAATTGCTAATTTCATCGGCGCTAAGTCCGCCGACCTCATCATTACTTCTGGCGCAACCGAGGCCAATTCTCTCGCATTTACCTCTATAAACCCAGAATTTGGAGCGCGGACAAAATCTCCGAAAAATCAAGAATCCAAAGTATCAAAAACTTCGCCCCTTGTTCTTGTTCTCTCGACCGAACACGCCTCCGTCCTTGAAAACGCCAAGGTTTATCCATACGACCTTATCTCTGTCGATAAAAACGGCTCCATCGACCTCGAAGATTTTAAGAAAAAACTCACTTCTTCTGTCCAACTCGTCTCTGTTTCTCTCGCTAACAACGAGCTTGGAACTATCCAACCCATCTCCACTATCGCCGAAATCATCCGCGACGAACGCCTCCGTCGTCTTAAAAACGGCGATATGGCCCCGCTTTTTTTGCACTCTGACGCTTCTCAAGGGCTTTCGCTTCTCGACATCAATGTCGCCCGCCTCGGTGTCGACCTCTTGACGCTTAACTCCGCCAAGGTCTCCGGCCCGAAAGGTGTCGGCGCACTCTATGTTGCGCACCACGTCAAGCTTCACCCCCTCCTCCTCGGTGGTGGCCAAGAGCGCGGTCTTCGCTCTGGCACCGAAAACGTCGCGCTCTCTGTTGGCTTTGCCACTGCTCTCGAGAGCCTCAAAAATCACACCGCCTCCGAACGTAAAAAATACACAAAGCTTGTGGAAAACCTTAAAAAAGAGCTCGACCAAGCCAAAATTAAGCCCCTTTATCTCGGAAACTCAAGAAACCAACTCTCAAATTTTCTCCCCGTCAGTTTCCCGGGCCTCGACGCCGAGCGTCTAGTCTACAAACTCGAAGAGCGCGAAGTCTATGTCTCGACCGGCGCCGCTTGTGCCGCCTCTAAAGGCGAGCCGTCGCACGTCTTAAAAGCCATCGGTCTTTCCCCCGAAGAAATTGCCGGCTCTCTTCGCCTTTCTCTGGGTGTCTTAAACAACGAAGAAAACGTCAAAACGGCCGGCAAAATCATCCGCGAAGTCGTCGATTCAGAATATGTGAGGCTCTATGGGTGCTAACTCTAAAAAAACCGTTTTTCTTGGCATGTCTGGCGGCGTCGATTCTTCCGTCTCGGCAATCCTCCTCAAAGAACAGGGCTACCGCGTTGTTGGTGTCTATATGAAAAACTGGTCCAAAGACCTCCCGGGCATGAAATGCCCCTGGGCAGAAGACCTCGCCGACGCCAAACGCGTTGCTACAAAACTCGACCTTGACTTTCTCATTTTTGATTTTGAGAAAGAATACAAAGCCAAAGTTGTTGATTATATGCTGTCGGAGTTTAAGGCTGGTCGTACTCCAAACCCCGATGTCATGTGCAACGAAGAAATAAAATTCAAACTTTTCCTCGAAGAGTCCTTAAAGCGCGGCGCCGACTTTATCGCTACGGGCCACTATGCCGGCTCCCATGGCGGAAAACTCCTCCTCTCAAAAGACGATAATAAAGACCAAACTTATTTTCTCTACCGCATCTCTAAAGAGGCGGTCAAGAAAACTCTCTTTCCTCTAGAAAATCTCAAAAAACCCGAGGTAAAACAGCTCGCCGCCGCGCACGGCCTCTCAAACGCTTACAAAAAAGAGTCTATGGGTGTCTGCTTTGTTGGCGATGTCGGCATGAAAGATTTTCTTCGCGAATATCTTGATCAAAAACCAGGAGAAATCCGCGAGCTAGAAACCGACCAAACTCTCGGACTTCACGACGGCGTCATTTTTTACACCATCGGCCAGCGTCACGGTCTCTATGTTGGCGGCGGCCTCCCATATTATGTTGTCAAAAAAGACCTTAAAAATAACATTCTCTACGTCTCCAAAAACCTCAACGCTAAAAATCTCTGGACAAAAACAATTGCCCTAGAAAATGTTTTCCTTCGCGACCTCTCCGACCTTCCGGCCGACCATAAAATCAAAGTCCGTATTCGCCATCGCGCTCCGCTCATTCCTGCAACGCTCGAACTTGAAAAATCCCCGGACGTCGCCAAACCTAAAAACCCCTCCCTAAGCATCACTGAACCTAAAAACTCCTCCGCTAAAGTCATTCTCAACGAAGAAGTCAAAAACCCCGCCCCGGGTCAATCCGTCGTTTTCTACGCCGACAACATTTGCCTTGGCGGCGGAATAGTCGCTTAGGCTCTTCGCACCGCCAATATTGAGACTTACTGCTCCGCTTCTTCGCCCTTTTTCAGGTTCAAAATCATATGATAAACCTGCACCGACCCGTCCGGATAGCAAGGAAACTCGTCCGTAATCTCAAATCCCCACTTCTTGTATAGATTGATCGCTCCCTCGTTATTCGCAAGCACGTCTAGGTGCAGCTGCTCAAACTCCCCCGAATCTCTCAGTTGCTCAAACATCTTTGTCGCCACTCCCTGTCCGCGCGCTTCCGGTGCCGTCGCCACAAATTCAAGCTCTGCCGACTTCGGTGGAAGTTCTGCGTCCGTAATTTTTTTCATGTAGTTTTCGTTTGCGCGCTCAAAATTCTCTGGCAATTCCGCCCCCGCCTCTTTGAACTTTTCGGTCACTACCTCCGAGTCCCAAGGTTCTACTTCTGACGTCCGATAACAAAGTATCCCCTCGAGCTTTCCGTCCGAATCTTCCGCGACGAGCGTCCGACCATAAGAAAACAATCCGTTCTCCTTATCGTTAAAAAGTTTCGGCCCAAACTCTTTTGCGCGTTCCTCGTCGCCCAAAAAATCCGGAAAAATAAACGGATCAACCATATAAAGAAGCTCCCCCGCTCTAGAAAGGTCGTCTTCTGGCGAAAGATTGCGGACCTCGAACCCTCGGAGTCGTTCTTTTTCTTCTCCGATCGGCCTGTCTCCCTCCGCGGGATTTTCTTCGCCGGCCGCTTCTTTTTGCTCCCCGGCAAACTCCACCCCTTTAAGTTCAGCCCAGCCTTCTGTCCACTCTCGATTTTCTTCCGGGCTCTCGCCGAGTTTTTCATAATCCATAAGTCACCTCCTTTATAAGATTATTATAGCACGCGCCGTCGCGCCTTAAAACCCGAGTCGTCGCGCCTCAAACCCCGCACCGCCACACCTAAAATCTCCGCCGCTGCGCCCTAAACCCCGCACGTCGCTCGCGCCTCGCCCTTCAAACCCGCCCCACTCTGTGATATAATATAAACCTATGAATGCAAGCGAAATTCGCCAAAAATTTTTAGATTTTCAAGTTTCAAAAGGGCATAAAATTATCTCGCCCGCTCCGCTCGTCTTAGAAAACGACCCGACCACTCTTTTCACGGGTTCGGGTATGCAGCCACTACTCCGTTTTCTTCTTGGCGAAAAACACCCCGCCGGTTCTCGCTTGACCGATTCCCAGCCCTGTCTCCGCCTCCAAGACATCGAAGACGTCGGCGACCCTCGTCACACCACTGTTTTCGAGATGCTCGGCAACTGGTCTCTTGGCGATTATTTCAAAAAAGAACAAATAGAAAACTACTTCGAGTTCCTGACCAAAGTTATCGGTCTTGACCCAAACAAAATTTTTGTCACCTGTTTCATTGGCAACGAAAAATACGGCATCCCTCGCGACGACGAAGCTGCAAAAATCTGGCAAGACGTTTTCAAAAAAGCTGGCGTCGAAGCTAAAATCGTCGAAATCGGCTCCGCCAAAAACGGCGACGCGCGCGGCATCAAATCTGGCGAACGTATCTTTTTCTACGACGACAAAGAAAACTGGTGGTCTCGCGGTGGTGGCATTGAAACCACCCCTATTGGCGACCCTTGTGGCCCCGACTCTGAAGTTTTTTATGATTTTGGTGAAGACAAACAAGATGTCGAAAAATACGGTCAGTCCCACCCCGCCTCTGACGGTGCCCGCTTTATGGAAATCGGCAACCAAGTTTTTATGCAATTTCGCCGCGAGCCGGATGGCTCGTTCTCTGAGCTCGAGCACAAAAACGTCGACTTTGGTGGTGGTCTCGAGCGTCTTTGCGCCGCCGCTATGGGCAGTTTCGACGTTTTTCAAACTTCTCTCATGAAGCCCATCATCAAAAACCTCGAGACCCTCTCCGGTAAGTCCTACGACAACAACACCGACGAAATGCGCATTATCGCCGACCATCTCCGCGGGGCTTATCTTCTCTCCGCTGAGGGGCTCGCCCCATCAAACAAGGCTCAAGGTTACGCTTTGCGTCGCCTTATTCGCCGCGCTATCCTCAAGGCTCTCGACCTCGGCATCGCGAAAGATTTTCTCAAAGAAACTATCGCCCCTATCGCCGACGAATATCGCTCGCTCTCTGACGAGATTCTTACTTGTCGCGACTCCGCTCTCTCTGTTCTAGAAAAAGAAGAGCACGCTTTCCGCCAGACCTTAACCAAAGGCCTCCGCGAGATGCAAAAACTTTCCGCCCGCTCAAACAACTCGCTTACTGGCGCCGACCTCTTTATGCTCCAAGACACCTACGGTTTCCCGTTCGAGATTTCCGTCGAAGAGGCCTATCGTCAAGGCATTAAACTCTCTAGCGACTACAAAGCCGAGTTTGATAACGCCCTTAAAATCCAACGTGAGCGCAGCCAAACCGCCTCTAAAGGCATGTTTAAAGGTGGTCTCGAAGACCACGGCGAAAAAACCACCAAATATCACACCGCTACCCACCTTCTCCTTGCTGCGCTCCAAAAACACATCGACGCCAAAATCACTCAAAAGGGGAGCAATATCACCGCCGACCGCCTGCGTTTCGATTTTAATCTCGATCACAAAATGACCAAAGAAGAGCTGTCAAAAGTCGAGGCTCAAGTCAACGACTGGATTCAGTCTAGTCTCCCTGTGTCTTTTGCCGAATATGACAAAGCCTACGCAAAAGATGTCCTCAAGGCTCACGGCCAGTTCTGGGACAAATATCCCGATCGTCTTAAAGTCTACATCATCGGCGACCCCGACGCACCCGTTTCTCGCGAGGTTTGTGGCGGCCCGCACGTCTCCAACACTTCCGAGCTTGGAAAATTTGTCATTAAAAAAGAAGAGTCCTCGTCCGCCGGCGTCCGTCGCATTAAGGCTGTCCTAGAATAAAATTAGAACCCCCCGTTTACCCCTGTTTTTTGGCGGTTTTTTCGGAAGTTTGCTCCGCGCTCAAAATTTATGATAAAATAAAGCCATGAGCTTCATAAAGCCTAAGGCGTCTGTCGAAAGCTCTACTAAAAAAGAGCCCGAAAAAACTCTTCTTGCCCTCGACATCGGTTCCGAGTTTATTAAGTGTATCATGGCCACTCCGGCTGATTTTTCCGATTCCGAAAAACCTCATAAACTCAAAAAATCCCCGCCCTCCGGAAAGCTCAAAATCCTTGGCTATTCAAAATCTCGTCAAGTCGAAGGCAGTATGTCTGGCGGTCGCATTACTAACATTAAAAACGTCATCGCTACCGCCGAAGAAGCTATTTCTTCTCTCGAGGAGCAAACCGGTCTTCGTGCTAAATCTGTTGTTGTCGGTCTCTCTGGCGAGCTAGTCAAAAGCCATATCTCTACCATCCGCTACCGTCGTGACTCTCCAAACAAGCTCATTACCGATTCTGAACTTAAAAACCTTCTCCAAAAAATAGAATCTCGCGCCGAAGCCAAAATCCGTCGTGAAGTCTCTCTAGAAACCGATAACCCCGAAATCGACCTCGCGCTCGTCAACTCCGCCCTCGTCTCGCTTTCTATTGACGGCTATAAAATCAACAACCCTGTCGGTTTCCGCGGCTCGGAGCTTTTGATAGAATATTACACTGCCTTTGCCCCAACCATCTCCACCTCCGCCATCGAAAAAGTCTGCATCGAACTCGAACTCGACCTCGTCGCCATCGCCGTCGAACCGTTCGCTCTCTGTCGCGCCTGTCTCGGCGACGATGTCGAAACCGATTTTTCTGCCATCTTGATAGACATCGGTGGCGGCACGACCGACCTCGCCGTCATCGACTCCGGAGAAATCTGCGGCACCGCCTCGATTAACCTCGCCGGCCAAAGTTTTACCCGTCAAATTTCCGAAGGCCTCGGCGTTCGCCCCGCTACTGCCGAAAAATACAAGGTTAATCTCGAGGACGAATCTCTCCTCTCTGACTCGCTCATCAACAAAACTACCTCCGCTCTAAACAAAGCCCTTCCCGTTTGGCTCGCCGGCGTTTCTGTTGCTCTCGAAGATGTCAAAAACCTCGAGTCCCTCCCGACCGACATTTTTCTCTCTGGCGGAAGCGCCTCGCTTTTGCCTCTCGAAGAGCTCCTCGCTACCTCAGATTGGTATTCCTCCCTCCCCTTCGAGCGTCGTCCCGTCGTCCATCTCCTCGACCCGGTTTCTCTCCCTGATTTTATTTTTAATACAGATGACCAGCTTATCGACTTCGACGCCTCGTTTATTACCGCCCTCGGTCTCCTTCGTGTCGCTGTCGACACACTCTATTCTTCACCTGAAAAAGACAATTTTCTCACCAAAATCCAAAAACTTCTCGCCCACTAAAAACGCTAGCGCATTAAAATACCAAACCTCCCACCCGCTAGAACCACTAAAACATCAAAAACTAAACTCTCGCACTAAACTAACTTCAAAAACCGGTGAAGCCCCCGCTCTACATCTTTTCTACTTCTCTAAACTCCCCGACTTTCAGCCCCTCCGCGCTATATTTCCCAAACAACACCCGGTCTAGTTTCACTACGCTATACCCTAACGCACTAAAAGTCCGCCTAATCTGGCGGTTCCGCCCCTCGCTCATTGTCACCTCAAACTTTTTCCGCTCGTCCGCCCCCTCTCCTAGTCTCATTAGTCCTAATTTCGACACTCCGTCCTCAAGCTTCACGCCAAAATCCGCAATCATCTGTTGATGAAGTGGCTCAAGATTTCTGTCAAGCTCGACAACATAAACTTTCGTCTTCAAAAACTTCGGGTGCGTCATCTTGAACGCAAAACCTCCATCGTTCGTTAATAAAATTATCCCCGACGAATCTTTATCTAAACGCCCGACGGTCTTTAGTTTCTGGTATTTTTCCGGCAACAGTTCAAAAATCGTCGGCGTCTCCCCCTGCCTTCTTTTCGAGCAAACATACCCCACCGGTTTATTCAAGATAAGATAAATATAGTTATTTTCATGCGCGACAATTTCGTCCCCAAGTCTGACTTCGTCCGTTTCTTCGACTCTCCTGCCCAGCTCCGCCGGTTTTCCGTTCACAAAAACCCTCCCCGAAACAATCAAATCGTCCGCTTCTCTCCGAGAAACCCCTAGCCTCTCGGCTAAAAACTTATTGAGCCGGATTTTGTTGTCCATTAAAATTTCCTTGCGCAGGAGCCGCAGGTTGCGGAGCGACCGGAGCTACTGGTTGAACCGGCTGGTTTGCGGCCTGCCCTGGCGCCGCCGCCTGAAAAGCCTGCCCGGCTGGCGCAGCTTGTACATTCAAAGGTTGAACCGGCGTAGTGCTAAACGCCCCCGGAACACCAAATTGCATCGCCCCATCATTCGTCGGCGCCCCTTGCGCCTCGTTTTGCGCGGTCGTTTTATCTCTGTCGAGTACTTCATGCACCGCCGCAATCACGTCCTCTATCCCCACCTGGCTCTTCACGAGGTATTTGTCTGCCCCAAGCCCTTCACCCCTCTTTCTCTGGTCTTCCGACGAAAGCGCAGTCATCATAATCACCTTAATATTTTTTGTTTCTGGCGTCGACCTCAAAATATCCAACATATCAAACCCAGAAATCTTCGGCATCATCACGTCTGATAAAATTAAATCCGGTTTTTCTCTCACCGCCACCGCGAGAGCTTCCTCGCCATCTCCCGCCGAAACGATTTCAAACCCCTCGGCTGTCAATCTAATCGAGTAAATTTCTCTCAAGCTTTGGTCATCTTCGACCACCATTATTTTTGTCATGATTCTTCCTCCATTTACTTTATTATATCATAGGCTAAACTTGTCGCATAGGTGTCACCATACTCCCGCCCTGTTGCGCCATCCCGCTCGGCTGTATCACTACACCCTGTTGTCCGGCCATACCTTGCGAACTACTCATACTTTGTTGTCCCGCCATACTTTGCGGAACTGCCGCGCCCTGTTGTCCCACCATACCTTGCAGAACATTTATGCCCTGCTGTCCTACCGCACCTTGTAAAACACCTACACTCTGTTGCGCCACTCCACCCTGCATCCTCATATTCTGCTGAACCGTCCCCTGCACATACGTCGCATTCGCCGCCACATTCTGCGCTAACGGCTTCTCCGCAAACGCCTGCACCGCCTGTTGGTTCTGAACCGCAATCCTCCTCTTCTCATATTCGTCCGACGACAACCTCGGCAGGGAAACATAAAACGTCGACCCCTCTCCAAACGCACTCTCTGCCCAAACCCTCCCCGACATCGCTTCCGTTCTCTGCTTCACAAGATAAAGCCCAAGCCCCGTTCCGCCCACCGTTCTCGTCTGAGAGTTGTCCGCTCTATAAAATTTCTGGAAAATATGTTGCAAATCTTCCGCCGCAATCCCTATCCCCGTATCCGTCACATTTATCAAAGCCCTGTCGCCATCTCCTTGCACATTCACCCAAATCGCCCCACCTTCCGGAGTATATTTTATCGCGTTTTCAATCAAATTAGACAATATTTCCGCCAAAAAATCAATATCAACAAACGCATACACGACCTGCTCTATCATCTTTGCTCCGCCCCCAAACCTCGCATTCTTAGAATCCGCCCCAAAACTATAATGCAAATTTTTCTCTCTGAACTTTACTCCATATTCATCGGCCAGCTTTTTCACAAACCCGGTTAGCTCTATCGGCACAAAGTGCGCATGCGCCCTCTTGTCGTCAAGTTTAGTCACATCTAACAAATCCTTAAACAAATTTCCGAGTCTCTGGCTTGCATTATGCGCCGCCTCAAGATATTGGCGCGCTCGGTTATCTATCGAAGCCGTTTGTGGGTTCAGTGCCAGCCCAAGATAACCTTCAATCGACGCCACCGGCGTCCGCATCTCATGGCTCGCCGTAGAAATAAACTCTGTTTGCGCCCCTTCCTCTTCTAGCTCTTTCGCAATGTTCCTAAACGTAATAATTTTATCGCTTCTTGCGTCACCAGAAGGGGTCATATTTATCGCTACCGGCGTTTTTCGCTCATTTTGACCCGCAATCAACACAAACTCTTTAGTCTCTAGCGGAGTATTTTCGTGTAGGGCTTTAATCAAAGAATTATTTTGCGCGTCAACTTTTGTTCCGTCGGTCATCTCTAGCTTCATAACAAGCATAAAATCTAACCCATTCGCATTTTCTGGTCGCACCACTCCAGTCATGTCCATCGCGGCGGGATTAAGATATTTTATCGTCCCGTTTTTATCAACGATAATTACTCCGTCATGAATCGTTTTGAGTGCAAGCTCCGCCAGCATGCCATTTTCTGCGGCGCTCTTAACAGGGGCTACTGTCGCCCCGTCGGTTGGTTTCTTGCTCAAAAAATTTAAGAAACTCATTATTCTTATTTTAACACAAGCTTTTCAAAATGTGATATATTTATTTTATATGAATAAAGAAACTATTTATATCGAATCGAGCGATGACATCACTGACATTCTCTCTCGTCTGAAAGCTTCCGATAAAAAGGTTGTCGCGCTTGTTCCTCCCAAGCGTTCTACCGTGCTTTTAAGCTCCGTTAATATTAAACTCATCGCCCGTACGGCTCGCTCCGAAAAAAAAGCTGTTGTGCTCGTCACTTCTGACGATTCTCTGATTAAACTCGCCATGGCCGCGAACCTCCCCGTGGCTTCCTCTCTAAAATCCCGCCCGGTCATGCCGAGCGACTCCGCCGAAGAACCAGAGGCTAAGACAAAAACAGTCGAAGCTTCCGCCAAAGAAAAAACGTCCCCTGTCGCCCCTAAAGAACCCGTTAAAGAACCCGTCGACGAACCATCTGACGAAATCCTAGAAGACGCTTCTGCCGCCGTTGACGACTCCCCTGAAGAAAAGGAAAAAACCTCTCCCGAAAAAACCGATGAGCCCAAAGAAAAAAAGAAAAAATCTTCCGGCTCTCCGCTCGTTGCCTTCCTAAACATCCATAAAAACTGGGTCATTTTCGGCACGATTGCTGTCGCCGCCTTGATTGTTTTCTTTGTTTGGGCGCTCAAAATTGCCCCAGGCCTTTCTCTAACGGTCTCCGTCCGCACGACCTCCGGCAATTTTTCCGAAAACGTCTCTTTTGTTTCGGCTCCCGCCGACGAAGACGCCAAAAGGGGTGTTTTTTATGCTAACGAAGAAAAGCTTGAAAAGGACCAAACCATAAAATTCACCGCCACCGGCCAAAAAGACATCGGCGAGCAAGCTTCGGGCAATATCGTCGTCTATTTCCAAAGCAAAAATGCCTTTTCATATTCTTTACCAGAAGGCTCTGTCTTTACCTATAAGGGTCTAGAATATGTTTCTCTTAAATCCGCTACGCTTTACTGGGACGAAAAAAATCCCGAGCCGTGCGAAAAAAGAGGCGACGAAGATGCTTTAACCAGAGGTTGTCTAGTCTCCGCGACTATCTCCGTTAAGGCCTCTGCTCCCGGAGAAAACTACAACGTTTCCGGTCAACAATCTGGTTGGGCTTCGCGCGATTTTTCTGCCGTTAACGTCTATAACTCGACCGACATTTCCGGCGGAACGTCTAAAATTGTCACCGTTGTTCAACAGTCGGATGTCGATTTAGCGCTAGATAAGCTGGCAAACGAAACCAAAGAAAACGGCAAGACCGAACTAATAGGAAAGTTAAGCGAGACCGTTCTTCCGATAGATTCAAGCTTTAAGGTCAGCACGACCGAGCCAAAAACTTCGCCCGCTGTTGGCGAGGAGGTGCCAGAGGGCACCGTTCCGTCCGTCTCGTCCAAGGCGACATATTCTATTCTGACCGTAGACATGGTTAGAATAGAAGATTTTATCAAAGAAAAAGCCGACCAAGAAGACGGCAAAAAACTATATTCCGTCGGCTCTCCGTTTATTGAATATTTTGTCGAAAATGGCGAAGGAAAATATAGCGGAAAATTAAAAACCACTTATCGTTCTGGGCCAGAAATCAGCGAGAATGAAGTTTTAGACAAGATTCAGGGCTTAAAGATTGGCCGTATTGAGCCAACTTTGAAAGATTCGTTTAAGGGCATTTCTTCAGTTAAACTCAGCAAGACCGTTTTCTGGGTCAATTCCGTCCCTAAAAATCCTAACCAAGTCAGCATAAGCATAGAAATTGAGGAATAATGAAGTTCATAGCGTTAGACGTTGGTGAAAAACGTATCGGTGTTGCGCGGGCGGATAGCTCCGTAAAAATAGCCGTACCAAATGGCGTAGTGTTTGTTGATGGGGGCGAGTTAGAAAAGCTCGTGCGTATTATTAATATATACGGTGCAGATGCGGTCGTTATTGGCATGCCGAGAAACTTAAAAGGCGAGACAACTAAACAGAGCGAATATGTTAAAAATTTTGCAAAACGTCTGAATCAAGAGCTAAAGACGAAATCAAAACGCCCAGTTAAAATCCTGTTCCAAGACGAGTCGTTAACTTCAGTCGAGGCTAAACAAAATCTTTCGAGAAAAAAGACGCCACTAAACAAAAAATCCGGCGAAGTCGACGCCGAGGCGGCCACCCTTATCCTTCAAGATTTTCTCGAAAACCTTTCTCGCCGCATTAAAGATTCTCCAAAAACCGCATTAAACGCCTCGCCAAACACTCCAAAAACGCCCATGAATAATTCACCAGTCAAAGACACTTCGGAAACCACCGGTCGCCCTACTCCCCAGTTTAAGCCCTACAAAAAACCTTCCGTTAAAAAATGGCTCATTCTTCGCGTTGTTATTATCACCGTCCTCTGCGGACTTGTCCTATTCTTTTCTGCGCGTGCCATCTATAACCACCTTACCTCTCCTCTTACCGACCCCAAGGTCTGCGAAAACTACAATGAACTCTATCCTGAAGAGACCGAAGGTTATTCTTGCGGACTCGTCCGCGTCAGCATCGAAGAAGGCTCTACCGTCTCCGACATCGCTGAGAAGCTCCGCTCCGAAAAGCTTATCCGCAGCGCTCTTGCCTTCAAAATCTACGCCAAGCTCAATAAGTCCACCAGCGACCTAAAGTCAGGCAATTACGAGTTTAACTCCTACGAGTCCGTCGCCGAAATCATCAAAAAACTCAAAAAAGGCACCGCCGACACCGGTATAGTTTTTCGGTTTACTACTCTCCCCGGAGAAACCATCTCTGACATCAAAAAACGTCTCCTCGAGGTTGGCTATTCCAGCGAAGAAATCGACGAAGCGCTCACCAAAACCTATGACCACCCTGTTCTTGCCGACAAGCCCGCTGACGCGTCGCTAGAGGGATATTTGTTCGGAGAGACTTATGAGTTTTATACAACCGATTCGGTAGAAACTATTGTTATCCGTATGCTGGACGAACTTTATTCCGTTGTTCAGAAAAACAATCTTAAACAAAAGTTTAATTCTTTTGGTTTAACTTTGCACGAGGGGATTATTCTCGCC
Source organism: uncultured Candidatus Saccharibacteria bacterium (assembly GCA_964492765.1). Lineage (GTDB taxonomy): Bacteria > Patescibacteriota > Saccharimonadia > Saccharimonadales > Saccharimonadaceae > Nanosyncoccus. The sequence goes on from CAZBLB010000003.1 coordinate 17,711, forward strand.
AGTGTCGTTCAAAAAGAGGCGGGGACATTGACCAAGGCAGATATGGCTACGGTTGCCCAAATCTTTTACTCTAGGCTAAACGCCGGCGATAAGCTCGGAAGCGACGTCACCGTTAAATATGCCGTCGATTTAGTTGACCCGAATAGAGAAGTTTACGTAGATAATGCTAAGGCTTTGACGATTGATTCTTGCTATAACACAAGAAAGAATACGGGGTTGCCTTGTGGGGCTATCTCTAATCCTTCCGCACTCGTCCTTATCTCTACCGCCAACCCCTCTGATACCTCTTATTATTATTTCTTGACAGGGGATGATGGTTTGATGTATTATAGTAGTACAAAGTCTGAGCATAACCAGAACATTCGCGACCACTGCCAGGTTCTCTGTAATACTCAATTATGACAACCAAAAAATCTTCTACATCTAGAAAACACCCGGTTCTTCGAGCGGTTGGTTATGGTTTCGCCACGTTAGCTGTGCTTGCGACTGCCTTTTTTGGTTCAAAAACCAAGACTGCCGAGAAAAACGGCGTCCCGATTATGCGTGCCATCTCTAACAATAACTACTCCGTTTCCGTTGACCAGTTGTCCGAGCTCTATATTGTCGCCGAGATTGCCGACAATGTTTCCTTGAGCTCCGCCAGCTATCTTAACATGGATTATATTTCCGCCGTCACCCAATACTCCATCAACCAGACAGCTTCCTCCAGAATAGAAAAGGCTAATATTGTTGATACTTCGTCTCTAGCGAAGGGCGTTATAGAATACGAAGTCCAAAGCGGCGAAACTATGGACGCTATCGCCTCCGCCTTCGGCCTCTCCACCGACCAAATTCGCTGGAGTAACGGTCTTAAAACCACAGACATCTCCGAAGGAAACACCCTATACTTGCCTTCTGTCGCCGGTATTGTCTATACCGTCAAAGAAGGCGACTCTCTAGACTCTATTTCCGAAAAATACGGCTCTACCGCCGAAGAAATCAAAGAAAAAAACAACCTTGCCGTCCGCAGTTTGTCCTCTGGGCTTAAAATTGTTATCCCTGGCGGTACGTTGCCAGAAAAAGAGCGCCCCGAATATGTCGCGCCGGTTGTTCGCCCGACTTATTATCGCCCGCTCAGCTATTCTAGTGCGAACCCGATGCCTTGGGGTTGGTGTACTTGGTATGCCTGGCAGCGTCGCTATGAGATGGGTCGCCAGCTTCCGAGCGGTCTTGGAAACGCTAGATATTGGGACAACCAGCTCTATGGTCGCTATAATATTAACCGGACTCCGGCGCCTGGTGCGGTCTTTGTCTCTGAGGCTGGTTATTACGGCCACGTCGGTATTGTTGAAAGCGTCGATAGTACTACTAACACTATTGTCATTAGCGACATGAACGGTCGCGCCGGATGGGGAAGAGAAGACACTAGAACCGTCCAATATTCCGAATGGAGTGCTTGGTCGTTTATCCACGACCCGCTATAATCCGCTCCGCTTAACAAAAGGCGAAAACTATTATATAATATATATATGTTTGTTGATACCGCAAAGATAAAATTAGCTGCCGGCAAAGGTGGCGATGGCGCCGTTTCTTTTCGACACGAAATCTATATCCCTAAAGGCGGACCTGATGGTGGTGACGGCGGCCGTGGTGGCTCAATTATCTTCCGTGCCGACAAAGACACTAACACTCTCCTAGATTTTAGATATACTCCCGAGCTAAAGGCCGAAGACGGAAAAAACGGTTCCGGCACGCGCTCTGCGGGTCGTTCAGGCAAAGATTTAATCGTCGAAGTTCCGATTGGTACCGTCGTCCGTCGTGACGGCGAAGTTATCGCTGACTTAGACGAAGACAAAAAAGAAGCTGTTATCGCCAAAGGTGGCGACGGTGGCTTCGGCAATGCCCACTTTAAATCTTCCGTTCGCCAAGCCCCTATTATCGCCGAGGTTGGCGAACCTGGCGAGTCCTTCGAAGCCGAACTTGAGCTAAAACTCCTTGCTGACGTTGGTCTGGTCGGCCTTCCGAACGCCGGCAAGTCCACCTTTCTCTCTGTCGTCTCTAGCGCTCGCCCCGAAATAGCCGACTATCCATTTACGACCTTGACCCCAAACCTTGGCGTCGCAACCATCGACCAAAAAGATTTGCTTATCGCTGACATTCCCGGCCTTATCGAAGGCGCGTCTGAGGGCAAGGGCCTCGGCCACGATTTTCTCCGCCATGTTGACCGAACCTCGGTTTTGCTTCATCTTGTTGACGTCTATTCTCCCGACGCCGGCGAAGCATACAAAACCATCCGCCACGAACTAGAAAAATACTCCACTCTCGCCTCTCGCCCAGAAGTCGTCGCACTTACCAAATGCGAAGGCCTAGACTCCGACATTATTAAAATGCAGAAAGAGTCCATCTTAAACAAAAATCCCTCTGCCAAAGTTTTCGCTATTTCTTCCTCCGCCCACCAAGGTCTAGAAGAAGTTTTAAGAGCACTCGCCACTCAAGTCTTTGAGTATAGAAAAGCTCTTGCTAGTCATGAAAAAGACGCCGAGCCCCAAGCCGAACCTTTGTCTGGGACAGATTTAGAGTCTCTGCCGGTTATTTCCTTAAATAAAGATTCTTTCAAAGATTCCTTCGAGATTACTCGCGATGGCGATAAGTTTGTCGTCACTGGTGAAAAAATCGAAAAATTTGCTCGTCGTACCGACCTCAATAACTACGCCTCTGTCAACCGCCTCCGCGACATTATGAAAAAACTCGGCATCCGCGCAGAACTGACCTCTCTTGGCGCTACGCCAGAGTCCATCATCTCTATCTCCGGCAAAGAGTTTCCTCTTGTCGAAGATTGGTAATTTTTACAACGCCTCTCTATAAAACATAAGAATATTCTTGACAAAACCAAAAGAAAGGCTTATTATAAACATAAGCTGATACGCTTCACAGGGTTCCACTGATTCTTAGTGGAGTGTGGAGACTACATTAAAAACAAAAACAGCGGATTAAAACAAAACAATGTGCCCTAGGGTGGGCGCGCATCAGCAAAGTCGGGCTTCGGCCCGACTTTTTGTTATAAAAATAACCGTTCGTGAACCAGAAAACGATAATTATAGTGTTATAATAAGCTCATGAACTTTCAGCTCGTCTCGAAATACAAGCCGACCGGCGACCAGCCCGCCGCTATCGCGCAGCTCACTAAGGGTATTAAGGAGGGAATTAAAGAACAAGTTTTGCTCGGCGTCACTGGCTCTGGAAAAACTTTCACCATGGCTAACCTCATTGAGAACGTCCAAAAACCAACGCTAGTTCTCGCCCACAACAAAACCCTCGCCGCGCAACTTTATTCCGAGTTTCGCGAGTTTTTCCCCAAAAACGAAGTCCACTTTTTTGTCTCATATTTCGATTATTACCAGCCCGAAGCCTACATCGCCAGCACCGATACCTATATCGAAAAAGACTCCGCCATTAACGAAGAAATCGACCGCCTGCGCCATGGTGCGACCGAGGCGCTTCTTACTCGCGACGACGTGATTATCGTCGCCTCTGTCTCCTGTATTTACGGCATCGGCTCCCCTAAAAGCTACCAAGAAATGTCCTTTCCTCTCTGGAAAGAAAACGGCGTCTGGACTTCTGCCGGTTCTGTCCTGACCGACCAGCTCAGTTTTATCCGCAATCTTGTCTCTATGCAATACCACCGAAACGACCTCGCCTTTGAGCGTGGCAATTTCCGCGTCATGGGTGACACCGTCGACCTGTTCCCGGCCTCTGGCGAGTGGGGCTATCGTTTCGAGTTTGGTTTTGACAACTTAGAAAGCGTTAAAATCATCGACCCACTTACCGCCGAAGTTCGAGAAAAACCCGACCATGTCCACATTTTTCCTAACACCCACTATGCCACGCCTAAAGAAGACCTCGAGCGTGCCCTTGTCTTAATAGAAAAAGAATACAAAGAGCGTCTTAATTTCTTCGAGCGGCACAAAAAATATCTAGAAGCCGAGCGACTTACTCAACGCATAAAATACGACCTAGAAATGCTTAAAGAAACCGGCTTTGTCAAGGGCATAGAAAACTATTCTCGCCATCTCGAAGGTCGTCGCGCTGGCGAACCGCCTTCCACTCTCCTTGACTTTTTCCCGAAAGATTTTCTCCTTCTTGTTGATGAGTCGCATATGACCTTGCCCCAAGTTCGCGGCATGTATAACGGCGACCACGCCAGAAAACAAAGTCTCGTTGATTTTGGTTTCCGCCTTCCCTCCGCCCTAGATAACCGCCCGCTCACCTTTCCTGAGTTTTATCGTCATATCTCCCACGCCGTTTATGTCTCCGCCACCCCAGGCGACTACGAGCTTTCTAACTGTCCCAAGCCCGCCGAGCAGGTCATTCGCCCAACCGGCCTTCTTGACCCAGAAATAGAGGTTCGTCCTTCCGAGGGTCAAATCGACAATCTCATAGAAGAAATCGACAAGCGTATCTCTAAACACCAGCGTGTCCTCGTCACGACCTTAACTAAGCGCATGGCGGAAGATTTAACCGACCACCTCAAAGAACGTGGTATAAAAACCGCTTACATTCACTCCGACATCGACACCTTAGAGCGTGGCGACATCCTTCGCGACCTCCGCGCCGGCATTTACGACGTTCTCGTCGGCATCAATCTTCTCCGCGAAGGTCTCGACCTCCCTGAGGTTTCACTTGTTGCTATTATTGACGCCGACAAAGAGGGCTTTCTCCGTTCCGAGTCTGCCCTTATTCAAACCATCGGCCGCGCCGCTCGCCACGTCGAGGGCAAGGTTATTATGTATGCCGACCTTATCACCGAGAGTATGGAAAAAGCCATCGCCGAGACTAATCGTCGTCGCGAAATCCAGCAGGCCTACAATCGCGACCACGGCATTACTCCTAAAACTGTCACCAAAGAAATTTCCGCCGGCCTCCGCGCTATCATCCCCGAAAAAGAAGAAAAATCCGAACTAGACATTAAAAAAATCCCCAAAGAAGAACTTGGCGGTCTCGTCAAAGAACTTACTGCCCAGATGCAGCTCGCCGCCGCCAACCTTGAGTTCGAGCAGGCCGCTCTTCTTCGCGACCAAATTTCTGCCATTCAGGCAATAAAATAAATTCTAAAAACATAATTTTTATGCTAAAATAAAGTAAACCATGGAAGACAAGGACAAAAGCTCATCAGAAGAAGTCGACCTTTCTGCTATGCTCTCCGAAAAAGACAAGAAAAGCTCGACCGCGACCCAAGAAAACCCCTCTAAGCCCCCCAAGGGTCCAGATGGCAACTCTGTCTCCGAAAAAAAGCCCAAAAAACCCGCCTACAAAGCCCCCACTCCCGTTTCTCCTACTCTCCTAGAAACCGAAGCGCCTGCCTTGACGAGTTCTTCTATCATGTCCGCCCCTCACGAAAAACACACCTTTGCTCTCCCTATTGCGTTAGTTTTTCTCGTCCTTAGCCTTATCGCCAACGCCGTCCTCGGTGCGTTTCTCTTTATGAGCGCTCGCGAGGTTGAACGGCTCACTTCCGACGTTGCCGGCTACAAAGAAGACATCATAGAACTTAAAAACAAATTAAACGCGCTCGACAATTCCTAAAACCTTCAAAAAGTGATATAATTTTCTAAATGGAAATTACTTCAAAAACCTTAGACCACCTTGCTGGCCTATCAAATTTCAGCCTCTCTCCAGAAGAAAAAGTGGCGCTTTCTTCTGACCTCCAAAACATTTTCGGTTATATCTCTAAACTCGACTCTCTAGACACCGAAGGTGTCGAGCCTACTTTTCAAGTCTTCGAGATGGAGAACGTCTGGCGTCCCGACGAAATTATCCCTCAAGATGCCACGCGCGAAGACCTCCTTGCCCTCGCCCCCGACTCCTTCGATAATCAAATCAAAGTTCCAAAGGTTCTCTAACATGAAAATCGCTGACAAAACCACCTCTGCTGTTTCCCTTATTAAAACCGCGCTCTCAAAGGCCGAACAATACAAAGATTATAATATTTTTACTTTTTTAAACACCGAAGCCGCCCTCAAAAAGGCTCAAGAAATCGACGACAAGATTAAGCGTGGCGAAAAAGTTGGTCGCCTTGCGGGCGTCCCCTATGCGCTTAAAGACAACTTTTTAAGTCGCGAGGGCGAAACTACTGCCTCCGCCAAAATCCTCACTGGCCTAAAAAGTCCGCTTGACGCCACTTGCGTCGAAAAACTCGAAAAAGAAGGCGCTATCATGCTCGGTCGCACTAATCTCGATGCCTTCGCGCACGGTTCTTCTACCGAAAACTCCTTTTTTGGCCCGACTAAAAACGCCTACGACCCCACCCGTGTCGCTGGCGGCTCGTCCGGTGGTTCTGCCGTTGCTGTCGCTCTCGATATTGTCCAGTTTGCGACCGGCACCGACACCGGTGGCTCTATTCGTCAGCCCGCCTCGTTCAACGGCGTCTATGGTATAAAACCCACCTACGGCACTATCTCTCGTTATGGCGTCGTCGCCATGGCGAGCTCGACCGATGTTATTGGCTTTTTCGCAAAAACCACCTCTGACCTCGACCTTCTCATGACCATCGCCTCCGGAAAAGACGAGAAAGACATGACCACCCTCCCAGACTTTTACGGTTCCGCCGACGAAAAACTCAACAAAAAATCTCTCGGCTTCGTCAAAGAATTTCTCGAGTCCCCCGCACTCTCAAAAGAGCTTCGTTCCGCCCTCGAGAAAAAACTCGCTCTCGCCCGCGACAAGGGCTACGATGTCGTCGAGCTTTCTCTCCCTACCCTAGAATATGCCCTCGCCGTCTATTATATTATCCAGCCCGCCGAGGTTGCCTCTAATCTCTCTCGTTATGACGGTGTTCGCTATGGTTTTCGCACTAAAAACCTTAAAAACCCAGAAATTTTGAGCGCGGACGAAACTTCCGAAAAAACCAACAAAAAATCCCCGCTCGACCTCTTATACGAAAACACTAGAAGCGAAGGTTTTATGCGCGAAAACAAGCGTCGCATCATGATCGGCAACTTCGTTCTTTCCTCCGGCTTTTTCGACGCTTATTTCCTGAAAGCCGCCAAAGCCCGCACCCTTATTATCCGCGAGTTTGATAAGGCCTTCACTAAAGTTGACGCCATCCTTACCCCCTCCGCCCCCAACCCCGCTTTCCGTCTCGGCGAAAAAGTCAACGACCCGGTTTCTATGTATCTCGAAGATGTCATGTCTGTCCCAGTTAATCTCGCCGGTCTCCCGTCCGTCGCTTTTCCGGTTGGCTTCACCGAAGATAAGTCCTATGGCACTCCGCTTCCTCTTGGTCTCCAACTTATCGGCCCCCGTCGAAGCGACAAAAACCTCATTAAACTCATAGAGGACCTATCTTAATGGACGCTGGTTTTATTGCTCTCTTTGGTTCAATCGCCGTCGTCGGCATTCTTATCTTCGTCGCTATTCTCCTCACTTCAAAAAGAAATTACGTCTTTGACAAAGAAAAATACCAAACCGACTTTCTCATCATCGAAAACTCTCTTTCTCGCGACGACCCTGCGAGCTACAACATGTCCGTCGTCGACGCAGACAAGCTCCTCGACCGCGCCCTCTGCGAGATGGGCGTCTCCGGAAAAACCATGGGCGAGCGCTTAAAATCTTCTGGCAAAGAAAAGTTCAAACATCTCGATTCCGTCTGGCGCGTCCATAAACTTCGCAACCAAATCGCCCACGAAACCGGCTTCCGCCTCGACTATGGCCAAGCCAAGCGCGCCCTCGTCATCTATCGTCAAGCACTAATCGACCTAGGAGCTATCTAATGACCAACCAAAAATACGAAATCACCATCGGCATAGAAACCCATGTCCAGCTAAAAACAAAGACAAAACTTTTTTCCGAAGTCGATAACGACGCCAGAGGAAAAGAGCCGAACTCTTGCGTTTCTCCCGTTGACTATGCTCTTCCGGGCATGTTGCCGAGACTAAACGGCGAAGCTGTGCGTCTAGCCGTTCGTGCCGGTGGCGCGATGAATGCCAAGATAAACAGTTACTCTCGCTTCGACAGAAAACACTATTTCTACCCCGATTCCCCCAAGGGCTACCAGATTACTCAATTTTTCTCCCCTATCATTGGCGAAGGCTTCATTACTCTCCCCTCCGGCAAAAAGGTTCGCATCGAACACGCCCACCTCGAGGGTGATGCCGGAAAACTTACTCATTTTGACACTTACTCCCTCGTCGACCTCAATCGTGTCGACACTCCGCTTATCGAAATCGTCTCTATGCCCGACATTTCCAGCGCCGCTGAAGCTCGCGACTATTGTAAGGAGCTCTGGCGCACCATGGTATATGCTGGCGTCACCAATGGCGATCTCTATAACGGCAACATGCGTTTCGACGTTAACATCTCCCTTAAACTCCCCGAAGACAAAAACCTCGGCACTCGCGCCGAAATAAAAAACCTCAACAGCTTCCGCAGTATCGAGCGCGCCGTCGAATATGAATATTCCCGCCAGAGCAAACTTCTCGACGCCGGCCAAAAAGTTGTCCAAGAAACTCGTGGTTGGTCTGACGCCACTGGAAAAACCACCTCCCAGCGCTCCAAAGAAGAAGCTAAAGACTATCGCTACATGCCCGAGCCAGACCTTCCTCCGCTCCGTCTCTCTGACGAATATATTAAGACCGAACTTAATGCCCTCCCGCTTCTTCCAAACGACTACCGCGAAAAGTTTAATGGTCTTATCTCCCCCGAACTCATCGAAATCCTCCTCGACTATCCCGAGCTTTCCGCCAAACTTTCCGAAACTATCGGCCTCAACAAAAAACACGTCAAAAAACTTGCCAACCTTTTCTCGTCTGTTCTTCTCGCCGAAGAAAACCAAAGCCTGCTTAACGACCCCATGCCGACCGCGACCCAGCTTGTTGACCTCTGTGAAATGAACGACAAAAACGAGCTTTCTTCTACCGCGACCAAAGAAGTGTTCATTGAACTTTTCGACTCAAAACATGCCCAAAAATCCACTCGCGAGCTCGCAAAAGAACTCAATCTCCTCCAAGAAAACGATTCTTCCGCCCTCGAAGCTCTCGTCGACGCCGTCCTTGAAAATCCTGCGACCAAAAAGGCTCAAGCCGACTATCGCTCCGGCGAGCAAAAAGTTCTCGGCTTCCTCGTTGGTCAAGTCATGAAAGAGTCCCACGGAAAAGCCAATCCTGCCGCCGTCTCCGAGATTTTAAAGCAAAAGCTAAAATAAGCGTCTTGAAACCAAGCTAAAAATAATATATTATATTAGTCATAAGGAGTATTATGGCTAAAAAAATAAAGTTAATTTCACAGATTTTTCTTGGCGTCGCCACGGCTCTCACGCTAAGTTTCGCGAGCATGATTTCTCCTGCTCACGCCTGTCTAGGCAGTGACGGCTCTACCGACACCGCCACAAATTGCGCCGACATCGATGCCGCCACGCCGGCCATAGAGGCGCTAGACGAAACTTTGAGCGACGTATATTTCTCCGCCGAGCCAGAACTAAAGTCCGAAACGACCGTCGACCACTCTCTCTTTCTCGCCGGAAACCAAGTCGCCTCCAAAGATGTCGTTAACGGCCTCGTCGCTCTCGCGGGTAATTTTGTCGAACACTCTGGCTATTCTCACTACGCCGCTCTCGCCGGCAACTATCTCGCCATCTCTGGTCAAATCACCAACGACTTGTTCGCCGCCGGCAACTCCGTCACTATCACCGAAGATGCTCATATTGGTCGCGACGTTTTTGCCTTCGGCAATATCGTCACCCTTTCTACCAATCTTTCCGGAAACGCATTTCTCGGCGGAGACAGGTTGGTGCTCGATAGCGTCACGATAGATGGAGATTTAACCGCCGACTTTAGCGAAATCGTCATCAAGGGCAAGACCGCCATCTCCGGCACGTTCAAATACAACGGCACCGCCACGGTCACTGGACTAGAAAATCTTACTGCCGGCGCTTCTGAAACCTACAAAGATTTTGGCACCGAAAAAAGTTTTGCGGTCAGACTTCAGGACAAGCTAATTATGCTGGTCGGAAGAATTGTCTTGACGATTGTGGTCGTTGCGCTCGCTCCAAAGTTTGCTAAAAAACTCACCGAAAAGTTCAGCTTTAAAGATTCCTGGAAAGATTTAGCCCTCGGGCTTGGCGCGCTTGTGCTTGTTCCGCTCGTAGCTCTCTTTGCTGTCATTACCGTTGTTGGTGTTCCGATTGGGTTGGTTGCGCTTGTTCTTTATGGTTTGCTTGCTTACTTCTCCCACTCTGCGACCGGCGTTGTTTTGGGCGATGTCCTCGCCAAGCTTCTTAAAAAAGAAAAAATGAACATGGCGCTCAAGGCCACGATGGGCGTTTCGGCGGTTGGTCTGCTTGCGCTCGTTCCGTTTATCGGCGGACTCATTAAGGCCGTTTCAGTTTGTTTCGGCTTTGGCTACCTCTTCCGTCTCCTCTTTATCAAAGAAAAAGCCCAAAAATCATAGTCAGTTCTCCGTCGAAAGACGGAGATTTTATTATAAAATAATAAAATGCACGACTCTTGGAAACCGTTTTTAGACAGCGAATTTAAAAAGCCATATTTTCAAGAACTGTCCGATTTTCTCAAAAGAGAATATGAGGCTAAGACCATTTTTCCGCCCAAAAATCAAGTTTTTAATGCCTTTTCGACCGATTTAGGCAAAGTAAAAGTCGTAATTTTAGGGCAAGACCCTTATCACACGCCTGGCGCGGCACACGGACTGGCTTTTTCCGTCCCTTCTGGCGAAAAAATCCCGCCCTCCCTCGTTAACATCTACAAAGAAATCGACAGCGACCTCTCCGCTCGGCGCAGGGAACTATTAGCGATGAACCCAGGCCTAAACCTTCCCGAAGAAGACTATCGTCATAGACTAAAAGATGGCAACCTTACCCCTTGGCAAGAGCAAGGCGTTTTGCTCCTCAATAATGTCCTAACCGTCGAGGCTCATCTCGCCGGCTCACATCGCAACAAAGGTTGGGAAGTTTTCACCGAAGCGGCCATTAAATATTTAAGCGACATCAAAGACGCCCTCGTCTTTATTCTCTGGGGTCGCGACGCCAGAAGCAAAAGCTCGCTGATTAACCACCAAAAACACCTTGTTCTCGAGTCCGCCCACCCTTCGCCCCTCTCTGCGCATGCTGGCTTCTTCGGCTCTCGCCCTTTTACAAAAACCAACGACTTCCTCGCCGACCACTCCCTTTCCCCTATCGTCTGGTAATTGACTAAAACACTTTCTCTTTTACACCCACTTCAACAACCTTTCTCTCTCCTCTGTCCCCGCCTTATACTGCGCCAAAACATCCTCCACATATGTCCGCCCGTTAGAAATGTTCAGCGTCTCCACGTCCGGACACGCCGCCAGTAGTCTAATCACCGCCTCGTCCGTATCTATAGTCGTCATTGACCTTTCTCCGTCCTCTTTGTGCGAGTTTACCCGTAGCTCCTCATATACAAACCTCTTTATCCCCGCCTGCAAACAATATTTCAAACAATTTTCACAAGTCGCGATTTTGTTATAAAGCGTGCATCCAGTCAAATCTCTCCCTGCAAAAAGCACCGCATTCATCTCCGAATGTATCGCAAAATAATATTTCATCGGGCGCTCCGTCAGGGTCATTTTCGACTCGTCCGCCCCCTGAATCGTCCCGTTATACCCAAACGAAACCGGCCTATGCCTCTCGTCGACTATTACGCACCCGTTTTTGCTCGAGGGGTCTTTTGACTTTTTCGCCACCTCATTCGCAATCCCCATAAAATATCTGTCCCACTTTGTCTGCGCGTCCTCTTCCTCTTTTGTTTTCAAAATCCTCGGAAAACCGCGATAGCTTTTGTTCTGAAAATCATCATTTATTGCCATAAACCTCCTATTCTTCAACCATTCTACCATAATTTTGAGCGCGGAGCAAACTTCCGAAAAAATCTCCAAACTACTCTTGCTTGACGACTCAACCTCCCCTGTTATATCCTCTCTTCAAACAAGGAGGTCAATGCGTCTTCACAAACTAAATTTCAAACGCCCCAGCTCAAAAGTCTTAGTCCCCATCTTAATTTTTATTTTCTCGGTCACCTTCGCCGTCAAAACCGCCGCTAGGCCCAAAACAGAAACCGTCGCCGCCACCGACCCCTACCTCACCTGCACCGACATCAAATTTATCTATGCTCGCGGCTCCGGCTCTGACCTAAACTCCGAGCGCGACTACCAACCTTTCGAGTCGGCCATCACCGAGACCTTCAAAAACTCCGGAAAAACTTTCAGCTTCTACGAGCTCGGCACAAAGCCTGGTGGTTACAGCGGAAAGTCCTACCCCGCCCCCGGAATCGGCGTCCAAACTTGGCAACGCTTCACGACCTCGCTCGGCGCTCTCATTACCAGTGGTGAGGCCTATCGTTATGGCAATTCCGTCGAAGACGGCGCCGACGAAGCAACCGGCTTTATTCTCAATATGCGTAGCGTCTGCCCCAACACAAAGCTCGTTCTCGCCGGTTACTCTCAAGGCGCTCAAGTCGTCTCTCGCACTCTCCAAAAAATCAAGCCTTCCATGATAGAGATGGCACTCACTTTTGGCGACCCAAAACTCTATCTCCCCGAAGGCAAGAGAAATCTCCTCACTAACACGACCTCAGCTTGCCGCGACGGCAAAAGCGTGTTTTCTGTTTATCGCGCCTACGTCCCCGACTGCTACACCTACGAGGGTATCCTCGGCGGCTATACCCCCTACCAGCCCTCCTCTGATTATGACGGAAAATTAAAGGCTTATTGTCAATTCCACGACGTCATTTGTAGCGCTTATGTAGACCTAAACGACCTCGCCTATGGTCACGCCTCCTACGACGAACAGGGAACTTATCTCCGCGCCGCTCAGGATGTTTATCATAAAATTTTCCCTGACTCTCCTAAACCCGCCGCGACCCAAAACGTCGCCATCATGATTGACTTTACTTGGTCAATGTCTCCTCTTATCGCCAGTTTCCAAGCCGACGCCGTCGCGACCGCAAACCGCGTCTTTAAGAACGGTGGCAAGGTCGCACTTTATGCGTTTGGTGATTTAGGCGAAACCGAAACCCCGGTCGAACTCTGCAATTTCGAGACCTGTTCCAGCGAAAATATCTCACAACTGATATACGATATTCGGATGCATAACGGCGGCGACGAACCAGAATCTTTCCTCTCTGGCGCTTACCAGCTCATGCACCGGCTTAACTGGGACGCCGGCGCCAACAAATCTATCGTCGTTTTAACCGACGCTCCCTATCTTAATCCAGACCGCGACGGCGTCACCGAAAGCGATGTTCTCGCCCTCAGCTACGAAATCGACCCCGTAAACTTCTACATCATCACAAAAAATACCGTCATGAAAGATTACGAAGAATTCGCTCGCCTGACCGGTGGTGCGGTTTATTCCTCCGCCAATCTCGGCTCGTTCCTCGAAATAGAAGAGGCCTACACTTCTCACGAGCCGACCGACGATTACAGTGACTATCTTTCGACCCTAGAGCTTAACTCGGCTACTCTCAACAACCTTTCTCTCGAAAAAACTTCTGACACCTCTCTCCACCTCTCCTTTGACACTGATGCAAAATATGTTGTCCTTACTCTCAACGATTTTGTCCTCGGATATTTAGACACTACCGAGGCGGAGCTTACTGACCTCGACTTTTCCGAGGATACCACTGTCTGTCTCTCTCCCATCTCCGACTCCGGCCTCCGCACTGAAGCTGTTTGCGAAACGCTCGTAAGAAGCACTACGACTGGCTCGACCGACCCCGAAAACTCCCCTAAAATCCCTCGCGCCCCGAATACTGGTCGTCGCTAGTTGTCCTCTGGAAAAAACTACATATATATAATATAATATACATGCTATGTCCGACGAGTTAAGAGAGCTAAAGTCTCGAGAAGAAACCTTTGTTTCTCATGTCGCCGGAAAACCCCCTCTAGGCCCCGACCCTAAAAATTTCAAAAAATCTCGCGCCCCGCTCTTTGTTCTTTTTGGCCTCGTTATTATTATCGCTGGCCTTCTCTATATCTCTCAAATGATTATGCCCTTCGCCATCATCAACCGTTTCCGCGAAGAATTCAATACCATCGGCATCTCTAGCACTCTCCGTGCCGACAACATTCTCGACTACCAGCTCTCCGCCCCTGGCTCGTTCCTCGCGCTCTCCGAGCTTCAACGTTCTTCGCTCAAAGACTTTAATATCATTCCTGTCGATGTAAAGTCCGGCGACAGCTTTTTTACCGCCCTCGTCTTTAAGAACAAAAAAGTCTATTCTTCCGTCGTCCCCGCCGTCGTCTTAGACTCTCTTGGCGAAGAAAAAATCAACGCCATGCTAAACGCCTTGCTCGCCTCCTCCGACATAAAAGTCTCCGGCGCTCCTATCTCCGCCTACGACGCCCTCCAGCTCCCCGCCTTCTCCGATAGTTATTCTTCCGCCTCAAAAGCCTGGCGTGGCGGCAGCTCTGGTTGGTACGATTCATTGACCGATTTAACCGAGGCGCGCCTCGCTATCTCTCGCTCGCGTTATGCTAACTGGGCGGCCACCGTTTTTAACTCTGGCACCAAAGAAGCTTGGAAAAGCCTCGCTAGACTAAAAACCTCTACTAGCGATTCTGGGGTTTTAAGTTACGGCACACTTGTCGACAAAGACGAAGCAGGAAACGACGTTTACAATACCGGTTCGGGCAGTGTTGACTCCTCGTCCTTAACCGCCCAGACTACGGTTGAGGGCGTCAGAAACGTTCTAAACTCTAAAATCATGAGCGTCGCAAAGCTCGCCGCTACGACCGGTTGCGTCGGTGTAGAAATCGCCTCGACCATCCAAACCGTCGTGTCTGCCCAACAGTCGCTCCAATATCTAAACCTTATGACCGGATACGCCGAGGCTGTTCAAGGTGTTCAAAACGGTTCTCTCGACTCCGAAATTATGCAAGCTTACAACGAGCGCCTGACCACCAAAGACCCCGAGACAGGCAGGTCTGCCACCGCCTCCTCTGGTTTTACTTCGTTTTTCTCTGGCGAAAAAATCGACCCCCAAGATAGCGAGGTTAAGGCCGTCAATATCGAAGGCTTAATGTCAAGCCTAGGCACGCTTACCGGCGACGTCGCGTTCACCTCCGAAGCTTTCCAGGCTTGCTCATACATTCGCATGGGTCTCGCCGCAACTAATTTCGCAACAACCGTCCTCAATTTCGTCCCTGTTCTCGGCCAAACCGCCTCAGCTATCCATATCGTCGCCAAAGTCGCTCGTCGCCTCGCTCTTGGCGTCTCTGTTGGCGCAATCGCCTCGTTTGTTATTCCTAAAATCCTGACCCAAGTCGTCGACAATATCACCAAAGATGTTGCGACCGAATGGCTCGGCGGAAGTTTAAGTCACGCCATGGGGTCTGGCGCTAACAAATTCATCGGTGGCAACGCCCAAACTGGCGGTGGCTCTGCGGCGTCTCCCGAAACTTTTGCCGAATATACCCGAGAAAAAACCGCCGTCCTTGCTCGCGAGGCCGAAGTCGAGCGTCGATCGCTTAGCCCGCTTGACGTTTCTTCAAAAAACACATTCCTCGGCTCTCTAGCTTATTCTCTTATTCCTTTCGCGACAACTTCTTCAGTTGGCGGTATTGCTAAAAACCTCGGCGTACTTGTTTCTAACTCTGTCACGAACATTCTCCCGTCCGCCTCCGCTATTGCCGAGACCAACATTATTAACTCAATCGGCGACTGCCCTGTTCTTAGCTCTGTCGGTATTGTTGGCGACGCCTATTGCAACCCTTACTTCATCACTGATCGCTCCACTATTTCTCTTTCGCCAATCTCGGTCGAAGAAAAAGTCGCTTCCCTCGGCAACAATTTCTCCGGCGCTCAAGAAAACGGCCAAAAAATCATCAACCCAAACAGCAATCTCGGAAAATACATCAAATTCTGCGGCCAGCGCGTCTCTTCTTTTGGTGTCGCCGACGCTAATATCGCCAACGAAATCGTCGCCACTCCGTCCTCGCTCGTCTCTAGCCTTCCATTAGTTTCCGACGTCGCCGAAATCATTCATTCTCTCGGCGAGGCCGAAAACATCCCCTGGATTTCCGGCTCGGCTTGCGTTGCCTCCTCAGAAAATCCTCTCTGGGAAGAAAACAAGTTCTACCAACGCTACGTCGAAGACCAACGCCTGTTCGAGTCTGCTGGCCTCGTCAGCGAATCTTCCGTTACGGCTATGCTCGACGGCTACTACCAAGAAAATCCGCTCGATAATAGTTTAGAGGGCGTCCTTGCTCGCTACTCTGGCCTAGAAAAAGAAACCGTCGTCGCCGTTCTCGACACTCTTGATGCGCTCGACTACCTCGCCTCCTACGACGCCTCCTCGCGTTTTAAACCAAACGAAGACAAAGATTCTTCAAAAACCATAAATCTCGCCACAAATCACTCGTCTTTTGACTCCGCTTATGCTAATATAATTATATATGGACAATGCGGAGATTCTTCAAGATGCCGAGGATTCCTCGGTCGAAGACAAGCCGAACTCGTCGCCTGATAACGAGCTTGACCAAGTTCGCGAGGCGGAAGATTCTTTTGTCTCTAGCGTTTCCGGCCGGTCTAACCCTAAAAAATCCACTTTCCTCAAAAAAGCTTCTTTCTCCTCTGGTCGGCTTATCCCTGCTCTCGCTCTCTTGCTTCTTCTTGGCGCTTTTGTCTTTATCTTGTTCAGCGCCCAAACAGTCATGCCTTTCGCCGTGGTTAACCGTCTCATAGAAGAATACAACACCAACGGCATCTCTTCCGTCCTCCGCTCCGACAATCTCCTTGACCTCCAGCTCTCCCTCTCTGACAATCTCGCTCCGCTCACCCCTTACCAAATTTCCGCCATGCGAGACCAAAATCTCTACGTTGGCGATGCCAGTGGCACCAAAGTCATTTTTTATAAAACAAATTCCGGCTTTCGCGCCGTCGTCACGACCGGCTTAGTTGAGAGTTGCTCCGGTGTTGCCGAAGCTGCCGCAGACGCCATTCCCGAAGATTCGTTTACCTATCTCTCCTCCGACCTTTGTGTCTCTGTCTCCGACGCCATGAAAGACAAAGACTTTAAGCCTCTCTATACTACCGCCTCTAAAACTTGGCGTGGCGGAAACGCCGGCTGGTTCGACCAACTCGCCGAGCTTGCTGAGAATGTTCACGGCTATTCGCGCTCCCGTTGGTATAATTACGGCGCACGCATCGCTCGCAATACGAGCCAAGACATCGCTGAGTCCGTTTTTAAAGACCTTGCAAAAAGTAGTATTGGTGAAGATGCGGTCGGTTCATTAGAGGGAGAAATATCAGCCACCGAAGACGGAGACGTCGTTCTTGGCGAAGACGGCAAGCCCCTCGGCACTGGCGAAACCAGCAGTTCTATCTCTAAACTGTCCTCCAACTTAGACATCGCCGCCTCGTTTATCAGCGGTGCGTCTGGCGTTGCTAGTGTTGGTTGTGCGCTCGTCGAGGGGTTGGTGTCCGTCCAAACAATTTTAATCACTTACCAGCGTATCCAAAAAATCAATCTTGTCTCCGGTTATGCCGAGGCCGTCCAGAGGATTCAAGCTGGCGATAGCGCGAACAGTCCGATGGATGAATACAACACCCGTCTGACCGAAAAAGACCCCGAAACGGGCAAGTCCGCCATGGAGGCCGCCGGCATGGGGTCGCTTCTTAACGGTTCAGAAATAGACCAAAACGACGCCAGCGTAAAAGCCAACAACCCAGAAAACACCATCTCGACCATTCTATCCGACAAAGACGGCAGTCTTAGCGGGGCCGAGGGGTTGTCCGCCAAAGGTCTCGCGGCGATTTCTGGTTTAATCGGTGGCGCGAACGGCCTCGTAAAAGCGCTCACCGTCTGTAATTACACCACCGGAACGCTAGCTGTCGCCTCTGCCGCCGTCACTATCGCGTCCGTCGTCGTCAATCTTATCCCCGTCGCCGGTCAAATCGCCAGTGGCGCGATTAGAGTCGTTCAAATCAGCTTCAAGGCCATAGCCAAATCCGTAGCCAAAGGCATAGTCACCGCTCTCGCCCCTGTTGTCGCCAAAAAAATCGTCGAGCTTGCTGGCAAGGCTCTACTAAAAGACATGGCGACCGAATACCTCGGCGAAGATTTAGGCAACGCTCTCGCTTCCGGCGGCAATCTTCTCCTGTCCGCCAACCATCAAACCGGCGGCGGTTCTCCTGGCGACTCTGCTGTTCTCGCCGCCTTCAAAACCACCCAGGCCACCATCCTCGCCGAAGAGGCCGAATACCAGCGCATGGTTCGCTCTCCTCTTGACCCCACCTCTCGTTATACCTTCTTGGGTTCGCTCGCTTACGCCCTTATTCCGATGGCTACGACCACCTCTCTTGGAGGTGTCGTTAAAAGCATGAGCAGCCTCATGTCAAATTCCGTGCGAGCTGTTCTTCCGACTGCTTCTGCCCTTGCCGAAACCAATTTCAGCGACAGCGCCGCCGCCGAAGAATGTCCGCTCCTCGAACAAATCGGCGTTCAGGGCGATTCTTATTGTAATCCTCTTTATGTCACCGACAACTCCACCCTTGGCGCCGAGCTTACCCCTACCGACGTCGTTAATCAAGAACTCACCTGGGGCAACATTATTGCAAATGGCTCCGGATACGAAATCAACCGCAACAAGTCCGACAATGGGTTGCTAAAATACAGTCTTTACTGCGGTCAGCGCGTTTCTGCCTGGGGTGTCCCCGACGCCAACATCGCCGCTTCGCTCAGCGAAAACAACACCGCAGAAAAATTCCTTGCCGTTATTCCGATTATCTCCGACGCTAAAACCGCCATCGACTCCGCTCAAAGCCAAGCCAACCTCCCGTGGACAACAGGTTCAAATTGCGTCGCCAGCTCCTCTAACCCAAAATGGTCAGAAAACCGTATCCACCAACGCTTTATCGAAGACCAACGCTGGCTCGTTAATATCGGCGCAACCGAAAGCGATGTCATCTCTACCTATTTCGAAGAATACTACCGAGAAAATCCACTCGACAACAGTTTCGAGGGTGTTCTTGCTCGCTATTCCGGCATGACCAAAGAAAACGTCATCGCCACCCTCGATTTAATCGACGCCATTAACTATATCGCTAGCTACGACCCAGAAACGCGCGTCGCCTTCGGCCAAGAAGAGCCCGAGCTGGTCAGTTTCTCCGGCGAGCCCGAATCGACAAAATCCGTCCTCGCTCTCGAGCCGAGATATATTATATATAGCGACGTTAGAAACCGCACCGTAATCGTCTAGGAGGTTTATGCTTAATTTCTACAACAACTCCGTCAAAGATTCTCTTATCGACCTTCGCGTCGACGCCGAAACCGGTTTAACTTCGCGCGAAGTCAAAAAACGTCGCCTTAAATACGGAGAAAACCTCCTCAACATAAAAACTACTCCGCTCTGGAAAAAGTTGCTTGAGCCGTTCGCCGACCTTTTTATGGTCATTTTACTTATCGCGCTTTTCCTGTCTATCCTTCAAAAATCTTGGACCGAAGTTTTTGTTATTGCGCTCGATATCGTTCTCGACGTTACGGTTTTTTATATCCAGCGTTTTTCCACCGAAAGAGTCCTTAACTCACTCAAAGAAAAAACCATCCAAAAAATCACCGCTCTTCGCGACAACAAAGAAGTCGAGCTTGACGCCTCCGAACTCGTCCCAGGCGACATCGTTATTCTTCACGAAGGCGACCGCATCCCCGCCGACGGCCGTATCATTAAAGAATCCGGTCTACTAACCAACGAAGCCATGCTCACCGGCGAGTCCGACGCTATCGCTAAAGACTCCAAGGCCATCTCCGGCAAGAAAAAAATCTACGAACAAAAAAATATGGTTTTTGCAGGGTCGTTTGTCATCACCGGCTCGTCGCGTATTCTTGTCACCGCAACAGGGAACAACACCGAATACGGAAAAATTGCCTCGCTCGCAACTACCAGTTCCGTCACTTCCCCCATCCAAGAAAAAATCAACAAGCTCGTCGTACGCATCGCGGCCGTTATCCTTGCCACCGCCGTCGTTGTACTCGTTGTTCAACTTTTTGACGGCATCGAGTTTTACAACGCCATCCAATTTACTCTGGCGATGATTGTTTCTGCTGTTCCCGAAGATTTACCGATTGTCACGGCGATTATTCTCGCGATTGGCGCTGTGCGTCTAGCCAAAAAGAACGCCCTCATCAAAGAGCTCCGCGCCATCCAAAGCATAGGCATCGTTTCAACCATCGCAAGCGACAAAACCGGCACTCTCACCGAAAACCGTCTCGCTCTACGCGATTATTGGTGCCCGACTAAAGCTAAGACCTTAAAAACAAACGAAACATTCTTCAAACTTATTTCCGAGTCGGCCGTCCCGCCCGATTCTGCCACCGACCCGCTCGACCTTGCCATCTGGAATTTCATCAAAGGCGAAGCGCCGTATCTCACCGACATTTCCCCGGTTAAAACTTATGCCTTCGACCAAAGCCTAAAAACCTCCGGCAATCTCTTCGAGGACAAAAACGGAAAACTAAAGCTCGTTATTAAAGGTGCTCCCGAGACTATTCTCGCTAGATGTAAGGGGCTTACCAAGTCCGAACTCGACGTCGCCGAAAAACGCCTCGCTGTCTTTTCCAACAAAGGCTACAAAGTCATCGCTCTTGCCTCCTCAAAACTCACGCACGAAATCAACGAACTTTCTCGGCTTGAAAACAGTGACGTCCTTAAATTTGAGGGGCTTATCGCTATCGCTGACACGCTCCGTCCGGGCGTCGTTGATGCCGTCGAACAAGCCGCCACTGCTGGCATCAAGGTCAAAATGGTCACTGGCGACCACGCCCAAACCGCCTTCGCCATCGGTCGCGAGCT
The DNA here is from genome assembly GCA_964492765.1 of uncultured Candidatus Saccharibacteria bacterium. Classification (GTDB taxonomy): domain Bacteria; phylum Patescibacteriota; class Saccharimonadia; order Saccharimonadales; family Saccharimonadaceae; genus Nanosyncoccus. The sequence continues at coordinate 38,507 of CAZBLB010000003.1, forward strand.
GGGTCTCTGTACCGATTTTTCCGAAGTTTTAGATTGTTCTAAACTCGGCGACCTTCCAGATTCCGATTTAGCCGAACGCGTTAAAAACGCCTCAATTTTTGCCAGAGTCACCCCCGAAGATAAGTTCCGGATTTTGAACATTATTAAAACCAGTGAAGTTGTCGCTATGACTGGCGACGGCGTCAATGACGTTCCGGCCTTGACTAACGCCCACGTCGGTATCGCTATGGGTAATTCTCCCTCTATCGTCCAAGATGCTGGCGACATCGTTCTCCTCGACAACAATTTTTCCAGCATCATCTCCGCCATGAAAGAGGGTCGGGTTATTCTAGCCAATATCCGCCGTATGCTTATCTATCTTTTATCCACGAATGCCGGCGAAGTTTTGGCGACGCTTGGTGCACTGTTTATTTCCGGCTCTCAGTTGCTCCTGCCTATCCAAATCCTTTGGATTAACATGGTCACCGACTCGCTCATGGTTATTCCGATTGGCCTCGAGCCGCCCGAACGTGAGTTTATGTCCGAAAAGCCCGAACAAAAAGACGCCCCGATTCTCTCTCGAACCCTTATCTCCCGCATGGCGCTTTGTTCTATCACTATGGCGGCCGTCGCACTCGGCACTTATTATCTCTCGCTAAAGTTTTTCACACACGACGAAGCAAACACTTTGGCGTTCACGGCGGTCGTCGTTATTCAGTGGTCTAATGCTTTCTGTGTTCGCGGCACTTACGAATCCGTCTTTAAGCGCCTCAAGGTCAAAAACCATCTTTTCTTGCTCGCTTTTGTTGTCGCTATTGCTCTTCAAGCGCTCGTATTGTTCGGGCCGTTGTCTGTTCTCGTCAAGACCGTTCCGGTCGATTCTACCGCACTCGTTTTGACTATTGCTGTCGCCTTTGCTGTCCCGATTGTTCTGACCGAGCTTCATAAAAAGCTCGCCCGTCCGAAACATTCTGCCTAAGCTTGCCTTGCTACCTGTTTTCCTCTATAATTCTCGCCAAAATATAGAGGACATCATGTTAAAACATCTTCAAACATTCTTTTTAATTCTGTCTCTTGTGCTCGTTTTGCCAGCCAATGTTTACGCCGAGGCCGAAACTGACTCGCTCGACGCAGAAACCACGACTGAACTTGGCTTGTCCGATGCGGAGGCTGAAACAGAAAATAAAACCGAAACCGCTAGCAAAGAAGAGGGTTATACCGATTACGTCGTCGAAACCATCCGCGACCTTTGTTATTTTAACTATATGGAGGGCGTCAATCTCCCCGAAGATAACCCCGGACATATTGACTGCACAAGATTTCCCGAAACCAATACTTACGAAGGCACTATCGTTGTCAACACTCGCCCAGGCTACAATCTAATCCTTAAAAACCTAGACCTCGCCTTTACCTCGCCGTTTTTGAGTGTTTTCTACGCAAACGGCAGTAAACTCACTATTGACGGCGGAACTTATACCTCAAACGGCGGTTGCTCTATTTTCTTCAGCGCTCGCGCCACTCACGAAATCGAAATCATCTCCGGCACATTCATCTCCAAAAATTCCCGCACCCCCTCACCAATTTGCTATCTCCAAGAAGAAGGCAAAGAAGAAACGGACGTTCCGACTTTTTCCGATTTTGAAACGATTTTAGCCGACGGCTCGACTTTTCTCGTCGAGACCGAAATTAGCGAGCTTGAAGAGTTTTCTGAGCTCACCTCCGGCACAGTGCTTCTAACCAAAAACAAAGACCTCGTCCGCAGTGTTTATTATCTCAATAACTCCAAAATCGTCGTCGGCGTCTCTGGCCGTGGTGAAGAAGAACCCGAAGAGCCAGAAGAACCGGTCGAAGAGCCAGAAGAACCGGTCGAAGAACCAACCGAAGAAACTCCAACCGAAGAAAACCCAGACACCTCCGCAGAAAACCTCGCCCCCTATTACCTCTGCGCCTCATTTGCTTCCGTTGTAATTTTTACAATGTTCTTCACAGATAAAATCTCCCTAAAATAAGCGCTAAAACAAAACCATAATATATTGACACACTATATATAGTGTCTTAAACTATACATAGACGCTATATGTAGCGTGAATGAATCGTTAATCAACCAAAACTGAACCAAAATAAAAAACAAAAGGAGGTTTTATTTCTTATGTTCAAAAAAATAGTTAAGCGTGATGGAAAAATAGTCGACTTCAAATTAGAAAAAATCGAAGAAGCTATCAGAAAAGCTGGCGCCGCTACTGGCGAGTTTGACCGCGAACGCGCCAAAGAGCTTGCCGTCGAGTTTGATACCGTCTCCAAAGAAGTTATAAAATCCCGTATTCCAACCGTCGAACAAGTTCAAGACGCCGTCGAAAAAGTTTTAAAAGACGCCGGCTTCAAAAAGACCGCCCGTGCCTACGCCGACTATCGTGCTCATCGTTCCGATATTCGCATCTCAAAGTCCGATTTAATGCAAATCTACAAAACCATCGCTTGCGCCGACGCCTCCGAAGATTCTGACGTCAAACGTGGCAACGCCAACGTCGACGGCAACTCTGCCATGGGCAAGATGCTCCAGTTCGGTGCCGAAGGCTCCAAAGTTTTCGCTAAAACTACGTTGATGAAACCAGAATATTCCTACGCCCACAACAACGGCGATATTCACGTCCACGACCTCGATTTTTACGCAACCGGCACCCTCACTTGTTGTCAAACCGACCCGCTCAGGCTTTTTAAGCACGGCTTTAACACTGGCCACGGTCATCTTCGCACTCCTCAAAGTATCGGTTCCTACGCTGCTCTCGCCGCCATCATCCTTCAAGCAAACCAAAACGAACAGCACGGCGGTCAGTCCATTCCAAACTTTGACTATGCCATGGCTCCTGGCGTCGACAAAACTTTCCGCAAGGCTCTTAAACGCAACATTGAAAAATACAACGAGTTCCTCGGCGACAAGAAAAAGCTCGAAGTCGAAATTGGCGACTATATCGAGTTCGGCGACGACGACAAACTCGCCCGCATGAAAGTTCCAAAATCTGTCATCAAGGCTTCTGTCGAAGACACCGAGACCGAAACCCAACAAGCCATGGAGGGCTTCGTGCACAACCTCAACACCATGCACTCTCGCGCTGGCGCTCAAGTTCCGTTCACCTCGATAAACTTCGGCACCGACACCTCTCCGGCTGGTCGCCTTGTCTCTCGCATGCTTCTCGAAGCCACCGACAAAGGTCTCGGCAAGGGCGAAACCCCCATCTTTCCGATTTCCATCTTCAAAGTCAAAGAGGGTATAAACTACAACGAGGGCGACCCGAACTACGACCTCTTTAAGCGTTCCATGGAAGTTTCCGCAAAGCGTCTTTTCCCGAACTTCTGCTTCATCGACGCTCCGTTCAACCTAAAATATTACAAACCCGGCGACTACCGCACCGAAATCGCCACCATGGGCTGCCGCACGCGTGTCTTTTCTTCCGTCTTTCCTGAGTCCGATGGCATCGTCACTGGCCGTGGCAACCTTTCCTTCACCACGATTAACCTCGTCCGCCTCGGCATAAAACACGGCATCTGCCTCGGCGAGCGCGAAGAAGCCGATTGGACTGGTTTCTTCGACGACCTCGACAAAATGTTGGAGCTTGTCGAAGGCGAGCTCTACGAACGCTTCGAGTTCCAGGCTAACCAACACGTCCGCAACTTCCCATTCCTCATGGGTCAAGGCAACTGGTTCGGTTCCGAAAAACTTTCTCCAAACGACACTCTCCGCGACGTCATTAAACATGGCACGCTCTCTATCGGCTTTATTGGTCTCGCCGAAACCCTCGTGGCGATGATAGGCAAGCACCACGGCGAATCCGAAGATGCTCAAGAGCTCGGCCTCGACATTGTCGCCCACATGCGCGAAAAATGTGATGAGTTTTCTAAAAAGCACATGCTAAACTACTCGCTCCTTGCCACCCCTGCTGAGGGTCTTGCGGGTCGCTTCACCAAAATCGACCGCAAAGAATACGGAGAAATCCCCGGTGTCACAAACCGCGAGTTCTACACCAACTCTTTCCACGTCCCTGTTTATTATCCTATCTCCGCCTTCAGAAAAATCGAAATAGAAGCCCCCTACCACAGCCTTTGCAACGCTGGACATATTAGCTATATCGAACTCGACGGCGACCCAACCCAAAACATCGAAGCTTTCGAAGCGGTCATCAGAAAAATGCACGATTGTGGCATCGGCTATGGCTCCGTCAACCACCCCGTCGACCGTGACCCTGTCTGTGGCTTCTCCGGTATTATCCCTGGTCACACCTGCCCGGCCTGCGGTCGCGAAGAAGGCGACATTCCGTTTGAACGCCTCCGCCGTATCACCGGTTATCTCGTCGGCACATTAGATCGCTGGAACGACGGTAAAAAGGCCGAAGAGCGCGAACGCGTCAAACACAACGTCGATGGCGTCTATACTGTTGACGAAAAAGACAAAAGAGAGGTAGAAAAACTCTATGCCGGAAAAGCCCTCGGAAAAGAATAAAACACCCAAGACTTCAGGCGCCGCTCGTGGCGCCTTGAAGCCTTCCTTAAAAATCCGTCTTTCTGGGCCTCTAGAGCACGATTCTATCGTTAACGGCTACGGTCTCCGCGCCGTAGTTTGGACTCAAGGTTGCCTTACTCACTGTGAAGGTTGCCAAAACCCAGAAACTTGGGACTTAGACGGTGGGTTCGAGGTTGACGTCGAAGAAATCAAAGACCGCCTCCGTAGCTTTCCGGGTCAAGCCGGTCTTACTTTCTGTGGCGGCGAGCCTTTCCTCCAACCAAAAGCTTGCAAAGAAATCGCCGATTTTGTTCGCAAAGAACTCGGTTGGAACGTTTGGAGCTTCTCCGGCTACACTTACGAGTCCATCATTAAACGCGGTGGCGACGCGCTCGAATTTCTCAAATCTCTGGATGCACTTATCGACGGCCCGTTCATTCTTAAAGAGCGTGACCTCTCCCTAAAGTTCCGTGGCTCGCGCAATCAACGCCTTCTCCACCTAGAACTTGGCACTGCTAAGATTTTATCTGTCGAATAACCTACCTAGATTTATTCATTGAACAAAAACCATATATATTATATAATATATATAATATATATGCCAAAAATAAAGTTTACGATTATCACCCTCTTTCGCGAAGCTCTTGAGCCGTATTTAAGCACGTCTATGATGTGGAAGGCCAAAGAAAAGGGCATCGCTGAGTTTTCTTTTGTTAATCTCCGCGATTTTGGTCTCGGTCCGCACAAGTCCGTTGATGACACGCCTTATGGTGGCGGCGACGGCATGCTCCTTCGTTGCGAACCTGTCTTTTCTGCCGTCGAAAGCATAAAATCTCTCGATCCGTCCGCCAAAGTCATTCTTCCTACTCCCGTCGGAGAAGTCTGGACTCAAGAAACAGCAAGGGCTTTTGCCACCCAAGCAGAAAACAGCGACGCTCCTGTCCACTATATTATCCTCTGTCCACACTACGAGGGTTATGACGAGCGCATCTTGAACCTAGTCAACCACAAAGTCAGTCTCGGAAAATTTGTCTTGACTGGTGGCGAGCTTCCTGCTCTCGCTATTATCGACAGCGTCGTGCGCCTCCTCCCCGGCGTTCTCGGTGGCGAAACTTCTGCTCTTATCGAGAGCTTTTCCGACGGCAACAACTTAGAATACCCCCAATACACCAAGCCCGCCGACTTCCGTGGTATGAAAGTCCCCGACATTCTGCTCTCGGGCAATCACGGCGAAATCAAAAAGTGGAGAGATGAACATGCCCCTAAGCATGTTTAGCAAAGTCGAAGAAATTAAAGGTGTCGGCCCCAAAACTCGTGAAACTATGGAAAAATCCGGCATCACGACCTTCCGTGACTTAGTCTATTATCTCCCCAGGACTTACGAAAACTTCACTAACACCACTCGTCTCTCCGAAATCCGCCCCGGAAAAGTTGTTGTGCGCGGCAAAATCTCTGACCTCCACCTCGTCCACACGACCCGCCGAAATCTTACCATCGTCGAGGGCGTCATTCACGACGATACTGACGCCATCCGCGTCGTTTGGTTTAACCAGCCTTACCGCGTCAAAACTTTTGACAAGTCCAAAGATTATTATTTTACCGGCACTTACGATTTTTCTCGCGGTCGCTATCAGCTCACCTCGCCCAAAGTCGAACTCGCTCAAGACGTCGAAAAAACCGACGCCAAAGACAACGGCTTTAAGCCGGTTTATTCCGTCAAGGGCAGTTTCAAAAGCGAAAACTTCAAACGCATTTTCGAGACTATTCGCCCAGAGTTCGCCTTTATTCCCGACCTTCTCCCGATGTCGCCCTCTGCGCCAGATTTTGTCAAGCCCGGCGCTCGTGCCGACGCTCTCTTTAAGGCTCATTTTGCTGAGGACGAAAAAGAAGTCAAAGACGCCCGCAATTATCTCGCCTACGAAGAACTTTTTGAGCTTATTCTTGCGGCCAACCTCAACAAAAAAGACAACCAAAAACTTCGCGCTCCGAGCGTCCCGTTTGTCCCCGAAAAAATCCACGCCGTCGTCGAAAAACTCCCCTTCGACCTCACCAACGCCCAACGTCGCGCCACTTACGAAATCTTAAAAGACCTCGAAAAAAACGTCCCCATGAATCGCCTGCTTCAGGGCGACGTCGGCGCAGGAAAAACCGTTGTCGCCGCGCTCGCTGCTTTTTCCGTAATTAAAGCCGGCTTTCAGGTGGCTTTGCTTGCTCCTACCGCTATTCTTGCCACCCAACACGCCGAATCTCTCGAGAAACTTCTCGCGCCCTTCGATATTTCCGTCGCACTTTTGACTGGCGCCACCAAAAACAAACCCAGCCTAAAATCTCGTATCAAGTCTGGCGGCGTCGATTTAATCGTCGGCACGCACGCACTTATCACCGATGACACTGAGTTTGCCCGTCTCGCTCTCTGTATTATTGACGAACAACACCGCTTTGGCGTCAACCAACGCCAAAAACTCCTAGAAAAAACCGTCAAACTCGGTCTCGAAGAAGAACTTTGCGGTCTAAACCCAAACCCCTCCGAACTCAAAAAACCGCTCGCCCCCCATCTTCTCATGATGACCGCCACGCCTATTCCTCGTTCTCTCCAGCTCGCTATTTTTGGCGACCTCGACGTCTCGATTTTAAACGAGCTTCCTGCCGGTCGCAAGCCCGTCAAAACCGAAATCTTAACCGAACTAGAGTTCACCGACCGTCTCTATCCAAAAGTCCGCGAGCTTCTCCAAAAGAAACAACAAATCTACTGGATTTGTCGCAAAATAGAAGATGACGCCCGCAGCGAAACCGTCTCCGTTAAAAAACAAGCCGACAAACTAAAAGATATTTTTAGGGGTCATAGCGTCGCTTTTCTTCACGGTCGCATGAAAACCGAAGAAAAAGACCAAATCATGTCCGCCTTCGCAAGTGGAAAAATCGACATTCTCGTCTCCACTACCGTCGTCGAAGTCGGCGTCAATGTCCCTAACGCTAACCTCATGGTCATCATGGACGCCGACGGCTACGGCCTCGCCCAACTTCACCAACTCCGCGGACGTATCGGTCGCGGAAATGAAGAAGCTTTTTGCTATCTCGTCAGTCCTCCCAAAAACGAACCCGCTCGTCGCCTTAAAGAGCTAGAAAAATCTTCTGACGGTTTTCATCTTGCCGAAGTCGACCTCAAAATCCGCGGCCCAGGAGAAATTTACGGTTCGCTCCAACATGGCGCCATGTCCCTAAAATTTGCCTCACTTACCAACTCTCGACTTATCTCCAGCGCCTCCGCCGAAGCTAAAAAATGCGCCGACGAATTTGCCGCCTCTCCTGAGCTTTTTAAAAAATACCCCGAACTTGCCTTCTGCATTAAAAAATATCAACAACTAACCACTCTAAACTAGGAGTTTTCATGCGCATTACCTCCGGCCTCTACAAAAACAAACCAGTCGCCTCGCCCGCTTCGAGCAAGACTCATCCCATGGGCGACCGCGAACGCCTCGCACTGTTTAATATGCTAACGCGCTTCGTCCCCGGCGCCATTGTTCTCGATAGCTATGCCGGGACCGGCGCTCTCGGCCTCGAAGCTCTTTCTCGTGGCGCAAAATCTGTTATCTTCGTCGACAATTTTCCCGTCGCCATAAAAACCATCCAAAAAAATCTCGCCTCGCTTCCGCTCTCCGACCCCGCCTCCGCTGTCGTCATAAAATCTTCCGTCGAGTCTTTTGTCTCTAGCCTCACAGCCAAAGACGCCCCCTCCGAGCCAAAGCTCAAAAACTCGCTCGCAGGCGTCCCCGGCTCGTTTAATCTTATTTTTGCCGACCCGCCATACGAAACCTTCAAAACAGAACAAATCTCTCCGCTCGTCAACCTGCTTTCTCAAGATGGTATGCTCGTCGTTTCCGCTCCAAAAACCGCTAAAATCGACAACCTAAAAGGGGTAAAATTACTCAAAACCCGCACTTACGCCGCCGCCTCTATATCGCTCTTTCAAAAAATATAGTTCCATGTTATAATAGTTCCAAAATCGCCTAGATTATGGCGAAAATATAAATTAGGAGCTATCAACATGTACGGTCAGTACGAACAACCAGAAACCGACAAGAAAAAAATTGTCATTGTTTCCGCCATTATGGGCGTTATTATTCTTATATTACTCGCTATCCTCGTCTGTGGCCTTGTTAAAAAAGCCCGCCTCGCCAAAGCCGACGAAGAGGGAAGAAAAGACGATGAAATCTCCTACGTCATGAATGAGGACGGCGAACTCGTAGCCGTTTCTGGCGACCAAGACATGACAAATAGCTCCGCTTCTGCCGAAGACGAAAAGCTTTCTCCGGTTTCCGGCGAAGCCACGACCGAAGTTGCACCATCTTCCGAAGTTGTCGAAGACTCAAATAATACCTCCGCCACCGACTCGGGTGCGTCCGCCAGTTCTAATACTTCCACGAGCTCCAACGCTTCCATCAGCTCCACTTCTTCTATTCCCAACACTGGCGCCGAAGGCATCTTTGGTCTCGCTCTCCTTCTCGGCTCCGTCGCCACTTACCTCTCCTCCCGCCGCCTCGCCACGGAATAAAAATTAGCAAACAAAAAACAATCCCCTCCGGGGGATTCTTTTTTTCTGGTGCTCCAAAAGCGACAACTTTTGAACACATTTATATTATATCATATTGGTTC
>CAZBLB010000004.1:0-45389 GCA_964492765.1 uncultured Candidatus Saccharibacteria bacterium
TGTACAACTTTCGACGGCTTTTCCGCTCAGAGGTGGGAGTCTATCCTTACCATGGACGTGCTCTACCACTGAGCTAAGACGGCACAAGAAAAATTCTACTACAAAAAGCCCAATTTTACAACCCGCCCGCGCTAAAATCTCGCCCTTTTCTTGACTCACCCATGCCTAGATGATAAACTTAAAAAGTCGCCGTAATAGCTCAGTTGGTAGAGCAGCCGCCTTGTAAGCGGCAGGTCGTCGGTTCAAGTCCGACTTGCGGCTCCACTAGATTTTTGCTAGACTCGGTGGCGAGTCTTCCGTTAAAATCTCTCCACTTTACTTTTAGATAGATATATGATAATATAAAGGGCAATCATGGCAAAGAAAAATAATACCAAGCGCAAACTTGTCGGCCTCGTCTCTGAAGAGTCTGGGATTCGTCAATATTACACCAAGAAAAACACGATGAACACCCCTGATAAACTCTCCCTTAAAAAATACGACCCGATTCTCCGCAAACACGTTGTCTTCACCGAAACGAAGAAAAACCTCGGTCGCAACGAAGTCAAAGAGAAAAAGCGTTAGTTCTCCCGCCCCCGCTAGGGGGCTTTTTTGACCCGTCTCAAGCCACGTCAATAGCTAAGGCTTAACTGCTCGCATCAAAACAAGTCTTACCGCTATTGCTTTTTTGACAATTCTGTGGTATAATGGTCTTATACATCAAATTGGGAGATGTATGAAACAGGTCATATCTAATTTAATCTATAAAAATTCCGGTGCTTTCTACGCCATACTTTTGTTTGGTTTCTTTACCCTATCTTTTATCAACACAAAGTTTAATTATTATCTCCCCGCCGTCCAAGAAATTCGCGACACGGCCTCTTTTGCGGTTAATTCACCGCTTAAAGACCACCTCGAGATAAACGATCGTCTCGCGACCATCTCTTCGTCCTACTCCTCAAATCTCCCCAAAACTTCCCAAATCTCCACTATCGACGCCTCCGCGGCGCTTCTTTCCGCCAGATACACAAAAATCTCTCAGTCTTCCGGTCTATTCAGGATTAAAAACCCCGTTCGCGTTTCCGACCCGTCTGTCGACGCCGGCTTTGGCGTTAAACGCTATGGCGACAGCTTTCTCTATGGCCATTCTTCGCTCGCCTTCGCTCCCCTTAAAACCCTCTCTGTCGGCGACCGCCTAGAAATTGAAGACGGCTTAAAGACTGCAACTTACAGGATAGAAAAACGTATCGTCCTGTCAAAATCCGAGCTAGACGCAAACTCCGCGCTCAGAAACGCCATCTATAACGCCTCATACCGCGGAAAAACCTACGACTTTGCGCTCATGACTTGCGGAAACGGTTCAAACGACGACCCAAACTACCGCCTAATTCTATTCGTCAGCGCCACCTAAAAAACCGCAGTCTTTGATAAATAAACAAAGCTCGACAAAAGTCATAACCCGATAGAAAAACTCGTCCCCACCCCCACCCGCGCGCGGGCTTTCAGCCCATCTGGTGTCTCTCGTCCGTCAAAAACCTTCTCCGCATTATCCTTTATCTCTATTTTGTCACGAGAAACTTTTATCTCCACCGCATCTCGGGCGCGCGTCCTCAGCAGGGAATCACAAACCGCAAACTCAAGCGCCTCCCGCACTTTCGACGGAGATGCCACTTTCATAGTCGGGTCAAAAAAATCCAGGTCGAAGCGTACCTGTTTCTTCTCAAAATCCCCCACATATTTCTTAAAAATTTCCTGAACAACCGGCGCAAGCTTATACATAACCTAAGTTTATCATATTTTCACACTCCCGGAGAAAAAGACTTGAGCTTTTTTCTATGTTCGCGATAATTTTTGTCATGCAAAGCCACCTCCGCCCAAAACGCCTCCGAGTGATTCATATGGTTAAGGTGCGCCAGCTCATGCAAAATCACATAATCTCTTAATTTTTCCGGCACATTCATCAGCCCAATATTAAGGCTAATCGTCCGATTGCTCGAACAACTCCCCCATCTCGTCCCCGCATGCGACAGTCGACACCGCTCATATCTATACCCATACAATTTTGCATAATATTCCAAGCGATAAGGCAAATATTCCTTCGCCTTTTTCTGCAAGATTTTTTTCTTTGCGTCTCTAGCCCTCTGTGTTTTTGGGTCTTTTATCGGCAATTTTTCTCTAATCTGCTCTCGGTTCCGTTTTAGAAATCGCCTCAACAAAAACTCGCTCACGCCCCCCGCCACAGTCATCGAAAGCCTCCCACTAGGGCTTACCGCAAACTTTACTCCCCTCGTCAACGGATTTTTTCTGACAATTACCTCCCCAAATTCTTCATCAACTAAAATCATACCCCTTTTCTCTCAATCACCCCGCTCCACAACCATTTAAGCTAGCTGCGTCAAAACATGCCTGAGCTGCGTTTCAAACGTATGCTTCCCAGACAACACAATCGGCTTCTCCACCTCCGTCGGCGCTTCCATGCCCGCAATCCTTGACTCGTACTCCTGCTTCGCCTTGCTCGTACTTCGATTTTTCAGCTTCAGCCTCTGACGTATCGTCGAAATATCCGTCTGTATCCACACTAACGACGGATTATATCCCGCTTTTCTCAACGTATTCCTCACCTCCGTCCGCTCCATCTCTGTGTCTAAAATCCCCTCAATCACAAGCGTCACGTTCGTCCTCGCAATCTGCTCCAAAATAAACAGCGTCATCTGCCTCTCTAGACCATTCTCTCGCTCAAGCTCCCCCAAATCAAAAAACGCCGCGTGAAACTTTTTAGCAAAATGCTCAGAAAACGTCGTCTTTCCGCTCCCCGGCGCACCAAACACTAAAATCGCTCTCGGCTGTACCTTATTACCTTCCATATATCTTTATTCTACCATATCTCCAACAAAATATTCAACTAAAATAAATAATTAAGATAGTCTTTCAACATCCTCGCCCCAGACACGACCGGCAAAAAGTTCAAAAGCTGTTTCTTTATTAAAAACTCAAGGTCAAAATCGTTTTCCCAAGCCGCCGCCGCCTCTTCCATTCGCTCATACATTTTTTCAATCTCCTCCGCCTCACTCTCGCCTTCCACGCAACAATACGCCTCTTTCGGCGCGTCTGCCACCCCACCATCATGCGTAGAGACTAAGAGACAAAGGTTCGCTACATCCTTCTCCCAACTCGTCCCACACGCCTCCAGCCCCACAATCGGCACATTTATCGACACATTCGACCCCACCGAAAGCGCCCGCGCCATCTCCTCGTCATAATCCGGAATATAATGCACATGCTCCCTCAAAAACTCATCTTTGTCTATCTTCTCTAGTATTTCATGTAGCTTTTTCATCATCCGCTCGTCGCCTTGATGCACCCTCCCAGAAAAGATATAATCCGCCCGATGATTTATCAAAATACGCTTCAGCTTCTCAATATCCGTAAACGGAAGCCACGGCCTCTTATAATCGACAAACCTCCGCTTAAAATCAAAAATTATGTCGTCCTCACGAAACTCCAAAATCTTTCCATACTGGTCTGGCCGCTTTTTGAGAACTCGGTTCAAAAACGCCCGACCCTCCCTTTTTTGAGCGCGTATCAAATCTCCGACGATTCCGTCCAATTTTTCCTCAAAATTCTCTGTTGGCATGGTAAATTTATCGATCAGCCCCAGCTTAAAATATAGCTCCAACGTCGAAGGCAAAACCCAATACGGCATGTCGATTCCGTTCGTCACTGCCTTGAACTTGACTTTTTCTCCCGCTAGGTCATAATAATTCGCCACTCTCGCATGCAACTTTGACACCCCGCTCCTAAGCTCCGCAATTTCTATCGTCACCGAAGAAAGTTTAATTCGCCCATTTTCAAACTTGTCCCTAAGCCACTTTTTTACAGCCTTCGAGCGCAAATTCGTAAAAACATATCTTTCAAATTGATTAAGAGAAAACGACGCTTCCGCTGCCTGCACCAAAGTGTGATTCGTATAGAGCGTATGCTTTCTCGTATAGACCACCGCCTCATAAAAATCCATCCCGTTCGACGCCAGCTCGTCCAGCCTCGCCAGCGCCGCAAAAAACGTCGCCACTTCATTAAGCTGCATAATGGCCGGCCTCAACCCTACCAACTTCAGCGCCTGATAGCCCCCAAACCCTAGCGCCACCTCTTGATAAAGCCGGTGGTCGCCACACGAATCGCCCGAATAAAGCTCCCCAAAATTTGGCTCCGTTATCGCCAAAATCCTCGTCGTCTCAAAACATTTTTGCACGACCGTAAGCTCCACCAAGTCCTCATTACACCTAATGTTCACCGTATCGACTTTTTCGAACCCAAAATCCTCATAACTAACCGCGCGAGAAACATCAAAACTCTTTCCGTTCTCGAACTTTTGGTGTTGCTCGCTCGGATAAAACGGCGTCACTAGCACAAACGGCACGCTCATCTCCTCCGCCACTCTCCTCGTGTCCGCCGCAAGTATCCCTAACCCCCCGCCACCTCTAATTCCGTTCACTTGGTCATAAAGCTCAATCGTCCAATAAGTATATGGTCTTTCCTCCGACAACGCCTTTGTCAAATTTTCGCGTTTTATCGCCGAATAAAAATCTTCCACGTCTTCAATATTTTCCAACCTATGCCTAGACCTAAAAACCATACCTCTAGTTTACCATAACCATTTTTTACTCGCAAGTTCAAAACCAAGAAAAAACCGCCCCTGTTTCGGAGCGGTTGGTCGTTGGCGGATAAGAAGTTCATGCGTTCGGTATCCCAAAATCCGGCGGCAGCCTACTGAGGATGCTCTTTCTGATTTCGGCGTCGAAGTCAATGTCTTCATCGAAAGCCATCTTCACCAGTTTTTCGCGGCCGAGCGGCGACGCAAGGTTTATCAGAAAAACCTTCTTGACGTTCATCTTATACTTCGCGGCGTTCACTGGCGGCAACACCGCAAACGGCAGAAGCATCGTCTTGCTTGCCCCAGGCAAAGACAGATTCTTCATCTCGATACTTCTCAAGAAGTGCGAGCACGCCTCATGGCCCCGAAACTGCGCCACATTGTCAAAGATGTGCTTTTTTGGCGACATCGTCAGAGGCACCAGCACAATCTCGCCGTGAGCCAAAAAGTCCAGACATCTCCGATGAAAATACATCGAAAGCCTCATATCAAGCTCCGGCACAGCCGTACCGTACTTAAACTCCTCCGGGTTTTCGTCAGACATCGCCCGAAGTCTCGCGCTCATCAGAGGCAGCAACTCCACCCCAAGCGCACGTATCGTCGGCAACAAATCCACGACGGATTCGTACCAAACAGCGTCCACCGGCACCAGCACGCGTTTGTTCGGACAATGCGCAAAAACCAGACCGAGCATCCTGAACAAGTCGCCAATCGTAGGATGATTATAAGTCATCACTGCGCTCGTTTCGTCGTCAAGGTCGGGCAGGTTTATCGGCGCTTCGCCGAAATAAAACAGCATCTCTGGGTCATTCAGCTCAAACGGCATTCTCTTCAGCAGATAGTTCGTAGCCCGCTCCCTCATCGTCAAAGAGAACGGCTCAACGATTAGTTCGTCCGGAACAATTACCGCTTTCGCCATTTTGCAAAGTTCTCTCACGACCGGTTTCGTGTCACTTAGTAGCTCCTTCGCACCGATGGTTTCAAGCAACGACCTTCCCACCCGAATCTGCGAGACAATCATCTCCCCAGTGACCGGAGCCCAATTTGTCATGCTGACCCCTATCACCGGAATAGAGTTGCTTGTCACGACGGGTGTATTTTTCCGTGGCAAATCGAGCTTCATCTTCTATCCCTCCTTTAAAGTGCGTCCGAAACCCTCGTGGTTCCGAATCTGTCCATACTATAACATGTCTTTTCTCAAACGTCCATGACGTACCTACAAAAAAACACCCCCAAAGGAGGCTATTTTCTCTTGGCTGGGGATGAGGGACTTAATTCTCAACCCTAGTAAGTATATTGTATACCTTACGAATTTCGATGTCAACACGGCAGAAACGATATTGGAGGCTCACGGACATACCGTTATTATATAATCATTACATTACACATTTTTGCAAAAATTGTATTTTTGTGTAATACGTGATATACTAGAGAAAAGGATAAATTATGGCAAGAATTAAGAGAAAATATCTAGATGAAGTCATCCGTACAATCGGAACGGAAGACATTAAAGTCATTACTGGGGTACGCCGAAGTGGTAAATCTATTTTGCTCGACGACTTCAAAAAATATATCAAAAACAACATCGAAAATGCAAACATTATCAGTTTTGACCTTTCTTCTCTAAAATATGAAAAGTTGCGAGAATATCACGCCCTGAATGATTACGTTGAGGAGCATTTTGTTGACGGAGTAAAGAATTTTCTCCTAATAGATGAAGTGCAGATGTGCGAGGGCTTTGAACTGGCACTTAATAGTCTCCACGCCTCCCATAAGTACGATATCTACATCACTGGGTCTAACGCCTTTCTTGCAGGGAGCGACCTTGCCACGCTCTTCGTTGGGCGAACCTATACCGTCGAGGTCTATCCATTCTCCTTCGCCGAATTTATGGAATACTATGGATACAAAGATAAGTATGATGCTCTTGAAAAATACGTCCGTGAAGGTGGAATGTCTGGTTCATACACATACAAAACCCTCGACGATAAATATGATTATCTTCGTGAGACTTATGATACTCTTATCGTCAGGGATATTGAGGAAAAGCACGGCGTTAAAAATCCTGCCGTAATGGATGGCTTATCGGATTTCTTAATGGATAACATCTCAAAACCGACATCTGCCCGCAATATCACAAACACATTAAACTCCAACAAGATTGAAGCATCAAATAAGACCATTACGGAATACATTAAATATCTCTGCGAAGCGTACGCTTTCTATAAGGTGCGTCGATACGATATCAAAGGTAAGCGATATCTCGCTACTACCGATAAATACTATCTTTCAGACCACGCTTTCCGCTATGCAAAATTGGGGACGAAGACCCCTAATTTCGGCGACACTTATGAAAACATTGTGGCGATTGAATTGATGCGACGTGGCTACGAAGTTTACGTCGGAGCGATGCGAAATGGTGAAATAGATTTTGTCGCCATTAAAGACGGAGAAAAGTTGTATATTCAGGTTTCATATCTGATTACAGAGCGAGAGACGATGGAAAGAGAAGTTGCACCACTTGTTAATATACCTGGCGGATATCAGAAACTTCTTATTGCTGGCACAAGACAACCAGAAATGCAGTATGAAGGTATCCGTATTGTTGATATTACCGATTGGCTGTTAGAGGAATGATATGAGCAGAAAGAACATCTATCAGATTATCAGCGAGCAAAAGGTCAATCCTACGAATGCTTTTGAGAGGCTAAAATACTATCTATTCTCAAAAGAATACCGTGGCACAGATTATCGTATGTATACCGTGTCGACATTCATAGATAAGTATGTGTTCTCGCATATGCCGATTAGAAAAGCATATATAAGTCTCGACGACCTAATCGGCGGGGCTGGCATTATTGAGGTTCGGGAAAGGTATGAAAGAGAAATCGATGATATATTTACCCTATCCGAAATAATTCTTTGTGCTATTGATAATACCCCGAAAGAATTATTCGGAGAAGGGCGAATCGTACAAGTAGACTTTTATCATGATATTTTCTATGTGGTAAACTCAATAGTACAAGATACTGGGCATAAGATAGCAAAGATGCCGTACGGAAGAATTATAGTTACCGAAGATGCCGTGAGAGACCAAGCAATATGGCTGTCTCAAGATGAAGAAATGTCGCTGGCTTTACTGGAATATACTCACTATGCAAATTCTGGTAACATCGAAGTAAAGGCTTCTATCCTCACCAAACTAGGCAAAATAATTGAGCCTCGTCTAGAGAATGCACCTAGTAACTCTACTGCCGATATCATCAAGTATCTACTCAATTCCTTCCATTTACGACACAATAACCAATCTGGCAAGTGGTCTAAAGAGTATATTAAGGATATGGACGATACGGAACGAGAGGAGTGGCTGGATAAACTGTATAACAGTATTATGCATCTAATTATAGAAGATGAGCAGAAGTCAATAAATAAGGAAGTCGTTGAATTTCGGAAGAATAATCATTAGCGTATCATACAATAAGAAAGTCAAGAATAATGTTGTATCTGAAATAACACTAAATCCGCCCTTCAATATGATGGCGGATTTTGATAAAAACTCACTTGGCTGGGGATGAGGGATTCGAACCCCCGAATGGTGGGACCAGAACCCACTGCCTTACCACTTGGCGAATCCCCAGTACCCCTCAATTTTACCACCCCTCGACACATTTTGCAAATTATGCTAAACTAGTTTCATGAAGAACAGAAAGTTTATTTCTCTTCTTGTTTTCTTTGTTTCGCTCGCTGTCCTCATTTTTTCCGGCTATAAACTTATCAAATACAAATTAGAATCCGACGCGACCAATGCCCAAATCTCCGCTCTCGAAGAAATCGCCGACGTCGAAGAAGTCTTAGACGAGTCCGACGCCCCCGAAGAACCCGCCGCCGACTCTTCTGAAAAATCCCTCTACTGGAAATACCTAAACACTCCCCTCCTCTCGGTTAATCTCTCCGCCTTAAAACAAGAAAACTCCGACACTGTCGCTTGGCTCCAAGTCCTCGGCACCAACATTAACTATCCCGTCGTCCAAGCTTCCGACAACCGTTTTTATCTTTATCACTCTTTCGACCGAAGTTATAACCGCGCCGGCTGGGTCTTTCTCGACTATCGAAACGACGACAACTTAGGCGACAAAAACAACATTATTTACGCCCACGGTCGCACCGACAAAACCATGTTCGGCTCGCTCAGAAACCTCCTCACTACGAGCTGGATAAATACCCCCGAAAACTATCTTATTCGCACCAAAACCGCTGAATCTTCCTCGGTTTGGCAAATTTTCTCTATTTACGTCATTCCGACTACGTCCGACTATATCGAGACCGAGTTTAAGAGCGACGCCGAGTTCGAAAACTTTTTAAGCACCATGAAAGCTCGCAGCGACCACGATTTCGCGACCGAAGTCACCACCGAAGACAAAGTCCTTACCTTATCGACCTGCTACGACGAAAAAAGCAGAATCGTCGTCCACGCCAAACTCTTAAAATCCAAGGCGTTCTAGTTTAGATAGTTCATTTTGACCGTTGCTACTTTACAAAATCGCGCTTCTGATATAAAATATCCTTGACAGTCTGGAAACAGACTATTTTTTAAAGGAAAGGCAAGAGATGGCGAACATTACTAGGATAAAAGCCAAAGACCCTTCAAGGCCAAACGACGCGCCAGAGAAAAAACCGGCGACCACCGACAAAGAGACTAAAAAACTCGAAAAAATCGGCGAAAAAGCTCGCAAAAAAGCCGAGAAAAAACAGAAAAAAGCAGATAAAAAGCCGTTCATACTTTTTAGACCCTTTATCGCACTCGGACGTTATCTTAAAGGCTCCTGGCTCGAACTTCGTCAAGTCCGCTGGCCCAACCGCAAAGCTACCTGGAAAATGGTTCTCGCGGTCATCGTTTATACACTTCTGTTCAGCGGTTTCCTCGTCGCCCTCGACATCTTATTTGACTTTATATTTAAACATTTACTAGCTTAAAGGAGAGAAAATGGCAGTAAACAGATATGACGACACTCGTTCGTGGTACGCAATTTCCACTTACGGTGGCTACGAAGACAAAGTCGCGGACTCTATCCGCCAAAGAATCAACTCAATCGAATTCGCCGACAAGATTTTTGACGCCATCGTCCCCAAAGAAAAACAAATCGAGATAAAAAACGGCAAACGCAAAGTAGTTGACAAAAAGATTTTTCAAGGCTATGTTCTAGTCGAAATGAAACTCTCTGATGAGACTTGGTATATCATCCGCAACACCCCAGGCGTCACCGGCTTTATCGGCACTGGCACTCAACCAACCCCTGTTTCCGAAAAAGAAATCGCCAAAATCAAAAAGCGCATGGGTGTCGAAGACCCGAAATACTCCGTCAACTATACCATTGGCGAAGTCGTCTCTATCACCGACGGCCCGTTCAAAGGTCTCGACGGCACCGTTTCTGAAATCGACGGCCAAAAAGGCAAGCTTAAAGTCATGGTCTCCATGTTCGGCCGCGAAACACCTGTTGAACTTGACGCTCTCCAAGTTGCAAAAATCTAACGATTTTGGTATAATATACTCGTTACGCACGAAATTATTAAACTCTTAATTAGAGGTCGGCTCTCCCGACCCCGCTAAGGACACTTTATGGCAAACAAAAAAGTCATCGGCAACCTCAAGCTCCGCGTCCCAGGTGGCAAAGCCACCGCTGGGCCTCCAGTTGGCTCTACCCTCGGTCAATGGGGTCTTAACATGATGGACTTCATCAGCCCCTTCAACGAGGCCACCAAAGATTTCATGGGTAAAAACGTCATCGTACATATCCGTGTCTACGAAGACCGCACGTTCGACTGGACTTGTCTCGGACAACCTGTTGACGACCTTATCCGCGAAACGATTAAGCTCGAAAAAGGCTCTGGTCGCCCAAACACCGAAAAAGTCGGCAAGATTACTCGCGCCCAGCTCGAAGAAATCGCTCAGAAAAAAATGGCCCAGATGAACGCCGTCGACCTCGAAGGCGCTATCAAGGTCGTCGCCGGTACCGCCCGCTCTATGGGCGTTGAAGTCATCGACTAACACCATATATAATATATATGTAGCATTCCCGCCATCTCTGGCGGGTTTTGCTTGATAAAACCTAGCTTTTTTGATATAATATTTTAAAATTTAATCCGTGGGAGGAGTTGTCCGCTCCGCTATCACCACAGAAAGGGAATCATGGCAGAAGAAAAACCAAAAACTGCCGACGTCGAGGAAACCGCTATCGAAACTCCTGCGACCGAAGAAAAATTTGCTAAGTCTGGCAAAAAATCCAAAAAACACATCGAAGAAGTCAAGGCCGAAGAAGAGCGCCAAGCCCGCAAAGCCGAGCGCGCCGCCGAAGAAGCCGAGGCCGAAGCTAAACCCAAAGGCGCTAAACCTATCACTCGCCCACTTATCGAACGCCGCGGCAAAAACTACCGCGAAAAGGCCAAGCTTCTCGAGAAAAACAAAGTTTATACTCTCGCCGAAGCTCTTGACCTCGCGATAAAAACCAACCCGACCAAATTCGATGCCACCGTCGAGGCTCATGTCCGCCTCGGGGTCGACCCACGCCAAGCCGACCAAAACATTCGCTCTACCGTCGTTCTTCCAAACGGAAACGGCAAGACCGTCCGCGTCGCCGTCTTTGCTCCGCTTGATGTCGCCAAAAAAGCCGCCGAAGCCGGCGCCGACATCGCCGAAGACGAAGCGTTCTTGAAACGTCTCGAAAAAGGCGAAATCGCTTTTGACGTCCTTATCTCCACCCCGGCTTTCATGCCAAAGCTCGGAAAATACGCTCGTATGCTTGGTCCAAAAGGCCTCATGCCAAACCCCAAAGCCGGCACTGTCACGAACGACATCGAAAAAGCCGTCAAAGAAGCCAAAGCCGGAAAGGTCGAATATCGCGTCGACAAACAATCCATCGTCCACATCGGCCTCGGAAAAACCTCTTTTGGCACAGACAAGCTCCTCGAGAACGCCAACGTTTTCTTCGACTCTCTAAAGTCTCAGAAACCCGCATCTCTAAAGGGCAACTACGTCAAATCCGTTTTCATCACGACCACGATGGGCCCCTCTATCGCTGTCGCCAATTTCGAATAAACTTTCCAGCTAATTTTATTTAATTCTCTTGCTTATTTCTCGAAAAAAGAGATAATAAGCATATGAAGAATAAAACAAAGCGAGTTATAGCCGTCGGTCTCTCCGTTGCGGCTATTTCTTTTTGGCTAGTCAAAAACCCAGGCTCCTACGAAACCGTCTTAAACCAAGTCTCCTCGACCGAAACCTCCCAAAGCACTTCAAACGACGCCCCCTCCGCCGAGTCCGAAAACCTCACCCCTCTCGCCGAGACCTCCTCTCTCGAAGCGCAAGCTTCTCCCCTCGCGACCGAAGTCCTTTCAAAGCTCAAGGTCAAGGGTCGCGCCTCCAAAACCGGCTATGCTCGCACCGAATTTTACAATTCTTGGCCCACCATCGACGGCTGTTCTCTCCGCCAACGCATTATCCGTCGCGAGCTCGGCGACTCTGCCGTCATCTCCTCGGCCGATAACTGTTCCGTCATCTCTGGCGAATTTGACGAGCCCTACACCGGCTCCCACCTTATCTTTTATCAAAAATCCGACTTTACTACCGGCATCCAAATCGACCACGTTGTCGCCCTTTCCGACGCTTGGCAAAAGGGTGCGCAAAACTTAACCAAAGAAAAACGCTACGAGCTTGCGACCGACCCTCTTAATCTCCTCGCTGTCGACGCCAAAACCAACCAAAGTAAGTCCGACGGCGACGCCGCCACGTGGCTTCCGCCCAACAAATCTTTCCGTTGCGCCTATGTTGCAAGACAAGTTTCCGTCAAATATAAATACGGTCTCTGGGTCAGCTCCGCCGAAAAATCCGCCATCGAAACCGTCCTCAAAACTTGCCCCAACGAACCCGCCGTTGGCGTCTTGCTCTAAAACCTGTTATAATAGCTTCATGAAGAAAAAGTTAAGCCCCTCCGTCGCCCTCAATCGTCGCGCCCGTTTCGAGTATACTCTTGGAGAAGAGCTTACTGTTGGTATTTCTTTAACCGGCGAAGAGGTCCGCAAAATCCGCGACCACCACGTCCAGCTCAAAGGTTCTTTCGTCACAATCAAAAATCACGAGCTTTGGCTTAACAATCTCACTCTTGGTGCCGACACCGCCAGAAATCTCCGCCTCCTCGCGACCAAAAAACAAATCGCATCTCTCGAAAAAGAAAAAACCACCGGCCTCACTATCGTCCCCGTTAAGCTTCTCGGTGGCGCCCGCCACATAAAACTCGTCATCGCTCTCGGAAAAGGCAAGAAAAAATACGACAAACGCGAAACCATTAAAAAAAGAGACCTCGACCGTGGACACTATTAAACTTTATTCCTGGAACGTCAACGGCCTCCGCGCCGTTTTAAGAAAAGGCTCGCTCCAAACTTTTCTCCAAACATTCCAGCCCGACGTTCTTTGTCTTCAAGAAATAAAATGTCGCCCCGACCAGCTCACCCCCGCCGACCTCGCTTGTTTTGACGGCTACCAAATTTTCTGGAACCCCGCAAAACGACCCGGCTACTCCGGCACAGCGATTTTGATATCGAAAACAATTTCCTTTCAGTCTAGCAGCGTTAATGTTTTAGCTGATTTGTCTGACTCGTTTGGGGCGACTAAAGAAAAAACACGGATTTTTAGAGAAGCTCACGGTCGAGTACGAGTAGGCGTAGAGCCCGAAGGGCGATTAGCCGATCGAGGACGAGACCGACTGAGCGACGAGAAAAATCAGCCTGTTTTTTCCCTAGCCACAAATGAGTCTGGCAAAGCAGCCCACGAAGGTAGAATTATGCTATTAGCCTTCAAAAACTTTTATCTCGTCAACGTCTATACCCCTAACTCAAAACCCGACCTCTCTCGTCTATCCCTCCGCCACAACTCTTGGGACCCAGACTTCAAAAACCTCCTAAAAGACCTCGAAAAAGAAAAACCCGTTATAGCCTGTGGAGACTTTAACGCCGCTCACGAAGAAATTGACCTTGCCCGCCCAAGTTCTAATCACCACAACGCCGGCTTTACCGATGAAGAACGAGAGGGAATCACCAACCTCCTCGACGCCGGTTTCCTCGACACTTTCCGCCTCCTCCACCCCGACTCTAGGCGCTATTCTTGGTGGTCTCACTGGGGCAAAGCCAGAATAAATAACGTTGGCTGGCGTATCGACTACTTCTTCATCTCTGCCTCGCTTAAACCCCGCCTCTGCTCCGCCGACATCCACGAAGCCGTCCTCGGCTCCGACCACTGCCCGGTTTCTATTACTTTGGAGCTTAAATAATGGACAAAACCGCCCCCTACTGGAACAAAAACGGCGAAAAAGACACTTCCGCGACCGACCTCGCCTGGAATTTTCCCGAACAAAAATCCGGCTCGCTCGCCATCATCGGTGGCAATTCTTCCGCTTTCACTACCGAAGTCAAAATCTCCGAATATCTCTCCAAAACTTTCCCCATGATAAACGAAGTTAAAAATCTCTTTCCCGACGCCCTCAAAAAAAGCTTCCCGTCCCTCCCCACGCTCGACTTTTTTCCTAGCACTGACTCTGGCAGTTTCGCCGATTCGTCGGAACTTCGCTCCGCGCTCCAAAAAACCGACTTGTCTCTGTTCTTGGGCGATTTTTCCAAAAATTCTGCCACCTCCATCGCCATCTCTAATTTAATCAAAACCACTCCCGGAAATATCGTCTTAGCTCGCGACTCCGTCGACCTCGTTTTGCGCGAAGCCGAGTCTTTTATCGACCGAGAAAATCTTATTATTCTCGCCTCTATGGCCCAGCTCCAAAAACTTTTCCGCGCCCTTTATTATCCAAAAGTCCTCCTCCTCTCCGAGCCACTTTTTCCCGTCGTCGAAACCCTGCATAAATTCACTCTGTCTTATTCTTGCACCCTCCTTACCTTCCACGACGGAAAAATTCTCCTCGCCTCCCACGGAAAAATCGTCTCTATATGCTTAGAAAACACCGACTATACACCCATTTCTCTCTGGTCTGGCGAGCTCGCCGCCAAAATCTCCGCCTTCTTTCTCTTTAACCCAAAGAAACCTCTCGAAAGTTGCCTCGCTGGTTTATTTTATCAGTCTAAAAGCGCCTAAAAAGCATGCTATAATTTCTTCATGAAGAAGAATTATTTATATAGAACCGCCGAAAGCGTTTCTCCTCACCACCCAGACAAACTTTGTGACCAAATCTCCGACGCCATCCTAGACGCCTACCTCAAGACCGATCCCAACGCTCGCGTTGCTGCCGAAACTTGTGGCGGACACGGTGTCGTTTTTGTCACCGGAGAAATCACTTCGACAGCAAACGACGTTGACATCGAAAAAATCGTCCACCGCATCGCCGGAAAAGACAACGAAGTCCACACCAAAATCGTTAAACAATCCCCAGAAATCGCCCAAGGCGTCGACACTGGTGGCGCCGGCGACCAGGGAATCATGATCGGTTACGCCTGCAAAGAAACCAAAGAGCTTCTCCCCCTCGAAGTCGTCCTTTCTCGTCGTCTTAACCAATTTATTTACAAAAAACATCCTTTCGACGGCAAAACCCAAGTCACTCTAAAGGGCGACGAGCTCTTTTCTGTTGTTGCTTCCTTCCAAAACGTCAAAAAGTCCGAGCTAGAAAAACTCGTCAAAGAGTTTATCGCTCAAAACCACCTCAATCCTTCCGCCACGCTCCACCTTAATCCCGCCGGCGACTGGTCTCAAGGTGGCTTCGAGGCCGACACCGGGCTCACCGGCAGAAAACTCATCGTCGACAACTACGGTCCCCGTATCCCTATCGGCGGCGGCTGTTTCTCTGGCAAAGACCCGTCCAAAGTCGACCGCTCCGCCGCTTACATGGCTCGCCGTATCGCCGTCGACTATCTCCGCTCTCGCTCTGCTTCCGAAGTTTTTGTGCGTCTCGCCTACGCCATCGGTGTCGCTGAACCTCTCGAGTCCACCGTTATTATTGACGGCACTCCAGAAATCATCACCGGCTATGACCTTACTCCCCGCGGTATCATCAACTTCCTCGACCTTAAACGCCCCATCTACGAGCAAACCGCTCGCTACGGCCATTTCGGCGAGGGCTTTCCTTGGGACGCCTAGCCCCTCGACTCTATTCTGATTCCCCGACTCCCAACTCCCGTCCCAATTTTTATCTTAGTTCCTCCACCATCCTAACTCTCCCTGAGCTCTCCCACCAAAAATCCCCCTTTCGGGGGATTTTTCCTAATACCTCGGTGGTAGCTTTCGCTGATAAACTACGTTCGTCGTCCCGCCTGCCTTCGTCTCGTTCGCGCCAAACAAATATATCCACGTCCCATAATTTATCTCCTCTGCCCCGCTCTCCAGCATACCAGTATTCCCCATCATCGTATAATCTCCCCCATACGTCCTCTTAAAATTTATCTTCTGTGCAAATATCTGACCATTAATCCTGAGCGGACGCTCACATGTCGTCACATTATTACTATCCGCAAGACTCAACCCCCCACACGTATCTACCGTCCCTCCCGCCAATATCAACGCGTCCACTCTCCCCACTTTATGCTCAATCACTACATTCCCCTCCGCAATCAATATCACCTGCGGAATGTCATCCAACCCTGTGATATAACTGTCCATATCCACCACTACATCATGCTCTTTTATCGTCATATTTCCATTACAATACACAACATTACCACTCGGCGTCCCATCCACTTCGCAATTATGCACCGCCCCATTCACATACCTATTCTTCAGCGCATCATACACCAACGTCTTAGCGTTCGCAAGCGTATCAATCCCCGCTTTTCCCGGCTCATCCTTCAGTCCTGTACAATTTTCATCTCCGTTCGCTATCGTAATCGGCGATATATCGCAGTTCCTCGTCACACCCCCGCTCGCCGGCAACGCATCCCCCGACGCAAACATCTCCGCCTTTCCATTAGCTATCACCGCCAAATCCGTCCAGCTCCCAAACGTTTTCGAACTACTACTGCTAACATCCACCGTCGTAATCTTCCCGGCTACTCCCCCTTGCGCCCCCACGCTCCCCCCGAGCACATGCACCGACGGATTCTTGCTCACGTCCCCACAACTCGCCCGACTCATCAAACTCTCATTGCTCGTACTGCTCTTCCTCTCCACAAACACCGCCACGCAATACTTCTGTCCCACCTCAAGCAGTGGCACCGCCACGCTCGTACTTGTATCCCCATTTCTCTCTGCAATCACCCCCACCATATCGCCAAAAATATCACCACTGCTAATCGTAACACTCTCAATATCGTCGCACGTCGGCACACTAGACCACCCCCCTAACTTATTTCTCCAATAACCACACCCGCTCCATCCATTCATATCTCCCCCAGCCATCATATCACCCGTCGGTACCGTATCCTTATTAACCACAAACTTCACCCACTTAAAACTCGTTCTCGATGTGTTTATGCCCGTCATATAATTTCTCGAAATCCCATCCACCCCCAACCAACCGTTCCGATCGTCCTTCACTGTCACCTCAACTTCAACTCCGCTCATCGTCCCTCCCGACACAAGCGTATGATTGCCGCTCTCCGTCCCATTGCTTACGCTAATCTCCGTCACGTCGTAACTCCACTTACGCTCCACGCTTACGCATTTCTCCGCACTCGCTCCAGTCCCCGACTCATCCACGCCACCCCAAACCGACTCCGTCCCCACATAATATTTATTATTATCTACAAAATTATCGTAAAACCACCCATCAGGCTTTCCGTAACTACTTACCCTCACAAACACATCCTTATACTCTTTTGTAAACTTCGACGGGCTATTTTTTGTCTTCTGACAAAAATCTTTCGTCTGTCCAGCTCTCAACCCACTATCAAACGCCCCCTCCGTATATCCCGACCCCCAATCCTTGCTACTCCAACTATCCCCATGACTATCCAAACTCACCCATCCGCTAAAACCAGACGGATAATAATTATCCCAACCATAATTTCCCCAATACTGCGTACTTACCGTCCCTATTCCCGTCACATCACCCCGCCTATTCCAATCGCAATTTAACACCCCATAACAATCTAACGCCTCAAACCCCTCATCGTACCTTGTCAACCTATGGTTAAACTTCATCCCCCCACTCACTTCCGTTGCCTGATAACTATACGGCCAAAAACTTTGCTTTCCCACCCCGCTAAAATCTGCACTCCACTCCGACGCAATCGTCTCCGGCTCTATCTCCACCGTATAATCCACGCTATCACTATATTCTTCCCAATCCGGATTCCAAACCGTCACGCAAGCCGGAACGCTATACGCTCCATCCCCAGAAAATGCAAAACTATTTCCCGGCTCATAAATATAATACGTCCAAGGATCATACTGTATTCTCTGACAATAAACAATCACTTCCGCACTATACCTGCTAATATCTATCGCAGAATAAACCTCCATATCCCTACTCTCATACGGATACAAATCAATACTTCCACTAGTACCATAACCGCTCACATCACCCCAACTAGCACCACCATCATAGCTTTCTTGAATCCTATAATATGTCGAAGCAGCATATATATCATAATCACCATCCACCCTCATCACTGTATGTCTAAAAAACACAGGCTCCGAAATACTACTAAAGCCACACTCCTCCCACTCTCCCCATGTCGCCCCATAGCTATCAAAACACGCCGCATTAATTATGCCGTCAACTGGTTTATACCACCCATCTCTCTCTACTCGCCCCCCATATCCATCAAGCCACCCCACACTCTCCCCATCAAAATTAGTCATATGATATTCTGACACCGGTTCCTCTGGCGGGTCCACATCTTCCATCCCTTGACAAAAGAACGCCACAGAATCATTCGAATCCGCACCAACATCCCACATTAAATCGCGATACGTATACCCATCCCTACCCGGAATTTCTTCGCTAAAAAAATCATACGAAAGCGGCTCGATATTCGGAAAATCCAACTGTATATATCCCTCACCTCCAGGGCACCATGTCCCCAACGCACTGTTAGTGCTCTTGTCCCAACAATATTGCACATACCCAGACCATGTATTCCCAGGCCAACCAATCAAATCCTCCAAGTTGTATCCATACCAACCAGCATCATAATCCATCTTTCGGTTTCTACCACCAACGGTAATACCAGTCCAGTTCTGTCTATTAAACAAAGCTAGCTCATTGTCTTTATTATAATAACCAGCGAAAATAACTTCGCCAGAGTCATTCTCATCCACACAAGTATAATATGCCGAATCTTTTTTATACGAGCCAATCATGCGGTCAAACGCCTGTACAAAAGTGCTTACGGAAGCTCTTACCCAGTGAGGACACTTGGCTATGCCATTACCAGAACCAGACTCACCAGGAAACAAAGAGCAGTCCGTAAAAGTCTCCTGCGTAGGAGAACCAGACAAGTTAGAACCACCATACCCAGCCATCGCCCACTCGTCCGCAAACACCTCCACAGTAAAAGAAGCAAGCCCCGCCACCGCGCATAACAAAAATATAACTATCCCCCAAAGAAAATATGACCTCTGTTTTAACATAACAATTTTATTATATTATGCTTTCGCTAGCCTTGTAAACCCTTGACTTCGCCCATTTTTAACGATATAATATATATGTTAAAAATAATTTTATCTATCTCTACCCCTCGCCGACAGC
The DNA here is from genome assembly GCA_964492765.1 of uncultured Candidatus Saccharibacteria bacterium. GTDB lineage: Bacteria > Patescibacteriota > Saccharimonadia > Saccharimonadales > Saccharimonadaceae > Nanosyncoccus. The sequence continues at coordinate 19,309 of CAZBLB010000004.1, forward strand.
CGCCTTCTCGCGCAGCCGTCCGAAGTTATAGAGAAGAAAGGAACCATGGTAGAAAAAACCACCAAAGACGAAGGTCTAAAAATTCGCATCCGCCTCAAGGCTTATGACCACCGCGTCATCGACCAGAGCGCTCGTCAAATCGTCGACACCGCTATCCGCACCGGCGCGACCGTTTCCGGCCCTGTCCCTCTCCCGACCAAACGCAGCACTTTTACCGTCGTTAAATCCCCGCACGTCTACAAAACCGGTGGCGAAGCTTTCGAAATGAAAGTTCACAAACGCCTTATCGACATCTCTAACGCCACCCCGAAAGCCATCGAGTCTCTTCAAAATCTCGCTCTCCCCGCTGGCGTCGATGCCGAAATAAAAATGTAGTTAAAAATACGGCCGAAAGGTCGTATTTTTGTTTTTCAAACTCATTGTGCTATTATAAATATATGACTTTTTTCGCACGCCTAAAAAAGCGTCTCTATTTCGTCGTTGCCTCTTATTTCAAGTTTTTTGCTAACTTCGCCCTCAAGCGTTGGTCGCCTCGCGTTATCGCTCTCACTGGTTCCGCTGGCAAGACCACCATGCTCCACCTCGTCGAGTTCGAGCTCGGCTCCGAGGCCCATTATTCTCATGACGCCAACTCTGCCTTCGGTGTTGCCTTTGACCTTCTCGGTCTGCGCGGCGTCCGTGGCTCCAAACTTCGCTGGCTCTATCTTTTTCTTGCCGCCCCCATAAAATCGCTTTATTTTTCTCACAAAGAACGTTTCTATGTCGTCGAAATCGACGGCGAACGCCCCAAAGAGACCGGTTTTCTCGCTCGTTGGCTAAAACCCGAGCTTACCCTCTGGATTTCTCTCGGTCGCTCGCACGCTATCCAATTCGAACAAGAAGTCAAAGACGGCAAGTTCAAAAACCTCGACGCCGCCATCGCCGACGAGTTCGCTAAACTCCCCGAAAACACCACCGCCCTTGTCTTTATCGACGGCGACAACGAGCTTATGCGGTCCGCTACCAAAAATCTCGAGGCCAAGGTCGTCCCGTTTTATCGAAAAGACATTATAAAATACACAGTTTATCCTACAAGGACTGAGTTTGGAACGCTTAACACTAGTTTTAGATTTAATACTCCCCAGCCGAGAGATTTGGCGATTCAACTCTTGATGCTAAAAGAACTCACCAAGATTTTAGGTGTTTCTCTTAAAACCGATTTTTCTGAGATGTCTTTGCCGGCCGGACGCAGTAGCTTCTTCTACGGCAAAAACGGCATCAAAATCATCGACAGCAGCTATAACGCACATATGGTCAGCATGCAAAGCATCCTAGAGATGACTAAAAGCATGCGTGCGAGCCATAAGTGGCTAGTCATTGGCGATATTGTCGAGCAAGGAGAAATTGAGGGCGAAGAACACACTCGTCTCGCCGAAATGATTGCCGAAGTTCACCCCGAAGAAATCATCTTGGTCGGTCGCCGAACCAAAAAATACACCGCGCCGCGCCTCAAGGAACTCGGTTTTTCGCCCAAAACTACGCTCGACCCCAAAAAGGCGCTCAGCTATATCGAAAAGCACACGACCGGAACAGAAACCATCGTTTTTAAGGGCAGTCAATATCTAGAGTGGATTATTGAAAAGTTGCTAGAAAATCCAGAAGACGCAAAAAAACTTTGCCGACGCGAACCGGCCGCCAAAAAACGTCGCGAAAATCGAGGACTTTTTTAGATGAAGTCTCAAAAGCTATATATCATTCACGGCTGGACTTATACCACGAAATATTGGGACGAGACGCTGAAAATCCTAGAGAAGCGCGGGGTAGAGGTCGAGATGCTGAAAGTTCCGGGTTTGACAAAAAAAGATGACCATGTTTTTAAAATCAGCGATTATGTCCGTTGGGCAGACCAAAACATTCCCGACGGCTCGGTCGCGCTCGGCCACAGCAACGGCGGGCGCATCCTTCTTAACCTCTGTGCTGAAAATCCCCAAAAACTCGAAAAACTTATCCTCCTAAACTCCGCCGGCGTTTACGAAAAAAGCACCAAGCGAGACATTTTCCGCACCGTCTCCAAACTTTTCGCCCCGCTTAAAAAACTCCCGCTCCTCCGCAAAATCGTTCATAAACTTCTCGGCGCTTCCGACTATGACCACGCCCCCGAAAACATGAAAAAAACTCTCGCCGGTCTTCTCGACTCCGACAAATCTCTCACGCTAGAAAAAGTCACCACTGAGACCACTCTCCTCTGGGGCGAAAAAGACACCACCACCCCTCCTCACCAGGGAAGAGCTCTCCACGAAAAACTCAAAAACTCTACCTTAACTTTTTACAAAGATTGGGACCATGCCCCCTACATTAAACACCCCGACGAACTAGCCGACGCAATCATCTCCGCCCTTCCATCCGACTTTCTTAAAAACAAAAAAGGAAACGACTAATGATTTTTCTTGGGCTGGCCAGTAATTATTCCGCCAAAGATATTCTTCGTCATCTTTTTTCCGTCGGCACTAAAACCGACCTCAAAAACCTCGAACAAACCCTCGCCAAGCGCTACGGTGCCACGCTTAAAAACACCGCCCTCGTTTATTCCGGTCGCACCGCTCTCTATCTCGCCCTTGAGGCTTTCAAAAAATCCGGAAAACTAAAATCCGGCGACGCCGTCGCCGTCAATGCTTTCACTTGTCATGCCGTCCTCGAAGCCATCAAAAAAGCTCGGCTCACACCTGTCTTTATCGACCTCGACCAAAACTCCCCCAACTTCTCTCTCGATTTCCTCGAAGAAAAGCTTAAAACCACCAAAAACCTCAAGGTCGTCATCGCCCAAAACTCCTTTGGTCTCCCCCTCGACCTCCAAAAACTTCAGTCTCTAAAAGCCACCTATGGCTTTCTTCTTCTCGAAGACCTCGCTCACTCTGCCGGTCGCTTTTATGATAACTCCACCGAAATCGGCACTGTCGGCGACGCCGTCGCTCTCTCCTTCGGCAAGGGAAAAGCTCTCGACTCTATCCTCGGCGGCGCCGTCCTTCTTCGCGACCCCACCCTCTCGTTCCCGGATTTCTTCGACAAAACTAAACTTAAAAAACCTAAGTTCTCCGACCGCTTCCGTATCCGTTTTTATCCTTTATTTGGCGCGACCGCCCGCGGTCTCGCCCATCTCCGCCTAGAAAAACCTTTTCTCGCCCTACTTCTAAAATTAAAATTCATCGAACGCTCCGCCGACGCCAAGCTCGACTCGTCTCTTTCTCTCCTTCCGTCCCAAGCCAAACAAATCTCCCGCGAGCTTTCCCTCCTCAAAAAGACACCTCTGCGAGATTTTTACCTCGTCCACGACCGCGAAGACTGCCTCAAAGAGCTCAAAAAATCCGGCTTCCGCCTCGAAGAACTATGGTACGAAGTCCCCGTCGCCCCAAGCCGCTACTATGGCTCCGTCAACTTCCCCGAAGACGAGTGTAAAAACGCCGTTTTCTTCGCCGACCGCGTCATCAACCTCCCCACTTGGTACAAAAATCCTCGTCGTCTGTCGGAGATTCGCTCCGCGCTCAAAATTATTAAAAAATATGAGGTAAAAGGCTAAACATGGAAGACTCTTGGACTAAAATTCTCCAAAAATTCCCCTCCTCAAATTTTCTCCAAAGCCCTCTCTGGGCAGAAACCAACCGTCTCATGGGACACAAAATTGTCGTCCAAACTTTTGACGATAAGGCTGTTTATCTCGGCATCGTTAAAGACGCTCGCCGCGGCCGTTATCTCGAAATCCCCGCCGGCCCACTTCTCGACTGGTCCGACAAGCCTCTTAAAAAATCCGTCTTTAACGACATTATAGAAAAAGCTAAACAAAATCACTGCGTTTTTGTTCGTTTCCGCCCCCAACTCGAAAACACCGAAGAAAACCAAAAACTCATCCGCGCGCTAAAATCTAGCTCTCTCGACCTTCGCCCCGCCCCCATGCATCTTCACGCCCAAAACACTGTCCTCCTCGACTTAAATAAGTCCGAAGACGACCTTCTTATGTCCATGCGTCGCCAAACTCGCTACGAAGTTCGCCGTGGCGAAAAACTCAATCTAAAAGTCGAAGAAGATTCCAGCGAAAACTCTATTAAAACCTTCCACTCCGTCCAAGCCGAAACCGCCAAACGCCAAAACTTCATCCCGCCGTCTCTAAAAGAGCTTCTCGCCGAAAAATCCGCCTTCAAAGACAATCTTAAACTCTACATCGTAAAAACCCCCGAAAACCAACCCATCGCTTATGGTCTCGTCCTCTTTTACGGTCAAGAAGCCGCCTATTTCGAGGCCGCCTCGACCGAGCTTAATTATAAACTCCCCGGAAGCCCCACTCTCCTTTGGTTTGCCATTAAAGACATGAAAAACCTCGGTTTGTCCCGCTTTAATCTCTGGGGCATCGCTCCGCCGGGCGTCCAAAACCACCGCTATTCTGGCGTCACCACCTTTAAAACTGGTTTTGGCGGACGCGTCGTCGAATATATCCCCGCCGCCGACATTGTTCTCGACAAATTCCGCTACAAAATCGACGAGCTTGTCGAAACACTGCGTAAGAAAAAAAGGAATCTTTAACATGAACAATCTTTTCACCGCCACCCCTGCCAAAGACAGGGAAGAATGGGACAATTTTATCACCTCCGACCCGACCTCAAATTTCCTCCAGTCCTGGGATTTTTACGAGTTTCACGCTTCTCGTGGCAACCAAATCGTCCGCAAACTTTTTCGCGACCAAAATAACAAAATCGTCGCCGCCTATGCTGGCGTCGTCGAAACCGCTCGTCGCGGCAAACACCTCGCCATCGCCGGCGGCCCTATCCTCGACTGGAAAAATAAATCCTTAGTAAAAGCTGTTTTTAAAGATATTAAGAACGAAGGCAAAAACGCCGGCTGTGTTTTTGTTCGTGTTCGCCCCCAGCTCCCCCTCTCCGATTCTTCACTCAAACTTTTCTCCTCCCTCGGTCTCAAAAAAGCCCCGATGTATCTTTCAGTCGAATATGCCGGCGTCCTTGACCTCGAAAAATCCGAAGCCGAAATCCTCCAAAACGCCTCCCAAGGTTTCCGTCGCAAACTTCGCAAAGCTGAGAAAAACGACGTCCAAATTTCCGTTTCAAAAGACCCCAAAGACATCAAAGACTTTTACAAAATCCAGCTCGAAACCGCCAAAAGAAACAAATTTTACGCTTTTTCCGAAAGCTTCCTCGAAAAACAATTTGCCGCCTTCGCCAAAAACGACGAAGCGCTCCTCTTTATCGCTAAAACCAGCGACCACCAAATCCTCGCCGAAAATTTCATGATTTTTTACGGCACCGAAGCCAGCTATCACTACGGCGTCTCCTCCGACCTCGGCACTAAATATTCCGCCGCCCCGCTCCTTCATATAGAAGCCATGCGCGAAGCTCGCCGTCGCCATATTACCCGCTACAATCTTTGGGGCATCGTCGGCCCCGACGAAAAACACCACCGTTTCTATGGCGTCTCTGAGTTTAAGCGCAGTTTTGGCTGTTCCGAACTAAAATACACCCCCGCCCACGACCTTGTTCTCGACCCTAAAAAATATCTCCTCACAAAGCTCATCGAGTCCGCTCGCAAAAAACTCCGCCACGTCTAGCACCACCACGATACCTCGCTTCGTCGCTACAAAACAATCCCACCCAAACCGCCCAAAAGGTGTTATAATAGACTAATGCTAAAACTTCTCCGCTTTCTGAAACCCTACTGGTGGCAGTGTATTCTTCTCCTCGCCTCCGTCGCTCTCCAAACTTGGGGTGCGCTCCAGCTTCCCGCTCTTATGGCTCGCATCATCAACGAAGGTCTCGTTTCCGGCGACTCCTCCATCACTCTTAAAATCGGTCTCGAAATGCTCGGCTTCACCGTCCTAACTGTCTTTTTCGCTACCTCTGTCCATTTTTTCTCCGCCCGTATCGGCTCAGGCTTCTCTCGCGACCTTAGAAACGCCTTCTACAAAAAAGTTTTAAGCTTCAGTATCTCCGAAATCGACAAATTTTCCACCGCCTCCCTCATCACCCGCACCACCAACGATATCTCCCAGGTTCAACAAGCCGTCATGCTCATGCTCACCATGATGCTTCGCGCCCCCATGATGGGTCTCGGTGCCGTCATCCAGGCCTTCCAGACCGCCCGCGACATGACCTGGATTCTCGCTCTCGGCGTCGGACTCATCATCTTTTTCTCTGTCGTCATTTTAAGTCTCGTCATTCCAAAGTTCAAAATCTTCCAAAGTTTGCTCGACAAAATCACCTTACTCGCTAGAGAAAACTTGACCGGCCTCCGCGTCATCCGCGCTTTTAACAACGAAAAACTCGAGCAAAAAAAGTTTTCTCGTGCCAACGACGAACTCACCAAAAACATTTTATTCATTAACAAAATCATGTCTTTCCAAGACCCACTTATAAGCGTCGTTTTTAACGGCATCACTCTGCTTATCGTCTGGCTCGGGCTTTCAAAACTCGAAACCGACATCAGTTATCTCGGAAACATGGTCGCCTTTGTCCAATACGCCTCGCACGTTATGTTGTCGTTCTTAATCCTCACTATGCTTTTTGTCATTCTCCCCCGCGCCAACGTTTCCGCCGGACGTATCAACGAAATTTTTAACACCAAAAACAAAATCGTCTGGAAACCAAAAACCGAAGGCGTGCCCGACGTCGCCCCCTCCGTCGAGTTCAAAAATGTTCATTTTTCCTACGCTGGTGCCGAAGAAAGCGTTTTGACCGACATCTCTTTTGTCGCCAAAGCCGGCGAAACCACCGCTTTTGTCGGGCTGACCGGCTCCGGAAAGTCCACCCTTATCTCTCTCGTCCCGCGTTTCTACGACGCGACCAAAGGCGAGGTGCTCGTCGATGGTCTAGACGTTAAAAATTACGACAAGCTCAGTCTTATCTCGCGCATCGGCTATGTTCCCCAAAAAGGCGTCCTTTTCTCCGGCACCATCAAAGAAAACATCGCTTTCGGCGCGCCTTCGCTTCCCAAATCCTCCATTACTCGCTCCGCCGAAATCGCCCAAGCCAAATCTTTCATCGAGAAGCTCGAAAAAAAATACGATTTTAATCTCGCCGAAGGCGGCTCGAACGTCTCTGGTGGCCAAAAACAGCGCCTTTCTATTGCTCGCGCTCTCGCCAAAAAACCCGAAATCTACATTTTCGACGACAGTTTTTCCGCTCTCGACATGAAAACCGACAAAAAATTACGCGAGGCTCTAAAGCCCAAAACCAAAGATTCTGTTGTTCTTATCGTTGCCCAGCGTATCAGCACCATTAAAGACGCCAACCAAATCATCGTTCTCGACAAAGGAAAAATCGTAGGTAAGGGCACCCATAAACACCTGCTTAAAAACTGCAAGGCTTATCGCGACATCGTAAAGAGCCAGTTCAGCGAAGCCGAATTCAAAAAGGAGCTTAAAAATGCCGCGTAAAATGTCCACCGAAAAACCCAAAAACGCCAAACGCTCGTTTAAATTGTTTATAAGCTCGCTTAGGCCGTTTAAGTTTGCTATTATTTTCCCGCTTGTCTTCGCTGTCGTCGCTAACGTCCTTAACCTTTTCGGCCCCAAAATCCTCGGCAACATGACCAACTCCGCCGTCGATTCTCTCTCGACAACCGGCTCTCTCGACCTCGCCACGATAAAAACCTCCGCCATCCAACTCATCGCTATTTATCTTCTCGTTGCCGTCCTGAGTTATTTTGAGAGTTTTCTCCTTGCTCGCGCAACCGCGTTTTACACCAAAAACCTCCGCGAAAAAATCATCGAAAAAATCGCTCGCCTGCCAATTTCTTACTTCGACCAACACAAATTTGGCGACACTCTCTCGATTTTAAGCAATGACGTCGACGTCCTCGCCGGCTCGCTCTCCGAAGAAATCGTCCAAATCGTCACTAACCTCACTACTATCATCGGTTGCCTCGTCATGATGTTTGTTATCTCCCCGCTTCTCGCCCTTATCGCCCTCATCGTCATTCCTTTTTCTACCGTCCTTATCTCCAGAATTGCCAAACCCGCCCAAAAATATTTTTCCGCCGAAAGAAAATCCCTCGGCGCTCTTAATGCACATATCGAAGAAGATTATTCTGGCCACCTCATTATAAAATCCAACTCCCACGAAGACAAAAGTTTCGAAACCTTTAAAGCCGAAAACGAAAAACTTTTCAAAAACTCTTGGCGCGCCAACTTTCTCGGCGGTCTCGCCTTTCCAATCGTCCATTTTTTCACCAACCTCGGCTATGTCGGCATTTGTATCCTCGGTGGCAACATGGTCATCTCCGGAAAACTTTTAATCGGCAACATCCAAGCCTTCATCCAATACCTGTCCAGGTTTAACCAACCACTCTCAAACCTCTCTCAAATCGTCGCCACTATCGAGCAGACTTTAGCCGCCTCCGAACGCATTTTTACCTTCCTTGCCGAACCCGAAGAAGCTCCCGACCTCATCCCCGCCAAAGAAATCGCCAAGATAAAAGGCGACGTCGAGTTCCACGACATCTGTTTTTCCTATGACAAAAAACAGCCCATCATTAAACATTTCTCCGCCAAAATCAAAGCCGGCGAACGCGTCGCCATCGTCGGCCCGACCGGCGCCGGAAAAACCACCATCGTCAATCTCCTCATGCGTTTTTATGACCCCGATTCCGGCTTCATCACCATCGACGGCGTTCCGACCAAAGAAATGAAACGTTCAAGCGTCCGCGCCCTCTTCGGCATGGTACTCCAAGACACTTGGCTTTTCTCCGGCACCATCCGCGACAACCTTTCCTACGGCAGCCCCAACGCCTCGCTCGCCAAAATCCGCCAAGCCACCTCCATCTCCGGCATCGACCATCTCATCGAAAGTTTCAAAAACGGCTACGACTCCGAAATCTCCGAAGATTCCGACAACATCTCCGCCGGCGAAAAACAACTCCTTACTATCGCTCGCGCCATGACAGAAAACCCACCCATGATGATTCTTGACGAAGCCACCTCAAACGTCGACACCCAAACCGAACGCCTTATCCAAGACGCCTTCAACAAACTCACCGAAGGTCGCACTTCTTTTGTCATCGCCCACCGCCTTTCCACCATCCGCGACGCCGACCTTATCCTTGTCATGAAAAATGGCAACATCGTCGAGCAAGGCACGCATGACGACCTGCTTAAAAAGAACGGTTTTTACGCCGAACTTTACAACTCTCAGTTCTCTGGAGACATTGTCGAATAATATATATATATATATATCGGAAACCGCTTAACTTTGCCTTCTACCCCTAGAGATGATAAAATCCGGCTATGCGTCGCCCTATTTTTTCTACTCTTATTTTTTCTCTCATTTTTAGTTTAATCTTGCCGAGCTTGACGGTCTTCGCCAAAGAAGACGACCCCGCCCTCCATCTCGGCCCTCGCGACCTCCATCCAAGCGTCCTCGTCGATGGCGACCATCTCCTCGACCTCGAAAATAACTGCTATAATGTCGCCACCAAAACTGTCTCCCGCGCCGACTCTGCCGACTTTTGCGACGCTTATTTCGTCCAAACCGACACCGACTATCTCTACCTTAATAATTACGTCGGCTCCACCATCACCGTCAAGAACCAAGACACTTGGCATACCGAAATCTACCTCTCCGGAGAAAATATCATCGCCTCCGACCAAATCGGTCTTTCTTTTAACTGCGCCCGCTCCGTCAATTTCCACTTTAACGACTCCGCCTCGCTCACTATCGACATCGACTCTCCGACCGACACCGCCATCGGTATTCTCTACGACAAAAGCCAACTCACCTTCCACCAAAACTCCAACCTAAAAATTAACCTTCGTTCCGCCCTCCCCTTAGACATTCCCTCGACTTCTAACGTTGCCGCCATCAGTCTCCTCGGAGAAAGCTCCAACGTTGCTTTCGACCTCCCTTCAACCGTTCTTATTGACAACCCCACTGGCACATACTCCGTCTATGCCGACAACGTTATTCATGTCGCCAACACCGAAACCATAAACTCTCAAATCGTTTTCAAGGCTACCCATAAACTCGGCGGTGGCGTCTCCGTCTCAGACAATCTCGACCTCGTTCATTATCTTTGGTTCCCAAAATACACTTTCACCCACACTTACGAAAACAATATCGGCACTTTCGAGCTCTTTCCCGACGAGCCCAGTACCAACGCAACTTTCGACGATTATCTCGAAGACGGCGCCTCATTTCTCGACACCGAAGCTCGCATGAAAAACACCCTTACCTCCTACACCTCTCTCCCCGAAGACGACAGCGCTTTTGCTCACCTCGACCAGCTCTATCCTCTTCCCAAAAACGCCTTCTACAACAATTTCTTTACAATCGACGCAGAAAATTCTTTTCTCCTAGATACCACCGACCCAGAAAATCGCGAAACCATCACGAAAGACCACGATTATGATTTTTGGGTTGCCTTTACTATCACCGACAAAACCTATCGCTTTGCTCATCGCCAAAGTCTTTTCTACTCCGGCGCCATCATCAATGACCGCTTTATCACCCCCACCAAAACCAACCACACCCGCTCCACCGACGGACTTCACGAAACCATCCGTTATCGCCTCAGCGTCTCCGAACCAAAAGAACCAGAAAAGCCGACCGAACCCGAAGAACCAACAGAGCCAGAAAACCCAACCGAACCAGAAGTCCCAGAACTTCCCGAAACCCCCGAAGAAAACCCCAACACCTCCACCGAAAATCTTTCTTTAATCTCTCTCCTCTTTTTCTTGTCGCTTATGATACAATTAGCTTATCATGGCAAAATTATATTTTCGCTACGGCGCTATGGGTTGCGGAAAAACCATGCAACTCCTCCAAGTCGCTTTTAATTACGAAGAACGCGGACTAAAAGTCTGCGTCATAAAACCTAAAACCGACACCAAAAACGGCACTAGACTCTTAACCCGTATCGGCCCCGAACGCGAAACCGACTTTTGCTTCGACCAAAAAACCAACCTCTACCAAAAAATCCAAAAGTCCTATAAAAATGTCAATTGTATCCTCGTCGACGAGTCCCAATTTTTAACCCCCGCCCAAGCCGACGAACTTATGCTCGTCACCATCAAGCTCGACATTCCCGTCATGGCGTATGGCCTCCGCCTCAACTTCCGTCAAAAAGACGGCGGCTTCGAAGGCGCTACTCGCCTTCTCCAAATCGCCCACGACATCGAAGAGATAAAAACCATCTGCGAATGTGGCAAAAAAGCGACCTGCAACTGTCGCTTTCTTAATAACCACTTTATGACCGACGGCCCCGACGTCCTCATCGACGACGGCCACTCCAAAGTCGAATATCGCGCCCTCTGCCCCGCCTGCGTCGAAAAATACAAAGAGAAAGAGTCCACATGTATATCGTAATAGAGGGTCAAGACGGTACCGGCAAGTCCACCGAAGTCGAACTTTTCGGAGATTTCCTTCGCGCTCAAAATAAAGAAGTTTTGACTTTTCACGAGCCAGATGGCGACCTTCCCGTCGCTCACGACCTCCACGATTTAATCGTCATCAAAGGCAAAGATTATCATCTCGAACCACTCACCAACGTCGCCCTTTTCACGGCCGCCCGTCTCGAACTTTGGCATAAACTCGCCGAGCCCGTCCTCCGTCGGGGTGGTTATGTCATCTCCGCCCGCAACTGGTGGTCAACTCTCGCCTACCAAGGCTACGGCGAGGGCATCTCTCGCTCTAAAATCATCCGTCTAACTCGCGAGTTCATGCCGAGTCGCTATGTTTCCCCTGATTTTTCAGCTATCTTAACTTTAAGCGACGCCGTCCGCGCCCAAAGAGAAGCTTCCCGCGGTAAAGCTCTCGAAACTTTCGAGATAAAAGGCGACAGCTTCCAGTCCCGCGTCAACCACGCTTACGAAAAAATCGCCAAAGACTTTAATATTCCGATTATCGACGCTTCTGGAAGTATTGACGAAGTTTTCTTGAAACTCAAAAAACTTTTCAAATTCTAGTTTTTTATCTTCCAAAAACTTTCCTCACGTTTTATAATAAAATATATATGCTTATTGGTGGGCAGGACAATGAATAAGATAGCGGTCTATCTAAACCGTCATCTCGTCGGCAACGTCTTCGACAAAGACGCTATTCTCGAGAGCTATTCTTCCGACCGCTCGCCGCTCAAGATAAAACCTCGCCTTGTCGCTCTCCCCGAATCGACCTCCGATGTCAGAAAAATCCTTCGCTTCATCAATCAACTCTCCGAAAAAAAATATTCTCTCCCCGTTTCCATCCGCGGTTCCGGCCTCTCTAAGTCTGGCGCCGACCTTTCCTCTGGTCTCGTCCTCTCCACCGAAAAACTCACCAAAATCCGCGAGCTCGACGCCCACGACCGCCTCGTCCACGTCGAGGCCGGCATCTCCCTCGGAAGGCTCAACGCTGTCCTCGCCCCTCACGGCCTCACCTTACCTATCTCCGCCGACCCGCGCGAAACCATCGGCTCCCTTATTGCCACTTCTCCCCGCGACAAATTCTCCAAAAAATACGGTGGCATCATGAACTACATCGACCGCGTCGAAGCCGTCCTTCCAAACGGCGACCTTATTCAAACTTCTCGACTCTCTCGCTCCACCTTCAAAAGAAAAACTCGCGAAAAATCCCTCGAGGCCTCCGTGTATGCCGACCTAGACGCCCTTCTCGACGACTCCGCCGACCTCCTCCCGACCAGCGACGTCTCTCGCTTTGGTTTTTCTGGCCTTCGTCATGTTAAACGTCTAGGCGGAAAGGTTTTCGATCTCCTCCCTGTTTTCTTCGGGAGCGAAGGTTCTCTCGGCGTCATCACCGAAGTCATCCTCCGTCTCGACGTTCTCCCGCCTCGCCCCCACCGTCTCTTCTCAACTTTCACCACCTTTAAGTCCGCTTTCGAGTTCGCCGAATATTGCTCCACTCTCGCTCCGCTCTCCGTTGAGCTTTATGACATGCGCATCTTCAAATCCGCCGACACCTACGGCAAAAGACCCGACCTTCTCAGCCGAAAACTCGACAAAGGCTTCCTCGTCCTCGCGAGCTTTAATGACAAGTCTCACAAATCCCGCAAAAAAGTCAAAAAAGCTCTCAGTTTTCTCCCTAAGTCCGCCTTCGCCGTCTTTGAGACCATCCAAAACTCTCCCGACTTCGACGATTTCGAAACCAGCCTCGCCTCCTATTTAAACGATGATGCCAAAGGCGAACGCGCAAATTTCATGAGCGACTTCTATGTCCCGACCAACAACCTCTCCGACTTCTTAAAAGACCTTGAAAAACTCGAAAAATCCACCAAACGTCCACTCGAGCTTTTCGGCTCGTTCCTCACCGGCGTTTTTTCGCTTCGTCCCGACTTCGAGCTTTCCAAAGTCTCCGAGCGTCGCGCCGCCCTCACTCTCCTCCAAAACCTAAACGAGCTTTTAATAAAACATGGTGGTGACCTCGCCGGTGGCGCTCCCGAAGGCCGGCTCAAGTCTATCGTTATTTATCCTTCAAAAGACAAAAAGGAGACCAAGCTTGTCTCCTCCGTTAAAGACATTTTCGACAAAAACCATATCTTGGCTCCCGAAACCAAGTCTGACTACGACACCCGCTCTGCCGTTCGCCATCTCCGCACCTCCGAAAACCCTGGCATAGTTTCCTAACCCTCGAAATTGTGCTATAATTTTCCCTATGAAAGTAAAGTCAAAGAAACTATCCGACACCAGAGTTGAGATTACCGTCTCTCTCGATTCTTCCGATTTAAAAACCGCTAGAGAAAAAGCCGTCGCTCGTCTCTCCAAGGAGGTCAAACTCGAAGGCTTCCGCAAGGGAAAGGCCCCCAAAGAGCTCGCCGAAAAAGCCCTCAGCGAAAACGATATTAACAACGAAACTATCGACCTCGCCGTCCGCACTTCTGTTCCTGCCGCCTTCGCCGAAGCCGAAAAATCCCCCCTCGTTATCCCTAAGGTCAACGTCACTAAATACGTCCCGAACGAGTCCGCCGAATATACCGCCACCGCCGACATTCTCCCCGAGGTCAAGCTCGGCTCTTTCGAAAATCTGAAAGTCGAAAAACCCGAAAACAAAGTCTCAAAAAAGGATATTGACGAAGTCGTCGTAAACATCCGTCGCGCCTACGCCGAGAAAAAGACCGAAAAAGTCCCTGCCGCTCTTGGCGACGAAGTCATCATCGACTTTACCGGCAAGAAAAACGGCGAACCTTTCCGTGGTGGCTCCGCCAAAGACTATGCTTTGACTCTCGGCTCAAAATCCTTCATTCCTGGCTTTGAAGAAGGTCTCGTCGGCAAATCCGCTGGCGACAAAACCGACCTCGAGCTTACTTTCCCTAAAGATTATCACGAAAAATCTCTCGCCGGCGAAAAAACCGTTTTCTCCGTCCTCGTTAAACAAGTCAACAAAATCATCCTCCCCGAGCTAAACGCCGATTTTGCCAAGAAATGTGGCCCGTTCAAGTCCATGGACGAGCTTCGCGCTGACATCGAAAAAAATCTCCAAGCCCAAAACGCTCATCGCCTTAACGAAAAGTTCAAAGACGACCTCGTCGAAGCTCTAGTTAAAAATTCCAAAGTTTCCGCTCCCGAGATTCTTATTTCCGACCAGCTCCGTCTCATTAAAGACGACCTCGAAAGAAACGCGGCAGGAAACAAAATGTCCGTCGAAGACTACCTCAAGGCCAACGACACCACCCTTAAAGAATGGGAAAAAGACGCCAAAGCCGTCGCCGAAAAACGCGTTAAGGCTTCTCTCGTCCTTCAAATCCTCGCAAATCAAGAAAAAATCACCGTCACCGACGACGAAGTTATCGCCAAAATCGCCGAACTTCGCGACGTTTACCAAAAATCTCCCGAGGCACTTAAAAATCTTAAAGACCCTCGCGTAAAAATGGACGTCAGAAATCGTATGATTATCGAAAAAACTCTTGACTTCCTCGTCGAAAAAAATAGCTAAAATCTTGTAAAATTACCTCCTATCATATATACTAAGTATAAGTATTTTAGGAGGTATTTTTATATGATTAAACTCGCCATCAACGGTTTCGGACGTATCGGGCGCAACGCTCTCAAGATTGCTCTCGACCGTCGCGACGTCGAAATCGTCGCCATTAACGACCTTACTAGCCCTGCCGTCCTCGCTCACCTCTTGAAATTCGATTCTTCCTACGGCATTTATGACAAAAAAGTCACCGCAGGCGACGATTATATTATGGTCAACACCCGAAAAATCCAAGTCCTCTCCGAAAAAGACCCCTCTAACCTCCCCTGGAAAAAACTCGGCGTCGACGTCGTCATCGAGTCGACCGGTTTCTTCACCGACCCTGCCGCCGCCCGTGCACATATCACCGCTGGCGCTAAAAAAGTCGTCATCTCTGCTCCCGCCAAAGGCGAAGGCGCTAAAACCATCGTCATCGGCGTCAACGAAGACACCGTCGACAAATCCGACGTCATTCTCTCCAACGCTTCCTGCACCACTAACTGTATCGCCCCCGTCATGAAAATCCTCGAAGACAACTTCGGCATCGAAAAAGCCATGATGACCACCGTCCACAGCTACACCGCCTCCCAGCGTCTCCAAGACGCTCCGGCCAAAGACCTTCGCGAGGCTCGCGCTGCCGCCGAAAACATCGTCCCGACCACCACTGGCGCCTCCAAAGCCGCCGCCCTCACCATCCCGTCCTTAAAGGGCAAGTTCAACGGTCTCTCTGTCCGCGTCCCAACTCCGGTTGTCTCGCTCGCCGACATCACTGCCGTAATTAAGCGCGACACGACCGTCGAAGAAATCAAAAAGGTCTTCAAAAAAGCCGTCAAAGAACCTTACTATGAGGGCATCGTTGACGCCACCGACGAAGAACTTGTCTCGACCGACTATCGTGGCAACGCCCACAGCGCCGTCGTCGACCTCCCGCTCACCGACGTCGTCGACGGAAACTTAATC
Source organism: uncultured Candidatus Saccharibacteria bacterium (assembly GCA_964492765.1). GTDB lineage: Bacteria > Patescibacteriota > Saccharimonadia > Saccharimonadales > Saccharimonadaceae > Nanosyncoccus. Next base: position 35,187 of record CAZBLB010000004.1, read on the forward strand.
AAAATCGTCGCCTGGTACGACAACGAGTGGGGTTATAGCAACCGTCTCGTTGAGCTCGCCGTCGATTTTGGAAAGGTCTCTTAATGCCAAACGTCTATATCGCGTCGGACCATCGCGGTTTTCATCTCAAAGAAAAGCTTCGCTCGGTTTTTCCTACTTTTCTTGACCTCGGCCCGACGAGTTATGACCCAGAAGACGATTTTAACGACGCCGCCTCTGCCGTCGCTCAAAAACTCAAGCGCGAAAAAGACGCCCTCGGCGTACTTATCTGTGGCTCCGCTATCGGCATCTCCATCGCCGCCAATCGCCACCGAGGCGTCCGCGCCGCCGTCGTTCGCGACCTAGAAACCGCCGTCTCCTCCCGCCAGCACCTCGACGCAAACATCATCTGTCTCTCCGCCGACTCCGTCGAAAACGCCAAAGACCCCCTCGAGTCCGAAAAAGCCCTCGAAGACGCCGTTAGTCTCGTAGAAACTTTCCTCTCCACCCCCTTTTCCGGCAAGAAAAAATATCTCAGACGCATCAAACGTCTAGACAAGGAGCGTTAAATGGCCATCATCGTCCCCACGATTTTAACCAACGACAAAAATCTCTACTATAAACAATTCGCTCTCTATTCTTCCTTCACTAAACGCGTCCAAGTCGACATCTGCGACGGACTTTTTGGCCCCACCCAAACTCTCGACGTTTCTAACGCTTGGACCCAAGAAGGCTGGGCCGCGCTCGACCTTCATATGATGGTCATGAACCCCTCCGCCACCCTTCCCGTCATCTTAAAAATCAAGCCCTCCCTCGTCATTTTTCACGCCGAAACTTCCGAAAACCTCCTCCCCGTCTTCAACTCGCTTAAAAACGCCAACATAAAGACTGGCGTCGCTATCCTAAAACAAACTTATCCCGGAAAAATTGCCTCCTATATCGAGGCCGCCGACCACTGCCTTGTTTTCGCTGGCAAGCTTTCCGCCCAAGGTGGCGAAGCTGACTTGCTCCAAGTCGAAAAAGTTCCTATTATTCGCAGTATAAACCCCCACATCGAAATCGCTTGGGACGGTGGCGCTAACATGAAAAACGTCCGCGCCCTCGCCCACTCCGACATCGACGTCATCAACGTCGGCTCGGCCATCGCCACTTCGCCCGACCCCAAAGCCGCCTATGACGAGCTCGTCGCAGAAATCGATAAACAAGGAGTCGTCATCTAATGGCTCGCATCGTTTCTCTCGGCTCTGCCCTCCAAGATATTTACCTCATCGACCACGACGATTTTCGCGCCTCGACTCAAAACGGCAAGTCTATTTTCCAAAGCCTCGAGCTTGGCGCCAAATTCGACATCGACAAAATCGCCTTTTTTGTCGGCGGCGGCGGCACCAACTCCGCCGTCAGCTTTGCCCGCGCCGGACACGAAGTCATCTATCTCGGCAACCTCTCTCGCGACCCCGCCGGCGAAGCTGTCCTCGCCAGCCTCGACAAAGAGGGTATCGACACCAGCTACATCTCCTTTCTCCCCCGCGAAAAAACCGGCTGTTCAGTCATTCTCCTTGACTCCCACTCTGGCGAACGCTCCGTTTTGACTTTTCGTGGCGCTTCTTCAAAGTTTAATAACCTAAACCCCTCCGACCTCGACTTCATCTCTCCCGACTGGCTCTACGTCACAACTCTCCGCGGAGACATCGGCACTCTCGTCGATTTCTTCGACAAAGCTAAGTCCCTCGGCACTAAAATCATGTTCAATCCCGGCCTCCTCGAACTTAAAAACCCTCGCGCCGTTCGCGGCCTCCTCGAAGACGTCGACGTTCTCCTCGTCAACAAACGCGAGGCTTCCGAGCTTGTCCCTGGCACCGTCCTTTCCGAACTTCTCTCCCGTCTCAAAAACTACTGCTCGTCCGTCATTATAACCGACGGCTCTATGGGCGGCATCGCCACCGGCGACGGAAAAACCTATCGTTTCGGTCTCTACGAAGACGTCAAGGTCAAAGACACAACCGGCGCCGGCGACGCCTTTGGTTCCGGCTTCCTCGCCGCCTACGCAAGCGGCAAGTCCTTCCGCTCCTCGCTCGTCTTCGCCAGTGCCAACTCCACCTCTGTCGTCCAACATCTCGGCGCCAAAGACGGTATTCTCCCCCTCACTACCCCTCTCCACCCTATGCCAATCCAACTTATTAACGAGTAATTTTATGACCAAACTTTCATCCATTAAACAAGACCAAGCTAAAACCTACGAACAAATCGCCAGCGAGCTAGAATCGGCCGACTTCGACCGTGCCCAAGCCTACGCCAAAGACCTCCTTTCCGGCCTCAGAATCGTCCGCACTTTTCCTCAAGGCGTCACCATCTTTGGCTCTGCCCGCTTCAAAGAAACCAATCGTTATTATCGCTCCGCCCGAGATCTCGGCGCTCTCCTTGCCCAAAACGGCCACACCGTCATCACCGGCGGCGGCCCCGGCATCATGGAGGCCGCCAACCGCGGCGCTTACGAATATGGCGGGCGCTCCATCGGCCTCAACATCACCCTCTCTCACGAACAACACCCAAACCCCTACCTCACTGACCTGCTCCAGTTCGAATATTTCTTCGCCAGAAAAGTCATGCTCGCCATGAGCTCCAAAGTCTACGTTTTCTTTCCCGGCGGGTTCGGCACCATGGACGAATTTTCCGAACTCCTTATCCTCATGCAAGAAAACAAAATGCCCAAGATGCCCATGTTCCTCTTTGGCAAAAGTTTCTGGCGCCCGCTCGACCACTTCTACGCCACTAAACTCACCAGCCTCAAAACCATCAATCCCGCCGACCGCAAAATCTACACCTTAACCGACTCTATCGAAGAAATCGTCGCCGCCGCCAACAAAATCGGCCACCCCAAAGTTCGCACTAATTACTACGACGGCTTCGGCAAAACTAAATAACCTCATACGCCCCCTCCACGCCAAAAACCCAAAATCCAAACTCTCCCACGCCCAAAGTCAAAGCCTAACGAGCCACCATTTTTCCTCTCCCTATTGATTTTTTTAACCGCTTATGCTAAAATAAAGATATAGGGTCTTTCTCCGACCATTTTTTATAAGTCCCAGAAAGATAAATACAAAAATCAGGGTCGCTCTCTTTTTAGAGGTCATTTATGTTAGCCCTAGCTCGCGGGCTAGAGCCTTCAAGAGTCGACCCTTTTAGCGCAGGGGTGTTTATGTCCGCTGCGTAGCTCGGTAGCCCCTCGCTTTCCGCCCTTGTCCCCCCTTCCCCAGATTTTTGTTGCCAACAAAAAAATGTTATTATAGAGATATGGTTCATCTCGACTCTTCTGCCACTTCTTCGCTTCTCCCCGAGGCCAGAGACGCTATTTTAGACGTCCTTAATCTTTCCGTCTCCCGCGCGCTCGGCAACCCTTCTTCTCTCCATTCTTCCGGCGTCCGCGCCAAAACAATTATCGCGGACGCTAAAAAATCCGTTGCTCGCCTTCTCAGCTGTCGTGAAAGCGAGCTTATCTTCACTTCTGGCGGGACAGAAGCCAACAACACCGTCCTCCACATTTTTAACGGTACGCCTGTCCTCGTCTCCAAAATCGAACATCCTTCTGTCCTCGCCCCCGCCAAAGCCTACGGCTCGCCTTGTTTTTTCGTTCCCGTCGATAGGCAGGGAATTATCGACCTCAAGTTCGTCGATTCCACGTTATCCTCTATTTTAAAAACCACTCCGAGCGCCAAAGTTCTTCTCTCCGTCATGACCGCCAACAACGAAACCGGCGTCCTCGAACCGATAAAAGAGCTTTTAAGCCTCCGCGACAAATACCGCGCCCTTAAACTCAAGGTTTTTCTCCACACCGACGCCACCCAAGCCATCGCCAAAATCCCCCTCTCGCTAAAAACCCTCCCTATCGATTACCTCACTTTCTCCGCCCACAAAATCGGTGGCCCTGTCGGCCTCGGCGTCCTTTTTACCCGCCAAAACGCCCCCTTCTCCCCCCTTCTCCTCGGCGGCGCGCAAGAATCTCGTCGTCGTGCCGGCACCGAAAACGCCGCCCTCGCCGCCGGCCTTGCTGCTGCCGCAGATTATTGTTTTAAAAACCAAACGTGGAATCTTTACGAGTCCAAAGTCCGCCCCCTTAAAAATTATCTAATTCAAAAACTCACCCCTCTCGGCGTCAGCTTCAACACCCCGACCACCCCCTCTCTCCCTAATGTCCTCAATTTCTCCATCCCCGCCTGCGAAGGCGAGTCCACCCAACTCTACCTCGACCTTGACCACATCGAAGTCTCGACCGGCTCCGCCTGCGCCTCCGGCGACCTCGAGCCAAGCCACGTCCTCATGGCGCTCCATGGCGATGCCGAAGTCGCCCACAACTCCATCCGCCTCTCCCTCGACCTCCGCACCACTAAAAACGACCTCGACCTCCTCCTAGAAAAACTCCCCCCTATCATCTCCCGCCTCACCGACCTCTCGACTATCAAACCAAAGTCTAATCCCCAAACCAAAGCCAAACAACCCTCTAAACCAAAGGACTCCTATGCCTAAACCAAACCAAAAATCCTGCAAAACTTCCCCCCTCGAAACTTCTTGGGCCTACACCGAAATCGTCAAGGACCATTTTCTCTCCCCTCGAAACTTTCTCATGGGCGACGAAACCGCCTGGGCTTGCGACGGACAGGGAATCGTCGGCAACCCCATCTGCGGCGACCAAATGCTCGTCAAAATCCGCGTCGCCACCAGAAAAACCGGCGCGAAAAAAGAAGAATACATAAAAGACATCGCCTGGAAAACCTACGGTTGCGCCAGCGCCATCGCCTCGACCTCTGCTCTCTCCGAACTCGCCAAAGGTCGCCCACTTTCTTCCGCCGCCAACATCACCCCCAAAGAAATCTGCGACTTTCTCGGTGGTCTCCCCGAGCACAAGTTCCACTGCTCCGTCCTCGGCCACGCCGCCCTCAAAAAAGCCATCGACGACTACTATCAAAAATCCAAAAATCACAACCAATAAAACCACCGCTACTAAACAACCGCGACCGACAAACCTTACCACTATGCAAAAATCCAAAAACCGCAACCAAGAAAAAGGCCCCTGCCGCTAGACAGAGGTCTTTTCGGGTTTAGCAGAAACGGAGAAACGGACGCTACGGTCGGTCCAAACATCACGGACGGCACACCCGCCAGAAGACGACGCACGCCTTTCATCCAAACAGCGACCCAAAGAACGAGCTTGTCGAGCTTTCAAACTCAACCAGCCGCCGGCCGGTATTGTTCGCGGACAGGTCAAGTTTATGCCCGGCCGCCCTCAGTTCGTCCCTCACCTGAATCGCCTGCCGATAGCCTTCTCTCGTGTCCTCAAAAACTCTTTCTTTTCCGCCGAACGAGAACAGCCCGCCCCCGCTTTCGCTAAGGTCCCGAATAATGAGCTTTGGCACATTTTTCACCCCCCCTTCGCCAAATTTCTCATATTCTACCAGCTCTCCCCACTTTTTGCAAGCAAAAGCAACTTCAGACTAGCCTCAAAAACTCACCAAAACCAATCAACTTCCAACCCCCCAAACGAAACCAAGAGCCGACCCCCCCTACGCTCCGCTTTTCTCCACAAGCACCTTCACAAACTCCTTTATCTCCTTCACGTCTCGCTTCTTGTCCGCCTCCACCCTAAGCTCCGGAATATCCAAAAACTCCAGGCTCGTCGCTTGCTTATAGACCGCCTTAATTATTTTTCTCAGCTCCTTTTCCTCCGCCTCGGCGTCGCCATACTCAAACACCTTATCATAAACTTTCCCCTCCTCATCCGGCGTCACAAACAATATGTGTCCTCGCGTCACCTTATATTTTTTATACTTCGTCGACCCCTCGACCAGTAGTTTATAAAACAACAGCTGCAAACTATATTTATATAATACGTTCACGCTCCCCCACTTTTCTTTATGATATTTTCCCGTCTTAAAGTCAAAAATCTCAATCGTTTTTTTCTCGTCGTCCACCTCAATATGGTCAAGTTTTCCCACCACCGGCACCCCCTCGACCTCTATATATTCCTTCCGCAAATCGACCTCCCCCCGCGAATTTTGAGCGCGGAGCGTTTCTCCGAAAGTTTCCAAGCTTATCCTCAGCGCCGTCTCGCCTTTTTCGAGCAGATTTTTCGTTTCTTTCTCTGTCAAATCCGCCTCTTCCGCCTCTCTCCGATACAGCTCTATCGCCTCCTCGTCGCTTATTCCGTTGTTTGTAATTTTCTCAAACACTTCATGCATAAGCGTCCCAAACACCGTCGCTTCTGTCGGCGGTTCTTGTGGCGTTTTTAAGACTCTCGTCGCATAAAACTCCATCGGTCCCCCAAAAGCAATATCAATAAACGTCGTCAAGTCGCTCGCCGAAAGTTTATAGTCCTCCATCCGCTTCACGAGAATCGGGCGTAGCTCCGGCTTCAGCTTCAGATACGCCGCCCGCCAGCTCTTTCTCAGGTCTATCTCGCGTCTTACCTCCGTCATATCCTCATAATGTAGCTTGACTTTATACCCAGTATCTTGCCTAATATACTCCGGGAACATCCCCTCCGGCGGAATTTTTCTTCCCTTGACCGGAATATGCGGAGAAATCACGTCGCCCTCCGACTCATATTCCTCAAGATAGTCGAGTCTCGCCGGACTCTTTCCAGAAAAGTTCTTTAGTGAGTTCGTCATCACAAGCACTTTCTTCGCCCGCGTCATCGCCACAAAGAACAGTCTTAGTCTCTCGTCCTCCGTCGCCCCCGTATGCCTAATCTGCACCACGTTTTTCGGCAAAACCAACATATTATTATTTCCCTTGGCTTTCCCCCAACTCAAATTGTCCGTCGCCACCAAAAACACATACTCATACTCAAGTCCCTTGCTCTTGTGCGCCGTCACTATCTGCACCGCATCCTCGCTATCTCTATACGGCGACGTATTCATCAGGCTCGCTCCCGCCAGTTTATAATCATCAAGTAATGTCACCAAATCTTTCAATCTCGGCGTCTTCGCCTTCGTATGCGCGAGCATCGCCTCTTTCAATACTGCCAAATTCTCATATAACTCAAACGTCTCATAATCCCCCTGTTCTTTCGCATAAAATTCCACAAACGGCGACCTAAACTCCACAAAGTTCCGAAGCAGTGCCCCCTCTTTTGACACCTCCGCCTCGTCCGCTGTCTCACTTATCTCCCCCGGAAGTACTACCGGCACCGTCCCAACCATATAATCAAGCATCAACTCAAGCGGCGTATCAAACGAGCTCATCGCAAGTTTCGCAATAAACTGCCCTAGCTTTTTCAGTTTCGGCTGTTCCGATTTTGTCAAATATTCTATCCCCGCCTTGTGCGCCTGCTTCGCCTCAAAGATACACGCTATCGCCTCCTCTGGCGGTATGTCCCAAAAAGGGAACGAAAGTATCTCAAGTAGCCGACTAGAAATATTTTTCCCGAGGCTCAAATCATACACAAACCGCGCAAGCGTCAAAATCTCCGCCAGTCTCGGGTCCTCAAAAAGATTATCTTTCTTCTCATACGCCACATTTATCTTCCCGCCCTCCTTGAGAAACGGCAAAATCGGCGCAATATACTTATGTTTCGGCGCAATAATCGCAATTTCTTTCTGTGGCACTCCCGAGTCGATTAGCTTTTCAATCTCCTTCGCCACAAAACTATATTCTCCGTCGCTCGTCAAGAACTCATGCCGAGAAATCTCCGCCCCCTCTCCCTTAAACGCCGTCAAATCTTTCTTTACCCCCTGTTTTTTCGCAAAGCTGTCCTCAATCTGGTTCGCAATCACCCTCGAAAGGTCCAAAATCTCTTGGTTCGAACGATAATTTACCTCTAGGTTCACTACTTTCGCATCATAATGTTCCTTAAACGTCAAGAGATTCGACGCATCCGCCCCCTGAAACTCAAAAATAGCTTGGTCGTCATCGCCCACCGCCATCACGTTCGGTTTTTCATAATCCGTCAACAATTTTATAATCTCAAATTGGCTCGGGTTCGTGTCCTGGAACTCGTCCAACAAAATATACTGATATTTTTCCTGACACGTCAGCCTAAACCCTCGGTCTTTTTTCAGCGCCGCTATCGCCTGCTCTATCATGTCCGCAAAATCAAACAGCCCCTCCTCTTTCAGTTTCTCGTCATAAAGCTTCATTATCTTTCCAAGCGACCTTAGCTTTTTATTCGCCACTCTGTCTTTCAACCGATATTTTCCTTCGTCATCTTTTTCAAATGTCGCCCGTTTCCATCGCCCAAGTTCCGCCATCATCGGCCGCTCTTTCGCTTCTTCTGCCTCAATAATCCGTTTCAAATCTCTCGCAAGAATATTCGCGACCGGCTCAATATCTTTCACAATCGTTTTCTTCGACAAATGTTTCGCCAAAATCTCCAGTATTGGCAAATACGTCGCCTCTATTGCCTCGTTATATCTCGCCCCCCGCTTCGCCACCTCCAAAATCGGCGATATTTCTCGGTTAAGTTCCTCGCTTAGTTTTTCATTTTCGTCCGCAATTTTTATCAAGTCCTCCCCCGAAAGCCTCGCACTTTTTGCCGAACCAATCGTCGACACAATGTCCGCCGTCGCCCCACTCTTCAAAATATCCAACGCCGACAAATCTTCCTGTATTTCCTTAACTATTTTATATTGCATCACCTCATCTATCGGCGCATCGAGATTTCGCTCAAAGTTTTCCGCATAATCTTTATATTGCGCAATGATATTCGCCCCGAACGCATGATACGTATGAATGTTCAGTTTCCTCGCTGCCGTCCCGACCATAGAAACCAGCCTCGTTCTCATGTTGCTCGCCCCGTTTTCCGTAAATGTCAAACAAAGTATGTTCTCCGGATTCGTGTCCGTCGTCTTTAAAATATGCTCAACTCTCGCCGATAACAGATGTGTCTTTCCTGTCCCTGGCCCCGCCAGCACAAGTAGTGGTCCCTCGATATACTCTACCGCCTCTTTTTGTTTTTCATTTAATGGCATATTTCCTCCCTTATTCTTTTTAATATATCCGCTAAAATCTCCACCCCCCTCGGCAAAAATATCTCTGCTCTCTCCATCTCCTCCGCCGCAAACACTCCCTCAACCGTCATCGTTTTAAGATACTTTCGTTTTTTCTCCTCGTTTATCTTTTTTCGCTCGCGGCTCCTTAAAAACTCCTTCCCAAAATAATAATTCCTCGACCGCTCACTTCCACAAGTCAACGCAAAATCCCCCACCCCCGCGCTCATCCTAACCGTCTCGACAAATCCTCCGTTATATAACAAAACTTTTTCACTCTCAACAAGCGCATTTTTTATATATTCGCGAAACTCGTCCGACCGATTTTTCAGCCTTCTTCGCCCCGCTTCTATCGCATAAATATTTTTTAGTCCTGAGAGTATCATCACCCCCCTCACGTCCGCCGTTTTCTCTAGCACTATCTGCCCCGAAGAAAACACTTTTTCCGCCACGTTCTCGCCAGTTTTTTCGCTCGCCACCGTCAGTTTTACTCGTTTCCCCGCTAAAATCTCGCTCGCAAACCCCGGGCCCGCCAAAATCTCGATATTCAAAAACCCGTCATAAACTTCTTTTCTCATCACCCCCTTCGTCGCGATTATAAACGGTTTCTCCTTCGCCTCTGCCGACACCTCATTTAAGACTTTTTCAAGCGCTTTCGCCGGCACCGCGACCACCACCGCCTCAGAAAATTTCAAAACATCGCCCAGCTTTCGCTCAGGAAACTTATATGGGTCATAAAAATACGTCGCGTTTCCGCTTTTTCGCGCCACGCTCGCAAGCGCTTTACCATAAGCACCTGCCCCTAAAATTCCTATTTTCATCTCTCCTCCAACATTAATACTATTATACCACACCACACCCCACTCCCCTCTTCCCCCTACACCCACTCCACTTCTTTCACCGATCCAGAAAACAACCTTGCGTATAATTTAGGAGAAGATAATCTTTCTTCCTCCACCTACTCCCTCCCAACCACCAACGACTACGCTGACGCTTCCAACAAAAATCTAGATACTCCCGTTTTATCAGTGCCTTTATCTTTTACCCGTACAGGCAACTACTACTACACCGGCGCCAGCCTGGGCGGTCGTAGCAACGGCGGCAGCTTCCGGTCGTCGTATGCCTATAATGCCACGAACGCGAGGTACTTGTACTTCTACCGGTCGTACCTCGGTCCCCGGAACCGCGTCAACAAGGGCGGCGGCTTTTCCGTCCGCTGCGTAGCTCGGTAGCCCCTCGCTTTCCG
>CAZBLB010000005.1:0-41016 GCA_964492765.1 uncultured Candidatus Saccharibacteria bacterium
TTAGGCACGCCGCCAGCATTCATCCTGAGCCAGGATCAAACTCTCCATTAAAGAATTTGTATTCTGCCGAGATTATTCTCGGAAAACTCAAATAAATTGAACTGACGATGATTGTTTTTCTTAAAGAAAAACATAAATTGCACAACTAAATTGTTAATAAAAACTCTAAGGTCTCGAAATAATCTCTCTCACTCCCTAGACTTCCTTAATCTTATATCAAACCCTCCCCAGTGTCAAGAGTTTTTTCAAACAAATTTCCCGAAAAAATCGCCCGGTTTCCCGAGCGATTCTCCCTTTATTTCTGGTCCTCCTCTTTTGCTTCCGGCAAAACGATACCTATCGACGCCACCGAGTCTCCCTCCCCAAGCCTCATAATCCTCACCCCTTGCGTCGCTCGTCCAAGTGTCGGGATTTCTTTCACCGCCACCCTTATCGCTTGCCCCTTGCTCGACATCATAATCACTTCCTTTGCCTCTGGGTCTAGCGTATGCACCGCCACTATTGCGCCGGTCTTAGCCGTCACTGCCGCCACCATTATTCCTACACCTCCCCTCTTATGCGCCGGGAAGTTCGACGCTAGCGTCGCCTTGCCATACCCGTTTGCAGAAATCACCAATATCTTCTGTTCTGGGTTCGTAATCACGTCCATCCCCACAATTTCATCTCTCGGCCTCAATCTCGCACCTCTCACACCCCTAGCGGCCCGCCCCATCGCCCTCACATCTTTCTCGTTAAACCTTATCGCTTGCCCCGCCGAAGTAGAAATCACTACGTCATTCTCCCCCGTTGTTCCCTGCACCCATTTCAACTCATCCCCCTCATCAAGCTTTATCGCCACCAATCCGCTCGAACGTATATTAAAGAAATCTTTTATCGGTGTCTTTTTGATTGTTCCCTTCTTCGTCGCCATAAACAAGAACCCATCTTCAAGCCCCGTTCCTTGCTTGATAATCGCTGTTATCTTCTCCTCTGGATGCATAGACAACAGATTTACCGCCGCCGTCCCTTTTGCCGAAAGCGACGCCTGCGGCACTTCATACGCCCTCAACCTAAATATCCTTCCCTGATTCGTAAAGAATAATAAGTCATCATGCGAGCTCGCCGTCACTATCTGAGCTATCACGTCTTCCTCTTTCGTCGTCATTCCCCTCTTTCCCTTACCACCTCTATTCTGTCTTCTGAAGTCCGTCTGCGACACTCTCTTCATATAATTCTCGGAAGTCAAAAGTATCACGCTCTCTTCCTCTGGTATCAGCTCTTCCTCAGCAAATTTTCCCACCTCATGATTTATTATCTTACTTCGCCTTTCGTCCCCATATTTCTCTTTAAGCGCCAAAAGTTCCTCTTTTATCACTCCAAGAATCTTATTCTCGTCCGCCAAAATCTCCTCTAACCTCTGGATAAGCGCATGTAGCTCTTTCAATTCTTCTTCAATCTTGTCTCTCTCTAGTCCTTGCAATCTCCTCAGTTGCATCTGAAGAATTGCCGCCGCCTGCACCTCTGACAGCCCGAACCTTTCCATCAACTGTTTGTCCGCGTCATCATAACTTGCGCGAATCACCTTTATCACTTCGTCAATATTATCTAGGGCTATCTTTAACCCCTCAAGAATATGTGCACGTTCTTTCGCCTTCTTTAGCTCAAACTCGCTCCTTCGCCTCACCACCACTCTACGGTGCTTAATAAATTCCGCCAAAATCTCCTTCAGCCCCAAGATTCTCGGCTGTATCCCATCCACCAGCGCCAACATATTATAATGGAATGTTGTCTGTAATGGTGTCAACTTATAGAGTTGGTTCAAAATCTTCTTCGGAAACGCATCCTTTTTCAGTTCCACCACCACCCGCACTTTTCCTCTCGCCGACTCATCTCTAGCGTCCGCAATATGGTCAAGTTTTTTGTTCATCACCAGCTCCCTCACCTTGTCGATGAACCCTTCCTTGCTCATTCCATACGGCACTTCCGTAATCACGATATTATATCTACCGTTTTTGCGCTCCTCGATATTCGCCACCGCTCTAATCGTCACCGACCCCTTACCAGTCGCATACGCCTGACGCATTGGCGAACCTCCATACACTTCCGCCCCTGTCGGAAAATCCGGCCCCTTCACATGTTTCATCAGCTCTTCCAGAGAAATCTCCGGATTATCAATTTGCGCCACCGTTGCGTCCACCAGTTCCCCGAGATTATGTGGCGGGATATTCGTCGCCATCCCCACCGCAATCCCCATCTGTCCATTGAGTAGGATATTCGGTAGCGCCGCTGGCAACACTACCGGCTCCTGCTCCGTGCCGTCAAAGTTATCCCTAAAATCTACCGTCTCCTTCTCAATATCCGTCAAAAGTTCCGCCCCGACTTTATCCATTCTCGCCTCTGTATACCTAGACGCCGCCGCTTCATCTCCATCCATCGAGCCAAAGTTCCCCTGTCCCTCAATGAGCGTATACCTCATCTTCCACGGCTGCGCCAAGTTCACCATCGCCATATAAATCGAGGAGTCACCGTGCGGATGATATTTACCCATCACCTCACCCACAATACGCGCCGACTTTACCGTCGCATGCGGAGCTTTCCATCCATTCTTGTTCATTGCATAGAGAATACGCCTATTCACCGGCTTCAACCCATCTCTTACGTCTGGCAAAGCCCTATCCACAATAACCGACATCGAATACTTCAAAAAGTATTCCTCCATCGTATTTTCTACATTTCGGTTTTCTATCCCGTCAATAATTTCGCGTGTAACGCCCGTATCTTGCGTTTCCGCAAACGTTTCGCCCTCACCTTGGTCATTCAGCCTTTTTTCTTTTTCGTCGCTAGAATTGGCGTTATTTTTCGTTTCAGCCATATATTTTTATCTCCTCTCCTTAAAAATCCAAGTCATCTAAGTTTACTTTGCTCGCCCCCGCCTGAATAAAGTTCTTCCTCAGGTCCACCTGGTCACCCATCAGCTTCGCAAACACCGCATCCGCTTTCTCCGCGTCTTCTATATGCACCTGCACAAGCACCCTGTTCTCCGGGTCCATTGTCGTCTCCCAAAGTTGCTTTGCGTCCATCTCGCCAAGACCTTTAAACCTCTGTTGTGCCGTATACCCCGCCTGCTTAAACCTTTCTTGCGTCTCGTCAATCTTCGTCCCGTTTTTACGTTTTTCCTCTATCTTTTCGCTCAATTTCGCCTCAAGCGCTGCCTCGTCATACAAATAATCAATCTTGCGCGTATTTCCCGTCCCCTTTATTAGCCCAAAAAGCGGCGGTTTCGCCAAATACACATGCCCAGTTTCTATCACCTCTGGCATATACCTAAAGAAAAACGTCATAAGGAGCGTCGCAATATGCAAACCGTCCACATCCGCATCCGTCATAAACACAATCTTGTCATACCTAAGCCCCTTTATATCAAACTGCTCACCTATCCCCACCCCAAGACCCTTAATAAGCGACACCAGCTCTTGGTTCGCCAACATCTTATCAAGCCTTGCCCTCTCGGTATTCAAAACCTTACCCCTAAGCGGCAATATCGCCTGTATTTTCGGGTTTCTTCCCTCTTTCGCCGAACCAGCCGCCGAATTACCCTCGACGATAAACAGTTCACACTCGTTTCTGTCTCTCGAGCTACAATCCGCCAACTTCGATGGCAAGTTCAGCCCATCAAACGCCCCCTTGCGTATTACATTGTCCCTCGCTGCTCTCGCCGCTTTTCGCGCTCTCGCCGCCAACGTCGCCTTACTGACAATTTTCTTCGCAATCGACGGATTTTCCTCCAAATAATACCCAAAATACTCCGTCATCACCTTATCTACATATCCCCTCACCTCTGGATTTCCAAGTTTGTTCTTCGTCTGTCCCTCAAATTGCGGGTCTGGCAACTTTACCAAAATTACCGCCGTCAACCCTTCCTTGATATCGTCGCCCGTTAAATTGTCTTCTTTTTCCTTCAAAAGCCCGTTTTTTCTCGCATAATCATTTATCGTACGATTTAGCCCCGTTCTAAACCCCACCACATGCATCCCGCCATCAGGAGTCAAAACATTGTTCGCAAACGGTTTCATAATCTCCGCGAACGTATCGTTATATTGCAACGCAATTTCCACCTCAGAATCTTCTATTTTCTTCTCTACATAAAAAATCTCATCCGTCAAAACCTCCTTGCCACTGTTCAGCCTCTTCACATAACTTCTTATTCCTCCTTCAAAATAAAACGATTCCTTCGCTCCCGTCGTCCTCTCATCATTGACCTCTATCAAAATCCCCTTCGTAAGATACGCCTGATGCCTTGCATAGTTTGACACCCAATCATAATCAAAGTTCACCGTCTCCTTAAAAATCGTCGGGTCCGGATAAAATGTAATCGACGTTCCGTGCTCTCTTACTGCCCCCTCGCTCACACTAAACGCCTTCGACGTCTTTCCCGTCTCAAATTCCACATGATGCGTTTTTCCATCTCTATAAACTTCTGCTATCATCTTCGTCGACAGCGCATTTACAACCGACGAACCCACGCCATGAAGCCCCGACGACACCTTATAACCACCGTCGCCAAACTTTCCACCCGCATGCAAAACCGTCAAAACCGTCTCAAGCGTCGACAGCCCAGTCTTAGGGTGAATATCTACCGGTATTCCACGCCCATTATCATCCACCCTCACCCCGCCGTCATTCAAAATCGTTATTACTATCTTATTCGCATATCCCGCAATCGCCTCATCGATCGAGTTGTCTGCAATTTCCTTTATCAAATGATGCAAGCCATCATAGCCAGTCGACCCAATATACATCCCCGGCCTAATTCTAACCGGCTCAAGCCCCTCAAGAACCCTAATTTCCGAAGAGTCATAATGTCCCGCCCCGCTTTTATCTCCTGGCATAAAATCTTTACCTCAAACTTATAAAATTTCTCCCTCTATTATATCTATTTTTCCCCGTTTTTTCAAGAGTTAGCTTAGCTTTTTGCCCCAACAGTTTCGTTCTTCTTTCTCATCCAAGCCTCAAGGAAATTTTCCTCCCTTTCGGCCTTTCCGCGCGCCCTAAACACCTTCTTCACTTCCTTCTGCACATCAACATCTTCATTTTCCCCCAACTCTCTCATCTCGCTCTCTGGCTCTTCTTCACTATGCGCCGCAATCCTCTTGTCTATCTCTCTCGCCACCTCTACCGCCGGCCTGCCATACTTCGTCGCCGAATACTTCTTCAAACTATCCAGCACTGTTCTGTTTTCCTCTCCAAGCTTCGGCCAAGTCATCGTAAACGGCGTGCTCGGCATGCCAAACATCATCACCGTTGCAATCGCATAATGGTTCGGAGTCTTATGCAAATCCTCCGCCGTAAACGTCGGTGCAAACACCTTCTCAATCAACTCCGCATCCGTTATCCCAAGTCTCCCCGCCACAATCGTCCCCACATTTCCTAGCACCCCCTCGCGTATCTTATCTGTCAGCTGCGTCATAAACTGGTTTGCCACCACTAAATTCAACCTAAACTTCCTTGCCTCCGACAAAATACTCTCAAAGCTATCTGTCGAAAAATTCTGAAACTCATCCACAAACAAACAAAAATCTTCTCGTTTATCTTCATCCATATCTATCCTGCTCATCGCCGCCGCCTGAAACTTCATCACAAATATCATCCCAAGAAGTTTCGAGTTCAGCTCCCCCATCTTTCCCTTACTCAAATTCACCAACAAAATCTTCTTATTATCCATTATCTCCCGAATATTAAACCCACTCTTCGTCTGCCCAAGCACATTTTTCATCATCTGATTAGAAATAAACGGCCCCCACTTCGACACAAACCAGGTCGTCACCTCTCCAGCGTCATTACTCCTCTGGCTCGCCGGAAACTCTTTCGTCCAATAATCATACACCTGTCTATCCGTCACATATTTAAGTTTCGACTTCACAAATTCCGGGTCAATAAACGCCCTCGGAATATCTATAAAACTCGCCCCATTCGGGTCGCTCATAAGCAAAAGTGCCGCGTTCCTAAACATATGCTCCCCTCTCGGCCCGAATATACCCGTATGTCCAGGGTCATAAAGGCTATAAAGCATATTTATCCCCTCTTGCACAATAAAGTCCTTCTGTTCTTCCGTCTGATATTCAAACATATTCATGCCTATCGGATTCTCCATATCCGACGGGTCAAAATAAATTACATCGTCTATCCTCTCCTTCGGTATCATAGATAAAAGCTCTTCCACTACGTCCCCATGCGGGTCAATAAACGCAAATCCTCTCCCCTCCCGCATATCTTGATACGCAATATTCCTCATAAACACCGACTTGCCCATACCCGTAGAACCAATTACATAAACGTGCCTTCTCCTATCTTCCACCGAAAGTCTAATCTCCTTCTTTTCGCCCCTAAATTCATTCACACCAATCAACACCCCGTCTTCCACTAATTTCGCTGGCCCATCAATTTGTTTCATCGCCTGCCTTTCAACTCTTCCCGTCGGAATCGCACTCTGTTCCGGAAGATGGAATATACTTGCAAGTTCAACGCTATTCAAAACATCCTTAGTTTTATTTAACGCAAATGTCCTCAAAATATAATCGCGCACAAGTTTTTTATTGTCTTTCGCAATTTCATACCTAAATCCGTTATACGTTGGCGAGTCAAATTGCGAAAATGCCGTCACCACCCCGCCAACCATTGCTTCCGCTCTTTCCTTCCCCGCATCGCTACTCCCCACTATTCTCACCAGCACCTCAAACGCCGCATATTTTGTCTTTTTCTCAACCGCCCCAATTTCCTCCTGCTGTGTATTTGTCAAAAATGTCGTTTCTTCTCTCTTTTCTCCTCCCTCTTTCGCTTCTAACGGCTTCCACAAAATATGAAAAAGTTGTTCAATGTCCGAAAAAAAGTTGTTCGTTTTAAAAATCGACTCTGTTTTTTTGTTCCCTTCCTTTACATTTTTTACCCACTCCTCCGCCCTTTTTGTCCATTCATTATCTTTCGGACGAAACATCACTTGCACCCCAATCCCCTCCCCTTTCTTGGTCGTCGAAAGCGCGTTTATTATCGCCACGCTAGCGTCTCTCTGCGTATCTTCATATGTCGCAATCGGATAGATAAACTCTTTTTTAAGCTCCAATTCCCCGCCAGCCACCCCCATCAGCTTCTGTGTCTTAGAAAAGATATTTTCTCTCTCTGTTTCCTCAATTCTCGCCGTCGGATACGCCGACACAATCGCTTGTCTCACCGTCTCCGTCAAAACCGCTGGCACCACTGCATAATATTTTATTGTTCCGTCCTTCGCGACAATCTCAAAAGATATATGTTTTTGACCATAAATCTTCGCCAGTCTCCCCTTCACTAACGTCGAAGCAATTATCGAATACATCACTTGCGCTTGACTAATCGCCTCGTTCGTCACATCTCGCTCATCCCTCCCACCCTTCTGCACATCATCTGTCGTCGGCGGCAAATGAATTAATAACGCCATCATTTTTAGCCCCCTCTCACCATCTTTTATCTTCCGAAGCTTCTTCACTCTAGCCGTCCTCAAAATAATCGCTAGTACAAAAACAATTACTACGACCGAGACTATTCCTATTATCTTTATTTCTTTATCCATTTCCTCTCCCCTCAAACCCATTCCTAAGTCTTCCAAACGCCCCATAAATCAACGTATCGCTCATATCTTGCACTTTTACGCTCAACATATATGGATCATCTTCATATTCATTCAAAACTCTCTCAAGCTCTTTCAGTCCCTCCTCTCCCATCTCTTTCTTTATCTGTGTTTTGTCCCGCCCAAGCGCCTCTTCAAAAGCATTGTCAACTTCTCTATTTTCCTCTTCGCTCACCACCCCATCTTTATTCAAATCTTTCAAATCATACCCTTCCCCAGAAGAGAAAATCGGTTTCACCCCCCCAGCACTTCCCACGCCATTATTATACATAAGCCTATTTTAACACACTTATGCTCTTTTATATAACAAAAAACAGCCCAAAACTACAAAAATTATCACAAACGCCACCGTCATAATACTAATCGCCGAAAAAGTCCGAATAATTAGCAGCATTATCGGTCCAAAAGCCATCACTATCGCATAAAGGTACGTCTTGTTTGAAGACGTACCTCCTTGTTTTTTATTCCCTTTTAATATTTTTTGAAGAATTTTTATAAGCCCTACCATAATTCCAAATAGTAGAATAAAAATCATTGTAAAAAATACTAAAACACCTAAAACTCCAGCCTTCATTGGTGTCGTATAGTTCACCATAAACAGTATTCCAAACAACGATAGAACACTCAGTGCTGGTACTATTTTTCCATGCATATCCAGATTATATCACATAATCGTAAGCATGTTTCTCCCACAAGATACATGTGGACAAAAGCGGGGGATTATCCGGTACAATAACATTACTCTAGACCGCAATCCTTATCCCGCTTTGTCGCTTGACCGCTCCACAATGTGGAGCATGTCCTTGTTGTTCCCTTTTTGCTCTATTTTATATTCAAAGGTGCTAGCAAATCGGACCACAAACGCGCTTCATTGACGAAGCTCTAGGTAATTCCTATGTAATTCATGGCTAGAAATTACCTTTTCGCGTCGCCAATCTTCTTTTATTTGTCTTTCATTTCTTTCCTTTTTGTATTTTGTGTTTATTTTTGTCTTTCGACATCTTCATACTAGCATAATCTTTATGGCTATGCAATACTTTTGTTCAACTTTTTTAACTTATTTTTCACAACAAAACCCACCTTATTCCCTGTTATTTCCACCATCATTACATGTTGTATTTTTTACACATCACCATCAGACCCCCTATCACCCTTATGTGGAAAACTCCACAAAAATCCTAAAAAATTTGTCCAAAAAAGTGTTGACATGAGCGTTTTGGTGCGTTATGATTATATTAGCTTTTGAATAAATAAATTATTCACTAGCCAAAAACAAACATTTTAGCCAAAAATAACTCCACACTCTACACAAAAGACCGGTTTTCCTCGCAGTTACCGGTCTTTTTCTTTGTTCATTTTTTACTATTATTCCCTGTTATACCCCACTGCCCACTATAAAAAACGCCACAAAAATCCGCCCCGACAGGACGAATAATTTTTTTATTCAATTTCTTTTGGTGGAGCTGCCGGATACTGCCTCCGGGTCCGAAACACCACTGGATATCATTCTACGCATATAGTTTCCTGTTTTATCTCGGCCGTCTGCCAAAAGCTGCAAGAAACGAAACTTTTAGCGGCCATGACTTATTTTTCGAGCCATTTCTCGTCGCAGAAACGACCTTATTCCCGTATTCTTATAATTTTCTATCTACGGAACCTTAATAGAAAACCAGCCTATAAAATAAACTTAGGCATAAACAGGCATGTAAGCTACACGCCTAGCAACAGTGTTTTCAGCACTTATTTAACACTTACGGTGTTCAATCGATACGCCTGATATCTGTTAATATTCCGTCTAAGCTTTGTCAGCCCCAACTTCCCTTATTATATCATAACCTTTTATTTTTTACCATCTCTATTTCCTATCTCTATCTACTTGTGTTTTTCTCTCGTTTATCTTATCCTTAAAACATGATAGCAAAAACCCTTTCCGGAATCCCCTATGGCTACGAAGGGCGCATAATAGAAGTCGAAGGCGACATGAACAAAGGCCTCCCTGCTTTTAATATCGTAGGCATGGCTAATAAAATCATTTCCGAAGCCCGCGACCGCGTCAAAAGCGCCCTCACAAATTCCGGTTTTTCCTTCCCCGACCGAAAAGTCACCATTAATCTCGCTCCAGCCGACCTCATGAAAGACGGCTCTCATCTCGATCTTCCGATAGCCATGACCGTCCTCGTTCTTTCCAAACAACTCCTCCCCGCCGACGTCGCCAACCGCTTCTTCGTTGGCGAGCTCTCCCTCGCTGGCGACTTACGCCCCGTCCACGGCATCATCAACATCATCGAAATCGCCAAGTCCGCCGGCGTTTCCGAAGTCTATCTTCCCCTAGAAAATCTCCGCCAAGCTTCCCTTGTTCCCGACGCCCCCACCCTTATCGGAGTCAAAAACCTCCGCGAACTTTTCCTCCATCTCAAAGGCGAACAAACTATCGTTCATGATACAAAATTTATTGTAAAAAATAATGAAAAAGATATAAAAGGCCCTATTTTTGACCACATCCGCGGTCAAAAACTCGCCAAACGCGCCCTCTCGATCGCAATCGCCGGCCACCATAACATTCTCATCTCCGGCCCTCCAGGCGCCGGAAAGACCCTTCTCGCTCGCGCCGCCGCCAATCTCCTCCCTCCCCTTACCCCCTCCGAACAAATCGCCATCACTAAAATCTACTCTATCGCCAGCCTCACCGACGACATCGTTGCCACCCGTCCTTTCCGTTCCCCACACCACACCGCTTCCTCCGTTTCCATTATCGGCGGCGGTTCAAAAGCTACTCCGGGAGAAATTTCTCTGGCCCACCTCGGCGTCCTCTTCCTTGACGAAATCCCCGAGTTCCCTCGTTCCGTCCTAGAAGCCCTCCGCCAACCTCTCGAAGACCGCGTCATCTCCATCTCCCGCGCTTCCTCAAAAACCACCTTCCCCGCCAACTTCATGCTTATCGCCACCATGAACCCCTGCCCCTGCGGTTATTATGGTGACCCCACCCACGAGTGTACTTGTTCCATGACCCAAATCCAAAACTACAACAAAAAACTCTCCGGCCCTCTCTTCGACCGCATCGACATGAACATCACTGTCTCCCGCGTCGACAACTCCGACCTCCTCTCCGCCCCCTCCTCCAGCACCAAAGAACATGATGTTGTAAAAAATAAAATAACAGGGGCGATTTCTCGTCAACAATCTCGCTACAATTCTACCGATTTTTACAACTCTTCCCTTACTTCCCACCAAGTTTCGACCTTGCTCAAAATTTCTAAACCTGCTGAACAATTTTTGTATAACGCTTCAGAAAAACTTAATCTTTCTGCTCGTTCATATTTTAAAATTCTTAAAGTCGCCCAAACCATCGCCGACCTCGACGGTTCCGATTCCATCGAGCCGACCCACCTTTCCGAAGCCCTCACTTATCGCAAAAGATAACCGCTTCTACCTCTTGCGTTTAGGGGGAGTTTTTGCTATAATATTCACCAAGGTTTAATAAGAGAAAGGACTTCACCATTAGTAAAAATTCACGCACCAAAATCAACGGAGAAATCCGCTACCCCCAAGTTCGCGTAATTGGATCTAATGGAGAACAGCTCGGCCTCATGTCGAGCCGCGAAGCCCTCACTCTCGCCAGAAACGAAGGCGTTGATCTTGTAGAGATTTCCTCTGCTGCAACTCCTCCGGTCGTTAAAATCATCGATTGGGGTAAATACCAATACCAAAAGATGAAAGAAGAAGCCAAGATCCGCAAAAAAGCCCGCGAAAAACAATCCGAGCTTAAACAGATGAAAATTGGCCTCAAAATAAGCGACAACGACCTTAACATCAAAGTCCGTAAAATCAAAGGTTTCCTCGAAGACGGCGATCGTGTAAAAATCATGATTGTCTTCCGTGGCCGCGAAATGGCTCACAAAGAAATCGGCCAACAGCTTCTCGACAAAGTCGTTTCCCTGATTGGCGAAGATGCCGTCGTCGAAGGTAAGCCCCAGTTCAACGGACGCAATCTATCAGTCGGAATACGAAAAAAGTAATTTCCTACTTTCAAGGTTCCCTGTTTGCACATTATTTACTAATCTTAACCAAAAAGGAAAACTTATGCCAAAGCTAAAAACGCATAAAGGCACCGCTAAGCGCATCAAAATCAGCGGCTCCGGCAAGCTCATCCGCGAGCGCGCCTTCGGCAACCATATCCTTGCCAAAAAATCCAAAGCCAGAAAGCGCAACATGAAAACCGCCGCTTCTGTCAACGGAAAAATCAAGAAAAACATTAAAACCGCTTTAGGAGTTTAGTTATGAGAGTCAAAAGAGGTGTTCCTGCACGCGCAAAGCACAAAAAGATTCTTGCTGCCGCCAAAGGCATGCAACATTACCGCACCCGTAGCTTCCGGCTCGCCAAACAAGGCGTCATCAAATCTCTTCGCTACGCTTATCGCGATCGCCGCAACAAAAAACGCGACTTTCGTTCCCTCTGGATTACCCGCATCAACAACGCTTCCCGCGAACTCGGGCTTTCCTATTCCCAACTCATTAACGGTCTCAAAACCAAAGGCATAAACCTCGACCGCAAAGTCCTTGCCGACCTCGCCGTCAACAATCCCGAAGCCTTCAAAAAAATCGTTAATACTATAAAGGAGAAATAGCCATGGCTATCTGCGAAATCACTGGCAAAGGCAAAATGTACGGCCACAACGTTTCTTTCTCCCAAAGAAAAACCCGTAAAGTTTTCAAACCAAACGTTCACAAAAAAACCTTGGTCATTAACGGAGAAAAAGTAAAGTGTAACGTTTCCGCTTCCGCTCTCCGTACGCTCAAGAAAAAAGGCCTAATAAAATAATCGCCAAACTAAAAAATCCCCTTCTAGGGGATTTTTTGTGAGCTATCGATAAGCCGGATTTTGTAGTATATAAATATACCGACAATCATCTATCTAGACATTGAGTCGCCTCAATGTTCACGCGGTGAACGTGCATCTTCGAACAAAAGTTTTATAGCACTCCTTGCAGCAGGTAGGGTTTGCCCTCGCTAAATATTACTATCTAGCGCTGTGAGCTCTTACCTCACTCTTTTCACCTTTTCCTCACTCGCCGAAAAAATCGACAAGAATGGTAGTTTAAGTTTCTGTGGTACTATCCCTGTCCTTACGGACGGTTGCCGTTAGCAACTACCTCGTTCTTTGCTGTCCGGACTTTCCTCTCGTCGCCGAGCGATTGCCTTTCAAGCTCTCGCTTATTTTATCACATCCATATCAAAATGTCTATCTATTGCCAGGTTAGCTTCTCTGTCCGCCGCATAGTTCCGTTCCCTTTCCGTATAGACAAACGACACCGCCTCAAAGTTCCCCGCCACAAGCCTCCTGACATCCGCATAAATATTCAACAAATCTCTATTTTTTACTTTATATACTCCATTCATCTGATTAACCATCATAAGGCTATCACTCACAAATCTCACTGACTTCAGCCCCAACTCAATTGCCTGCTCTATCCCCTCCTTCAGCGCATAATATTCCGCCACCCTGCTCGTCGCAAAGCCAATAAACTCCCCGCCCCTCTTCAAAACTTCCCCGTTCTCTCCCACAATATAATATCCAATCCCCGACGGGCCAGGATTACCCCTGCTACTTCCATCCACATATATCGTCGCCCCATTCGCCGTTTCGCGATAATTAACTTTGAACTCCTCGCTTAGCTCTTCATTCTCCTCGTTCATCCCAAGCACCGCTCTCGCCGCATCGTCCAACCTAAGCTTAAATAGTTCCGACTTCTTCAAATATCTATACGCCGAATATCTCTCCCCAAGTTTAATCTTCGCCCCATCTTTAATGCGAACTTTATAGACTATATACAGGTTAGCCATTCTACTCGAATTTACTGCTCCAAGAAACGTCACCGCATCCACAAGCTCCACCGATTTTACTCCAACCCCAAGCCCTTCCAGCGTCGCCCTCACCATCGTCTCTTCCGGCTGCTCACCAAACAAAATCTTTCCCGTCACAAGTTCCCAAAAAACCGGGCTATCGCTTCGCCCAGCTTTTTTCTTCAACAAAAGCACCCCCTCTTCTTTCTCAATCAGCCCCACCACTCTAATTCTCTGTTTCATCCCACCGCTTCTTTCTTTAATCCCTAGCAGCCTGTTTTTCCCCTGCTCTGTTGCAAGGTGGGTAAAATCTTCTGCGAGGCCTCCACGGAGACCAGCCACGAAATCCCTAAAACATGAATATTCAGGAAAAATCATGTTGCCGCCAGGGACAATTTAATTATATCAGTTCACGCCCCAACAATCCAGTAAAATACATCTAAAATTCCAGAAACCGCACCCGTCATCACCGCACTAAACACCCCTCCGCCCACCAATATTAGTACATAAACTATCACAAGCCCCACCTTTTCCATCTTCTCCATCCACTCCCTAACCATATCCGGCATAAACGCATATAAAACTCTCGACCCATCTAACGGCGGTATCGGCAAAAGGTTAAACACCATAAACCCGAGGTTCACAACCACCATATCGGTCAAAAACAACCCGGCTATACTTCCCTCTCCGAGTAGTCCAGTCGTCGCGCCCACAAGATATGCCAAAAAACTCAGCACCAAATTAGTCATCGGTCCCGCAAGCGCCACCAGAGCCATCCCCCACTCCTTTCCTTTTAACCTCAACGAATTAACCGGCACTGGTTTCGCTCCCCCAAACACCACCCCGCCAGATATATATAATAATAGTGGCAAAATCACCGACATAAACGGGTCAAGATGTCTCAATGGATTAAGTGTTAATCTTCCATCATCTTTCGCCGTCGTATCCCCCAAAAGATACGCCACGCCTCCATGCGCCAGCTCATGTAGCATCATAGAAATCAAAATCACCGCTATAACAATTACCCCACCAACAATTCTCTCCATTTCGCCTCCTAGTTAAGAATTACCACCTCGAGTGCCATCGGCAAACTGTCTAGTCCCTTCACTTTTAATTTTTTCTCTGTTCTCGCGGTCAACTTCAGCTCCGACACCATCCCGTCCGCATTCCCCATCGCTACCACAAGTTTCGGGTCAATCTCCCTAATCGCTCTCACCGAAGACGTACACAAAATATTCGCCATCCCGAGGTCATCAAGCCCCTCCTCTATTCCGCCAATCACCCCAATATGCACTCCAAAAACTTCCGCATCATATATCGTCCCCGTCTTAGTCATAATTCCTCGAATCGTCACATCCCCAATCTCAAACTCCCCCGGCCCTTTAATCGCTCCTACCGCCAAATTCCCAGAAATCGTAGACTCTTCCACATCAATCGTCACCGACGTCTTTTTCGTAGAAATAGTTATCTCGCTTGGTTTCTTATTTTCAATTTCGAACATATTTTTTACACTACTCCTTTATAATTTTATCTGGGTCGTACAATTCTGTTATATCCATGTCTAGAACATCTAACACAAACCTATCCCTCACGCTCTTTCTGTACAAAAAATCCTCCGAAGTAAATATCACAAAGTTAAGCGGCCTACCCAATTTCTTTTCAATCACCTCCGCCCAGTGTGTCAACTTCTTCGTCTTATCGTTCCCTATTATCAAAAGGTCAATCCCCTCCTGTCCGGGCGCTCTGTTCGTCACCATCGCCGCCATCAAATATTTCTTTACCGGCTTAATATACTCTTCCCACCCGCTCGCTCTCACGTCTTTATCCTTACTCACCTCAACTTTCTTGGAAAATATTTCCGACAACGCATGCGCATATGGATGTTTTGTGTTCGCCGAATAATAAACTTTGTTATCAAACGCTTCATTTTTAACCACACCAATACTTTCCAAATTCAAAAGTTCCCTTCTTACCGAATTCATCTGTTCTTCAATCACGCGCGTAATCTCTCTTACATAAAAAGACTGGTCTGGACTCTTAAAAAACAGACTGAGCAGTTTCGCTCTCGTCTTAGACCCGAACAATTTTTCTAAAGGCGTGTTATACTCTTTGCTCATTCTGTACACATTTTATCACAGCCGGTTTAATTTTTTCAAGCGACAACCATATAATGTTTTTGTTTCTTCTAAACCACGTCATCTGCCTCTTCGCCAAATGCCAATCATCTATCGTGCTCAATCTCACAGCCTCTTCTCGCGAAATCTCACCTTGCATATATCTCCAAGCAAACTGATATATATTGCTCGTCATCGCCTGACTCCCCCACCCGTATCGAGAAACCAATCTCTCCGTCTCATCATACAATTCTTGAACAAATAATTTATTCGCCCTTTCCTCTAGTCTTTTCCTTAATTCTTCCGGCGTCCACAATATTCCAAACATTTTATATTTATCGCTCATTTCTTTTCTATCCGGATATTCCCCGCTTTCATCACGAACAACTTTTTTATTCAAACCAACCTCATCTCTTCCAAACTGGTAATCGTATACTAACGCATCCACATATAGCCCCGTTCCGCCCACAATCATCGGTAGCTCCCCCTGTACTCTCGTCAACTCTATTTGCTCTTCGGCATATTTTTTCCAATCCGCCACCGTAAACCGCTCCCCAGGCTCCACCAAATCAAACCCCAAATGTTTTACCCCTCCGCGTTCCTTCGTTGTCGGTTTCGCCGTTCCTATGTCCATCCCCTTATATATTGTCCTCGAGTCCGCAGAAATAATCGTAAGTCTAGTGCCCCACTTTTCCTTTACTTCCTTCGCGATTTCCACCGCCACACCAGTCTTGCCGGACCCCGTCGGCCCGACAATCACTGGTATTTTCTGAACAAATTTTTTATCCACAAACCTTATTTAACTCTCGTATATATTTCACCAACCCTTCAAGTTTCACTTTCTCTTCTTTTTCTTTCAGCCTCACCGACACTTCTCCAGCTTCCGCATCTTTCTCTCCCACAATTAACACTACCGGTATCTTCATTTCCGTCGCTCTGCGTATCTTTTTTCCAAGTGAATCATCCGAATCGTCCACTTCGACTCTCAGTTCGTTGTTCTTTATCGGCTCATCAAGCACCACCCCGTCTAACTTCTCCCTTATCTTTTCCACATATTTCCCCACCTTATCGTTCACCGTCAAAATCCTTATCTGTTCTGGCGCACACCAAAGCGGAAACCATCCTGCCGTATGTTCAATAAACACCGACATAAACCTCTCTATCGAACCAATCAATGCACAATGTATCATAATCGGCGTCTTTTTCGTTCCATCCTCCGCCGTATACTCAAGCCCAAATCTCGCCGGCATCGCATAATCAAGCTGCACCGTCGCCAGTTGCCACTCCCTCCCCAACGCGTCTACCGCCATAAAGTCCATCTTCGGCCCATACATCGCCGCCTCCCCCTCGCCAATGAAATAATCCATCTTAAACTTATCCGCCATCTTCCGAATTGCCGTCTGTGCCTTCTCCCACATCTCCGGTGTCCCAATATACCCATCACCGTCATCGCGGAACGACAGTCTAAGTCTCAATTTCATATTAACTTTCTTATACAAATCCTTCGCCGCCTCAATCAGCTCCCCAAAAATATCACCCACCTGTTCCTCTGTACAAAACACGTGCGAATCGTCCTGCGTAATCGCCCTCACCCTCGAAAGCCCCCCAAGTTCACCCTTTCTCTCGTCGCGATACACCATCGTCGTCTCAAGATATTTCACCGGAAGCTCCTTATAGCTCCTCGGCACGCTCGCAAAAATCTGCGAATGATGTGGGCAACTCACCGGCTTCAAAGCCAAATGGTCTCCGCTTTCCTGCGATACAAACTGCAACATCTCCGGAAATTTCTCATAATGCCCCGACGTCTTGTATAGCTCCACGTTCGCAATATGCGGAATACAAACTTTTTTATATCCACACTTCAAACGATAACTTTGCGTAAACTCATTCAACTTATCGCGCAAAATAGTTCCCCTCGGCGTAAACAACGGCAAGCCCGACCCCACAAGTGGCGAATTGCAAAACAAATCCAACTGTTGTCCCAATTTTCTATGGTCTCTAGCCTTCGCTTCCTCTTGACGCTTCAAATATTCATCCAACTCTTTCTGCGTCTCAAACGCCACCCCATACACTCTCGTCAACATCTCCCGCTTTTCATCCCCTCGCCAATACGCCCCCGCCACTCTCGTCAGCTTAAACACGCCAATTTTCGTCAAATCCTCCACATGTGGCCCCTTACACAAATCCGTAAACAAATCTCCTAAACTATAAAAAGAAATTTCCTCGCTCTCGGGCAATTCTTTTATCAACTCTACTTTATATTTTTGTTCACCTTTCTTTGCCCACTCAAGCGCCTCCTCGCGAGTTTTTACTTTCCTCGTCATTTTCAACCCGCGCTTGATAATTCCCCTCATCTTCTTCTCTATCTTCCCCAACTCCTTCTCCGTAATTTTTTCCGTCCCAAAATCCATATCATAATAAAACCCATCTTCAATCGCCGGCCCCACCCCAAACTTTGTTGTCGGATAAAGCTCCTGAACTGCCGCCGCCAGCACATGACTCAGCGTATGACGCATCTTCTCTAGTTCTATTTGTTTGTCCATGCTTTATCCTTTCTTTTATCACTCCATTTTACCATATTTATGTTATAATAAACATACCCACTTGGGTCGCTAGCTCAGCTGGCTAGAGCGTCTCGTTTACACCGAGAAGGTCGGGGGTTCAAGCCCCTCGCGACCCACCAACTCACAAAAAACACCCCCACCCCCGGGGCTTTTTTATGTTTATCTCTAATCCAAATCAATCTTCCTAAACCACCTCTGCGCCAAGAAATACCCCACCACAATATCTACCGTATAAGCACTAATCGCCACCGTCATCATCGTCCTCAGCGTATCCGCCTCCATCGCCGTCTCCTGCCCAAACAATATCTCGCTTAGCTCCGGTTTAACCGCCGCCGTCACCGCTATCCCCGCCAAAACCACCCATTGCATCCCAATATAGCAAATAAACCCAAACACCACCGACCACGCCATGCGATTATTTAGTCTCCTGTACCCCAAGATAAGCCCCATAAATCCCGCACACATTACCGCCATAAACTCTAGCATAACAAGTCCACCTATCGCCACAACCCACAGCCCTACCTTCTCCGTCCCACCCAATACCGTTTCTGTCCACGCTTGCAAAACTTCCTTCAATTCCGGCGTCAAATACGCGAGCATAAGCGTCACCACTATCACTACCGTACTTACCACCATAAAAATCAAGCCTGTCGCAAACTTCGCCCTCAATAACTCCGCCCGCTTAACCGGCAAAGTATGAGTCAAATACCCCTCGTCCCCATAAAGATTCCTCTTAAAATCTCCCCAGAGCCTCATTAAACAGTTAATTACAATATTTATCACCACCCCAATTACCACCCCATTCAAAATTTTTTCCATCAGCCTCACAAAAAATATCTCATCATAAACCGTGCACAACCGCGTTAGTCCCGCAATCACCAATGCCAACCCATACAAAATCAGCATAAACTTATAATTGGCCTTCAAATCATACTTTAACAATTTGCCAAACATTTTAGCTCCTTCCTAAAAATCATATCAATAGAACTATTATATTTTTCTCTTAGCTCGTCCGCATCAGACTGCAAAATTATCTCGCCATTATTTATAAACACGACTTCATCCAAAATCCGCTCTATATCAGAAACCAAATGCGTAGAAACAATCAAACTCGCCTTCTCGTTAAAATTCTTCAAAATCGTGTCCAAAATATAATCCCGCGTTGCAGGGTCCACACCGCCGAGTGGCTCATCCAGCACATAAAGTCGCGCCCTCCTCGACATCACCAAAATCAGCTGCAACTTTTCTTGCATCCCCTTGCTCATAGCGGAAATTTTTTGCCCCTCATCAAGCCCCAAATCTCGCACCAATTCCTTCGCCGTCTTAGTCCTAAAATCCTGATAAAAATCCTCAAAAAATTCAAGCGCCTGCCCCACCGTCATCCGACGGTCAAGATACGTCCTCTCCGGCAAATATGACACTATTCGTTTCGTCTCCGCCCCAGGTCGTTTCCCGCAAACCAAAACCTCTCCCTCCGTAGGCGTCAACAAATCATTAACTAACTTTATAAGCGTCGATTTCCCCGACCCGTTTCTTCCAAGCAGGCCCACAATCTTCCCCTCGGAAATACTCAAGTTCACCCCCTTGAGCGCTTGTTTCTCTCCGTAATTTTTACTTAGATTTTTACACTCCAATATCTTCATCACATTCTCCTACTTATCTTTGATAATCCTCCTGAAAATTCCCCGCACCTTTTTCTCCTCCCGGCTCGGTTGCACAAAAATCTTCGGCAAAGTAATTTCAGCGTTCACCTCACGCATTTTTTGTTCATAATTTTTCGTCAATTCTTTCGCATACTCCTCTCGTTTTTGCATAATCAGCTCCACATTTTCCGTCACAAAATTACCATTCGTACTCCTCGCAAAAATCAACTCCTCCCGCTCAAGTTCTCCCAAAGCCTTCTGCACCGTATTCGGGTTCACTCGTTCACCCAACGCAATCTCCCTCACCGTCGGCAACTTCTCCCCAGGCTTTAACTTCCCCCCAAAAATCCGAATCGCTATTCTCTCCTTAATTTGCAAATAAACTGGCGAACTACTTTCTATATTATTCATTTTTTATCATTGTATTATTATACTAACACAATAATATACCGCCACGTTCCCGCCGTCAACCCATTTTTTTAGCATAAAAAAGACAGGGTCTTCCCTACCTTTTCAAACGCCTTTTGTTCTACCCCGCGTTCTTGCTTTCCCTCTCCACTAACTCAAACCTGTATTTCTGCTTCACCTTTGGATATTTTTTATGGTCCACCTCCGACATAAACATTTCTAACGGCCGGCACCACACCTTCCCCTCCTCATAAAGCCCCCGATACACCACCATCTTCTCCTTAGTTTCACTATCATACCCCAAGTCCTCCACCAAATACTCGTCCCCCTTAAAATGCCTATACACCCCGCCCACCTTCAGTTTCCTCCCCTTCGCCGTCTCCTCCTTCTCTTCCTCCCCAGACTTTTTCTCGCCTCGGCTCACCAAATCCCCCGTCAAAAACCAAGCCAAAATCGCCCCCAAAAAGTTCCCCGCCACACAAATCAACACAAAAAGACATACACTAAGACTAAACTCAAGCGTCGCCCCAAACGTAATCACGTTCGCAATCGAGTGTTGCATCCCCGAAAAAATAAACAACGGCACCCCAATCAGCACCCCAAGTTTCGTCCCCTTCCGATAAAGTTTCACCGCATAATACATTATCGCCCCACAAAGCACCGCTCTCAAAAAATACGCCCAGCTCACCCCCCACCCCTCCACTTTCGCCACTGCCGCCATCATTACTTCCCCGTCTGCCATCGCAAACATCGCCCCAAAAAGATATCCAAAAATCAAATTCACGACTAATATCAAAACCAGCTCACAAACCTTAATTTTATCCTCAAACAAAAACCCGCACTTCCCCGTAAATAAATTCGCCCCAAGCACACAAACCGAAAGTAGCCCAAAAGAAAACAGCACCGGCCCAATCGGATTTCCCACCTTCAGCAGCGCATAATCGCCCAGCCCAATCAAAAATGCCGCCCCCGCCCCCTTCACTACCACCTCAACAATTCTATCTTTCCGCATATACCTCCTCTTTTCCCCATTATAACCCATTCTTCAGCTTTTCCTTAAAAATCATCAAAAAAGACGCTTTTAAAGCGCCTTTTTCTATTTTATCTCGTATATTTCTCGCTCAAATCCGAATAATCGTACAGTTCATCATCCTTAAACCAAAGCTTAATTTCCTTCTTCGCCTCTTCCAAGCTCCCTGACGCATGCACAAGATTAGGCACACCAATTCCCTTCGCGTCCGAATACCCAAAGCTCATATGCGAATAATCACCACGAATCGTCCCCATTTCCGCACTCTTCGGCTCGGTCGGCCCCACGATCTTACGCACTAGCGGCACACACTCCACCCCCTCAAGCACCATCGCAATCACCGGCCCCGTCGTCATATACGCCAAATTATACCTAAACGCCTGTTCCCCTCTCCTCGTTATCATCTGCCCAATATCCTCATAGTGTGCCCGATAATGGTCTTCGTCTGGCATCACCATCTTCATCCCCACAATCTTCAGCCCCACCCTCTCAAACCTCTGCAATATCTCCCCCACAATCCCCCTCTGCACCGCATCCGGTTTGCACACCACCAAGCTTCTCTGAATAAGGTCTTTTTCTTTTCCCATAAAGTCTCCTTTTTTCCCGATTATACCACATTTTTTCGGAGATTCACTCCGCGCTCAAAATTCCGTCCCACCCCTTAAAATCCCCCAAATTCACTCCAAAACCCACCAAAACTAAAGCCTAAAAATCACCAACCCCTACGCCGTCTCTGTATGATACCTCTCATGCACTTCCCTAAGATGCGGGTCCGTCACATGCGTATAAATCTGCGTCGTCGATATATTAGAATGTCCCAGTAACGCCTGCACCGACCTTATATCCGCCCCGTTCATCAACAAATCCGTCGCAAACGAATGTCTTAACGTATGTGGCGTCACATGCTTAGTTATCCCCGCCGCCCGCGCATATTTCTCAATAATTCTCTGCACCGACCGCGGCGTCAACCTCCGATAATTCCCCGACGCGTCCAACGTGTTCAAATTCCGCGAATTATTCAAAAACAACGCCGGCAAATCATCCGTCCTTGCTGCCAAATATTCCCCCACTCTATCCGCCGCCGCCTGAGAAATAAAAATCGGCCGGTCTTTCTGTCCCTTCCCCCTCACCACAAACTCCTTCCTCTCCAAATTTATCGAATCTCTATTTAACTTTATCAGCTCCGACACCCTCAGCCCCCCGCTAAACAGAAGCTCTATTATCGCCCTGTCCCTAAGCCCCGACTCCGTATCATCCGGCACCGCGCTAAGCATATCTTCCACCTCGTCATAATGCAAAAACGTCACTTGCCTTTTTACCGCCTTAGGCAAATCCACCAGTGACGGGTCAAGAGACTTTACTCCCCGCCTCGCCAAATATTTCAAAAACCCTCTTAACGCTATCAAATGATAAGCCTGCGTCAACACGCACAAATTTTCATTCCTTATCTCATTCGTAAACCTGTTCAACGCCAACCTATACTTTCTCAACACCTCCGGCGTAATCTGCTCCGGACTAAACGTCTCTGTTTTTAACACCTCCTCCGACACAATTGAATAAAATCTAAACAAATACAACCGATAATTCTCTACCGTTTTTTTGCTCCTCCCCTTTTCTACCTCCACCGCCTCCAAAAAGTCATCAATATATTTATTGATATCCATAACTGTTATTATACCACTCTCTCTCGCCCCCACCACCCGCTTTAATCACTCCTTACTTTACGACTAAATTCCAAATACCCCCACCACCACAAACACTATCGCAAACGCTGCAAACAAAAACGGCCCAAACGCAAACTTCTTTTTCCTCATCGGTACCATCACAAGCACTCCCAAAAAATTCGACAAGAAAAGCACCCACAACGCAAGCCACGGAGTCCCCATTACCAGCGCTATCGCCGTCCCCAGTATATAATCCCCTCCCCCTACTAACTTCTCCTTCGAGAAAAAATACAACAAATAATACACTCCCCCAAGTATCGCTACCGCCCCCACCGCCTCAATCGCCACCTTCATCCACCCCTCCATCTCCATCTTCATCCCAAACCAATCCATCCCGCTCACCCCCTCCGCTTCAAACATCTTCGTCAAAAGATATATCGCCCCCACCGCTATCCCAGCGTATAACAGCTTCGTCGGTAGCACCCTCCACCTCGCATCATAAATCGCCAAAACAAACATAATCGTTGTAAAAATTACAACGATTACACTCTGTATCACCAAAAACGCTAACCCCCTCTCATCGTACAGGTTCACCCCCACCAACTTTTCATACTTCCCCAAAAACGCCCAGAAAAGCACCCCAAATATCACCGCTCCGAGCACCTCGCAAACTATCTCCGCCTTCCCAATCTTCTTTCCGCACCCCCTACATCTCCCCTTCTGCACCACCCACGACACAATCGGAATGTTCTCATACCACCTCAACTTCTTCCCGCAACTCAAACACACGCTCCTCTTCCCCAAGTTCTTCCCCTCCTCTCTCATCCTGATTCTCCACGCCTGACAACACGCAAAACTCCCCATCACTGCCCCCATCACCATCCCCCAGATAACCAATATTATCTTCACCCAACCTTCCATCACTAACCTCTATTTATTATATCTGCGACACCAACGAGTATATAGGTAGCAACGTCCCCGCCACCACCACGCCAATCAACCCCGCCATCACCACCATTAGCACTGGCTCAATCATCGTCGATATATTAGCAATCCTTTCATCAAGCTCGTTCTCATACACTTCCGCCGCCTTTCCAATCATCTCGTCAATTTTACCCGATTGTTCCCCAATGTTTATCATCTGCGGCACAAGTGGCAACACATATTCCACATCACTTATCGCTTCCGACAATGGCTTACCCGACTTCACTTTCTCCGACGCCGCGTTAAACTGTTCTTCCATATAATAATTACTCGTCGCCCTCGCAGAAATATGCATCGCATCAAGCATCGACACCCCCGTCCCGAGCAACATCTCCATCGTCCTCGCAAACCGGTTCATATAAAGCCTCTGGAAAAGCGTATTAAACAGCGGCACATTCAACTTAAACAGCGCAAACGTTTTCTTTCCCGCCTTCGTTTTTCTATAAACATTTATTCCGTACACAATCGCCCCCACAATCAAAAGCACAATCCACCACTGATTCGCAAAGAAATCAGAAATCTTCACTAGCACCTGTGTAATCAACGGCAACTCCTCACCCATATCTTCATACAACTTTCTCACCTCTGGCACCACCATCGCCAACATAAACGCCAGCACCGCAATAATCACCACCAAGATAATCCCTGGATACACCATCGCTCCCCGAATCTTAGAAATCATATTCGAGTCCTTCTCATCCTGCGCCGCCAGTCTCGCCAGCGCCACATCAAGCGTACCTGACATCTCGCCTGCTGCCACCAACGCAAGATATACGTCGCCAAATACATCCGGATGTCCAGAAAGCGCATCAGAAAGCGACTTACCCGCCTCCACGCTCGTAGAAATATCTTCAATCACCGCCTTCATCGCCGGAGAGTTCGACTGCTCCGCCGCCGTTTTTAACGACCTCGCCATCGGCAACCCCGCCCCAATCAACGTCGCAAACTGTCGCGTAAACAAAATCCTGTCCTTCGTAGAAACCTGGTTTTTTAGTTTCGCAAGAATACTCTTTTTATCTTCCTCGACAATTTTATCCGGAATATACCCTTGCTCAACCAACAACTTCCCCGCCGCACGCTCATTCTCTGCCTGTATCGTTCCCGATACACTCTTCTTCGTTGCCTTCTCGACTGCTCGATAATTATACCTTCTCATCTCTACCCTCTCGCCAACTTATCAAAATCCTCAACGTTCACCGCATAATCTCTCGCATCATTATACGACACCTTTCCACTCTTCACCAGTTTCGCAAGCGTCGCGTCCATCGTCTGCATCCCTGCGCTCGCCCCCGTCTGAATCATCGAATCAATCATAAACGTCTTTCCGTCACGAATAAGTGACCTAATCGCGCTGTTCGCCACCATAATCTCCGCCGCCGCAATCCTTCCCCCACCAAGCGCCGGCACTAACCTCTGCGCACAAATCGCCATCAAAATATTAGAAAGTTGTGTCCTCACTTGTGGCTGTTGATGTGCTGGAAAAACATCAATAATCCTATCCACCGACTGCGACGCCGAATTGGTGTGTAGTGTCGCTAGCACTAAATGCCCCGTCTCCGCAATCGTAATCGCCGAAGAAATCGTCTCGAGGTCACGCATCTCGCCAATCAACACCACATCCGGGTCTTCCCTTAATGCCGACCGTAGTGCCGCCGAAAAAGAAAACGTGTCATAATGCACTTCCCTCTGCACCACCACCGACCTCTGCGACTTATGCGTAAACTCAATCGGGTCCTCAATCGTCAAAATATGTACTGCTTTTTCTCGGTTAATCTTATCTACTAAAGCCGCCAATGTCGTCGACTTACCCGAACCTGTCGGACCAGTCACCAGCACCAACCCTCTCGGATACTCCGCAAAGTTTTCAATCACCCCCGGAAGCCCCAAATCCGCAATCGAAAGGATTTTATTCGGAATCAGCCTAAACGCCGCCGCCAAATTCCCCTTCTCATGAAATGCGTTCGCCCTAAACCTCCCTAGTTCCCCAAACGCAAACGAATAATCAAACTCTTTATCTCTCAGTAATATCTTCTGTTGCGACTCATCAAGCGTAGAAAACACCAACTGTTCTATTATCGCCGGAGTCAACGCCGGAATCCCCGATATCCCCACCAACTCCCCGTCCACCCTCAAAATCGGCGGAAGTCCCACTTGAATATGCAAATCCGAAGCATTCCTCTTAATACACTCTTCAAGTAAAGTCTCAATCCTAAGCCCACTAGTTTGCATAATCCAATTTTACCATAAGAACTTTCCGATGTCGATATTTTTATGCCAAATCGCTTGCCACCCTATCGACTTCTTTAATTGTTGTTATCCCAGAAAGCGCCTTTAACATCCCATCCTGCCTCATCGTCACCGTTCCCTTTTCCTTCGCCACTTTCATAATATCCCCTGCCGTCGACCTCGCGACAATCAACTTTTGTATGTCCTCATCCACTTCAATCGCCTCATAAAGCCCCGCGCGCCCCACAAATCCTCCCGGCGCATCTCTTGTCTCCACCCCCTTTGACAACATATACCCACTTCCATTCGCCACCGGAAGCCCCGGATACCCCAAGTCCTCCGACAATTTCGCCACTTCGCTCTGCGACTTCGGCAACACCGTCCCAAGCACATCATTTATTTCTTTCGTCTCCATCTCGCTCGACTGATAAACTTCCTTCTTCTCAGAAACTCGCCTCACAAGCCTCTGCCCAATCACCGTATTCAGCGTCGACGCAATCAAAAACGGCTCAATCCCCATATCAAGAAGCCTTGGCAAAATACCAGCTGCCGAGTTCGTGTGTAGTGTAGAAAACACCAAGTGCCCCGTAAGCGCCGCCTGCACCGCCAGGTTCGCCGTCTCACCATCACGAATCTCCCCAACCATCACCACGTCCGGGTCCTGACGCAAAATCGAACGCAGTCCCGACGCAAACGTCAGCCCCGCGTCCACATTTACCTGTATCTGATTCACCCCATCCATCTTATACTCGACCGGGTCCTCAAGTGTCACAATATTTATCGCCTCGCTCTTTATCTTCTTTATCAGTGCGTATAGCGTTGTCGACTTACCAGAACCCGTCGGACCAGACGTCAAAATCATTCCGTTCGGCTTCTCAATCCCCGCCGTTACCGCTCTCAGCGCCCTTCCCGTCATCCCCATCTTTTCCACTTCCATCGCCGTCCCGCTCTTATCAAGCAAACGAATCACCACTTGCTCGCCCCAAACCACCGGAGAAATCGCAATACGCAAATCAATTTCCTTATCATCCACCGCCACCGTAAACTGACCGTCCTGCGGCACCCTATGCTCATCAATCTTGAGATTCGACAAAATCTTTATCCTCGACACTAGCGCCGGCTCAATCGCCTTCGGCAATTCCATCACTTGCCTCAGCACCCCATCTATCCTACACCTAATCACTAACGAATCTTCAAGCGGCTCAATATGTATATCCGACGCCTTTGACTTCGCCGCAAAATCCAAAATCGTCGTTAACGCCTTAGAAATCGGCGAATCCTGCGTAATCGTCTTTACGTTTGCGCTTCTAACTTGCTTTGCTGCCTGTTCCTGCTCCGAACTCTTCGCTGCTCTCTGAACGCTAGAAAAATCATTTCTATACTGAACCAGTATCGCCCTTATCCCCTCTTCACTCGCCATCACCGTTCTAATCGGCTTCTTCACTAACGTCGCCAAATAATCCGTCGCCTGAACGTTCGTCACGTCAAGCATCCCGACCGTCAATCGCCCGTCCACTAAACAAAGCGGCACCGCCATACTTCTCTCCGCCACATCCTGCGGCAGATTCAAAAGTATCTCCTGCTCAATCTTTACATTCTTCAAATTCACATACGGCACTCTCATCACCGTCGCAATCGCATGCGTAATCGTCTCGTTCGTCGTCAACTTTTGCATCACAAGCGTCGACAATATCGGCTGCTTATTTGCTCCCGCCCTCACCTCGGCCAGTTTATCCGCATCAATCAGCCCCTCATCAACAAGAACAGAAACAACCCTTTCCTGCACTTCTTTCGTTAAAAGCGCCATCCTAGTTCCCCGTCGAGGTAGTTTCTCTCCTCGCCGCCTCGTCGGCTACTTCTTCTGTGCTCTTTTGCTGTTCCGCATACTCGTTTATCTGATTTTGTACCGCCGCCCTCTGCTCTTCTGTCGTCCCCGCCGCATACCCCTCTGCTCTATTTATCGCTTCATTCTCTTCCTTGCTCAATCCACCCTCCCCACTCTGCGTTTCCCCCGTATCTGTCTCCGGAGCCGCCTCGCCACATTCAATCAACTCTGCCGAATCAATTACCCCGTCTTGGTTTGTATCAACACAGCTCCCCACATACACCTCAACCGTCGGGTTTATCGCTCCCGCATTAAACATTTCCGCATCCGGACTCACCAACCCAAGTTCCACGCTCTCCAAATACTCAAAGCTCACTTCCTTCTCTTTCGGGTCACCAAGCAAACTATTTACCAAAAAATAAGATATAATCGTCCCCACAATCACGATAGATATTACCGTCAAATAATCCGAAGCTTTCACTACTCTTCCTCCTCACTCACCGTTTTTGTCACTAACCCCTCCCCGTTCACCGTCACTAGCCCCTCCACCAGCCCCGCCTTCTGCGTATAAAACGCCATCGCCGACCCGTTCAAATTCAGCGCCCCATTACTAAACTCCAAGCTCGCCGACACCAGCTCCACATCCCTAATACTCTTCTCTATATTTCTCAACACTTTATATGCCGTCGTCGTATTCGTTTGCATCGACAAATTCAATCCAATCGCCCCCAGCCCTTCCACTCCGCTTTCTATGTCCGACCCCGGCGCAAGCGACTCTGGCATCCATCCCGACAGCCTAAATATCTTATCTAGGCTCGCCATCAACGCTAGCGGGTTATTCGACGCCGGCAACGCATCCGGAATCGCCCTCAAAGCCGAGCACATTCCAAAAATCTCCAAATACTTCACCTTATCTTCATCGGTCGTCGCGTTCTCATATTTTTCATACAACTTATCATAGCTCATCTTCTCGCCAGTCGAAGCATCGAGGCAAACCGTCAACCCTCCCCTCGCGACGCTCTCCAAATCCTGATTTCTCGCCATATCTACCATCACCCCATACCTAAGCGACCCCACCACATCATCCACACTCACGTCGTTCGGCGAACAACTATTCAGCTCCGAATTACTGTACGTCGCCCCTCTCGGCTTCTTACATACTCCAATATTTTCTATCGCTCCACTATACCCCTCTATCGCCTCATCTTTCGCCTCAATCACCGCTATATTAAACCTTATATACTTCAAAAAGTACACACTAAGCACCAAACAAATCCCAAGTACCACCGACGCTGTCCCCACCGCCACCAACATATTCTGTTGTGCCTTACTAATCTTTATTCTCTTCCCCGAAGTTACTTCTTCTGCCATCAGCACTCACCTTCTTTACATTTAACCGCTTTTTCGCTAAACATTTCTTCCACCTGTATAAACGAATCCGTCACATTCGTCCTTCCGCTCGGAGCAATCTCAATCATATGCTTATTATTAAAGCTAAACACCTCCGGGTCAATATAAATCGTCCCCGTAAACGTCAACACCAAATCCCCATCCCCCTGCTTCCCATTACTCGATGAGCCCACATTCATTCCTTCCGGCGCGAGCATACAATCATTCTCACTCACCCATTTTACCACCCCATTACTTTCTACCCCCGTATAACTCATACACTGACTTTCAAAATGCGCCACCCCGCTAATCTGCCCATCCATCGTCATCCTTCCGTTCCTATACCAATCGCTAAACCTCGGCGTCCGATATATATATTCATCCGTCTTCGTCTCTACTGCAACGCTCTCCCCTTCCTCAGTCGTCTCTGTCTCGTCGCTCGGATTACACCCCTTCATCGATCTCTTCCAAAGCGCATACAAGTTCCCCGCCTCGTCCTGATACGCGTTCCCCTCCTCGTTCGACTCATCAATACACATCGTCGGAATTTCCGCCCCGTTCTCGTCCACATATCTTCCATAATCATACTTCATCAACCCCACCTGTTTCACAAACGATTCAAGCACACGATAATCAATCCCGTCCGTCCCCGCTCCTGCATTTGCTTGTCCATCAATACTCATCAGCGAACTCTCAAAATCTATCGTCAGCGAAGAAACCGTCACCGAATCCGCTCCTTTCGGTAGCATAGAAGAAAGTATCGCAAACACTCTCGACGCCATCTTTTTATTGTCTCTGATTACTTCCAGGTTTTGTAGCTGCG
This sequence comes from uncultured Candidatus Saccharibacteria bacterium, assembly GCA_964492765.1. Taxonomy (GTDB): domain Bacteria; phylum Patescibacteriota; class Saccharimonadia; order Saccharimonadales; family Saccharimonadaceae; genus Nanosyncoccus. Next base: position 30,148 of record CAZBLB010000005.1, read on the forward strand.
ACTGCACCGTCAAAACTTCATCTAACCCGTCATATTCTTCAAGCTTCTTCGACATCAGCTCTAGCCTCTTATCTTGCGTAGCCAACGTAATATCTTGCCCCAACTTAAACATCACCAGTAGCACCACAATCGCAATCGCCATCGCCGACACCACAAAAGACGCAAAAAATACCACATTCCTAATCTTTTGCGCATGAATCATCTCCGCTTTTACATCAGGAACAAGGTTAATCTCGTACATTATTCATTACTCCTCTCTGCCAGTCCAATCGCCACCGCAAACTCGCTCGCCACACTCATCAAAGCATTCTGCTGCTCCGGAGAAACCCTCACGAGCTGCCACGGATTTCCCTGCATAGTCGGCACATCTGTCTTCGCCTCTATATACTCCGCAATAAATGGAATAATCTCCGCAAAACCAGACAATATAATCCCTCCCACCTTCACGTTCACATATTTCCCTTGGAAGAACAGCACCGACTTCGTCAGCTCCTGTGCAAACGCCTCAAGCGTCGAATCCAACGCCTTAAACACCTGCCCCTCAATCTTGTCCTGTGCCAAGCCAAACTTCAAGATAAACTGTCTCGCCTGGTCTCCTCTCACAGAAAGCGAACCCGCCACGGCCTTTATTAGCGAATCAAATCCACCCGGCACCGACCTTACTAGTCTCGGCACACCCCTAAACACCACCACAAGATCAGTCGACCTTTCACCAAGGTCAACAATCATTCTCGCGTCCACCGCCCCCGGAGGCGTCAAAGCTCTCGCCATCGCTAACGGCTCTGGCTCCATCGCCACCACATTCAGTCCCATCCCCTCAATCAAATCAAGCGTCGATTCTGCATAAGTTATCGCAGTCGAAGACACCAACACCTCTGCTTTTGACGGGTCGTTCGGCGAAGGGCCCAAAATCTTATAATCCGCCTTCGCTTCGTCCACCGCCATCGGAATATACTGGTCAAGCTGATACTTTATCGTCTTCTCGAGGTCTCTCATATCCTGATTTTCTGTTTCAACTATCACCGTAAACGTTCTGCCCGCCGGAAGCCCCACCGCAATATTCTTCGTCCTAATCCCCGCCTGATTCACTGCGCTCTTCACAATGTCCTGAAACTTTTTCTTCCCAAGCCCAGAGGCATCTTTTATCACTTTCTCATCAACCGGAACATAGGCATACTTCTGCAAACTCCATCCCCTCTTCGCATCACCGTCAAGCTGAACAATCCTGATGGATGTTGTACCAATATCCATCGCAAAGAAATCGCCCACTCCTTTTAGTAGTCTCATATCCCCCATTATAAACGTAAGCTCTTCGTTTTGCAAGAAAAATCTTTATTTTCACGCCATAAAAAAATCCCCCGCCAAACGCAAACTCCTCTATCTTTCCGTCTTCAAAAGATAAAATCTCTCCACGTTCCCATTTCTTCCAGAAAGGTCATTGTCTCTCTTCTTTACTATTAAAAATCCGTTCTCCCTTAGCCACCCCTCAAATCTCTTTATTATCCCCCTCCTTATTTTTTCATTTTTCACCACCCCCCTATTTAGCTCCGCCTCTTCCGCCTCAAATTGTGGCTTTAACATCACCAAATACTCCGTCTCTTTCCTACCGATTTTCTCTTTTACGTATTCCAAAACCTTTTCCAAACTCACAAACGACACGTCCGCAAGCACCACGTCGATTTTTTCATCCGTCAAAAACTCAAAAATATCCGTCTTCTCATACAGCTCAATTCTTTCATCAAACCTCAATGGTACTTTCATCTGTCTCGTCCCCTTCTCCACCGCAATCACTTTCCTCGCACCACAACTCAAAGCATATTCCGTAAACCCTCCCGTACTCGACCCAACATCAAGCACCGTTTTTTCTCTAAAATCAAAAGAAAAAGCCTGCGCCGCCCCCGCAAGCTTATTCTCCGCTCTCGAAACAAATTTCGATGAGCTGCTCACTATTTTTTCCTTTCGCGATAAGCGTAAGTTTCCGTGTCTATCGAAACAATATCCCCCACCTTAATAAACGCCGGTACTTTCACCACCACTCCAGTTTCTAGCGTAGCGTCTTTCATCACTGACGTCGAAGTATCGCCTTTCACTGCCGTCTCAGTATAGGTCACTTCCAGCCAAAGATTTTTCGGAATCACAAGGCTAATTGGCGATCCATTATAAAACTGAATCTCCATCTCGTCCCCGTCCTTCATAAAATCTTTCATGTCCCCCACCAAATCCGCCAAAAGCTCATACTGCTCAAAGCTTATCGGGTCCATAAAATAAAACTTTTCATCATCCCGATATAGATACTGCACTTTCTTCGTCGTTACTTCCGCAGGCTCAATTTTTTCCTGCCCTTTAAACGTCTTCGGCAGTAGCGCCCCCGTAATTAGGTTTTTTACTTTCACATTCACAATCGAGCCACCCCTCCCCATCACTTTCTGTGAATATTCGACGACCTTATAAGGTTGCCCATCAAGTGTTATTAGCACATTTTTCTTTAAATCCGTCGGTCCGTACATATTCCCCCTAATTGTTCGCAATAAACGGCAAAAGTGCTAAATGACGTGCTCTTTTTACGGCCACCGCGAGCTGTCTCTGTTGCTTAGCAGAAAGTCCAGTCCTCGCGCCCGCTTCGATTCGACCATATGGGTCAAGAAACTTCTGCAAAGTCTTGACATCTCTATAGTCAAAATACATATTAGAATCAATTTTGACTCTTCTCATAATTTTCTTTCTCCCCCTAGTTTATTCTATTAGAATGGAATCTCCGACAAATCAATCGGTTCTTCATCAACATTATCTTCCCCACCGTCTTCCTGCGCCGCCTTTGTTTCATGCGCCGCAGCTCCCCCACCAAAGTTCCCACCATTATATCCTCCACGGCTTTCCCCGCCTCCGTTTCGGTCGCTCGCGGCCGACGTAAAGTTAAAATCTTCTACCACAATCTCAACTCGAGACCTCTTTTGACCCGAATTCTTGTCTTCCCAAGACCTCTGGTCGAGTCTTCCAGAAACCAACACCCCAGCGCCTTTCTTAGCATACTGCCCAATCATCTCCCCCAGCTTCCCCCAAGCCGAACAGTCAATAAAAGAAACTTGCTCTTGTTGCGTTCCGCTCGAATCCCTAAACACGCGGTTCACTGCGACAGAAAACGAACAGACCGACGCCCCATTAGGTGTCGTCCTTAGTTCTGGGTCTCTTGTTAAGTTTCCAGTAATAATAGCTTTACTAAAGCCACGCATATTTTTATTCCTCCTCTTCAGTTTCTACAGCTTCTACATTTTCTTTGTTTGCTCTGCGTTCGCGTTTCTTGGCCTCGGCCTTGATTTTGCGCTCGTCAACAGCAACCAAAAGATAACGTAGTACTTCATCAGTAATGTTCATTACGCTGGAAATTTTCGCTGGCGCAGTCGCCGGAAGCTCAAGTTCCATATAGTAATAAACAGCAAATTCTTGACCACGAACCGAGTACGCAAGTCTCTTCTTACCTTCGTTCTCTTCTTTGGTCACCTTGCCACCGTTCACGTCAATCAAGCCTTTAATCTTGTTGACGACAGTGTCAGTATTCATCTCCAAATCAGGATGAATCAAGAATGTCAGTTCATACTGCTTCATACAGACTCCTTTGGTTAACGGAAGTACGCTTTGCTACTTCCTGAGTTAATATCAATACTATTATACCACACCCCTCCCCACCTGTCCACCTCTCGCCCCCGCTCCATCATCCCCTCTCGCGCCCACCACTTCCCCACTCCTCACGCCACCCACCTACACATTCGCCAACTGGTCAAACTCTTCCATAGTTTTTATCAACATATCTCTCGGCTTATTTCCGTTCTGCGGGCCAATCACCCCAATCTCCTCAAACCAAATCGCGAGTCCGCTCACAAACCCATGCCCTTTCCCAAGATACGTCTGTAGCATCGCCGTAGAAAACTTCCCCTTGCTCAAACTAATCTCTACCGCTTTCCTCACCACTGGGTCGTTCGGGTCATACTTCCTCCCAAGGTCTCCAATCGCTCCCCCGTCGCTCGGCCCCATTCCCTTTATCTGCACCGGTTGCGCCACCACATCAGCGTTATACTCCGGCGCTCTCTGTTCCCTCAAAAAGTCCGTCAACTTCGCAATATCCGTATCACTTGCCCACGCCCCCTGAATCCTCCTTGGCTTCCCCATCATCTCCGTCGTCAACATCAACATATCGCCCTTCCCGAGCAATTTCTCTGCTCCACCCTGATCCAACATAATCCTCGAGTCAATCTGACTCCCCACCGCAAACGCTATCCTCCCTGGTATATTCGCTTTAATCAAACCAGTAATCACCTTCACTTCCGGCCTCTGGGTTGCTAGCACCAAATGTATCCCTGCCGCCCTACCTTTCTGCGCTATCCTCACAATCAACATTTCCAAATCTTTCCCAGCCATCATCATCAAATCCGCCATCTCGTCCACCACCACGACAATATACGGCATCTTCCCCTCACCGTTCTCTTCCGCCACCCTCGTATTATAATCCATAATATTCTTTACTTTCTTCTCCGCCATCAAACTATACCGCTTCTCCATCTCGTCCACCGCCCACTTCATCGCCGACAACGCCTTTTCTGTCGTCGTAATAATCGGCGTCAGCAAATGCGGTATGTCCTCATACTGCGCCATCTCCACCTGCTTCGGGTCCACAATAATCAACTTCAAATCGCTCGGACTATTTCTATATAAAAGCGAACTTATCAGCGTATTCGTCATCACCGACTTACCCGACCCCGTCGTCCCTGCGATTAACAGGTGCGGCATCTTCGCCAAATTCGCCACCACCGCCTTACCGCTAATATCTTTCCCCACCGCAAACGTCAACGGGTCTGTCGCTTTCTTCCATTCACTACTCTCTATTATCCCCCTCATTCTCACATCCGCGCTCCTAGCATTCGGGATTTCCACTCCCACGCTCCTCGTCCCCGGTATCGGCGCCTCAATCCTAATCTTGTCCACCGCCAAATTAAGCGCCAACTCCTTATCTCTCGCCAATATCTTTGACAAGTTCACCCCCTGTGGCGGCCTCATCGTATATTGCGTCACTCTTGGCCCAATGTTCGCCCCCTCCATTTCCACGTCTATCCCAAACTCCGCCAACGTGCTCTTTATCACCACGGCGTTCTGTTGTATATTTCCCGCGTCCGCCGGGCTTTGCTTTTTCTCAAGCAACTCCACGCTCGGCATCTTCCAATCAATATCTTTTATCGTCAGCGCTCCGCCCTCCGCCTTCGCCTCGCCTTTCCCCGCTCCTTCCTCTACCTTCGCCACCACTTCTCCCTGCTTCACACCCCCAAACAATCCTCTCTTCACTTCCGGTTTCTTCACTTCTTCTTCCACCGCTACCCCCTTGTTCACCTTAAACTGCAACATTCTATGTTTCTTGCCGTCCACCTCAACTTCTTCCGCCTCTTCCTCCTTAACTTCTTTCTCCTTCCCCTTCAACGCCCCTTTCATTCCGTGCACCACCGCACTCGGCGTCTTCTGAAAAATAAACAAAAGGCAAACTATCATCAGCACCACATACACAAACACCGCCGCCCCCGTTCCAAACATCGGCACAAACAGCTCATTCATCCACTCTCCGACCGCTCCACCATGCGCCCCGACCGTTCCAAACGTCGACACCCCACTCGCCCCCGCTGCAAATGCTACAAAAAAGAGCGACACAAACCAAACAATCGTCGGTATTCTATTGTCGTCGCTCCTAAAAATCTTCACCGCAAGATACACAAACAAAAACGGCAACACAAACATCGCATGTCCCACCACCGAAAAAACAATCCTATACGCCTCGTTCTTTTCTCCTGATATCCATGTTGCCACTAATACCACCGAAAGCGCTATCAAAATCAACGCCAAAATCTGAAACCCCCACCCTCCCGGAAGTTCTTGTTTCTTCCTCACTTCACGTGCGCTGCGTCTTTTTGCCCCGCTTCGACCGCCCCTCGAACCACCTCCACGACTATAACTTTTCTTCTTCGTAGCCATAACAGTTACGATTATATCACCATTATTCTACTTTGACAATTTTCCCCGTATTTCCATTCGGCAATTTATATTCTTCCCCTGCCTTCTTTCCAAACATCGCCTTTCCTATCGGACTCTCATTAGAAATTCTCCCCTCAAGCGGGTTCGCTTCCACCGGTCCCACAATAGAATAAACAAATTCTTTCCCGCCCATCTCTACCGTCACTTTCGCCCCCACCACCACTTTCTCATACTTCCTGCTCGCAATAATCTTCGCACTCTTCAAAATCTCTTCAATCTCGACTATCCTGCCCTCATTCAATTTCTGCTCACCCCTCGCCGCCGAATAATCTTCATTCTCAGAAAGGTCACCAAACGCTCTTGCCGTCGCAATTTTCTCTTTAATCACCTCGCGATCCTTGATACGCTCCTCCAGCTCTTTCTCAAGCTCCGCTCGCCCCTCTTTAGTCAAATCAATACTTCTTTTTACCATATCAAAACCTCCTGATGGAAGTAAAATTAAATAACCTTTACAGTTTACTGTTCATTAAGCATTTTGTCAAATAATATATATATATATATATATATATTATATGCCCCTCTTAAACTCCTCTAGGCTCACCCTTCTCGTTTCGCCAGTCATTCTCTCGGTTATTTCTACCTCCCCCGCCTCAAGTGTTCTATCAGAAATCACTACCCGATAAGGAATCCCCATCAGCTCCGCATCTTTCATCTTCTCCCCAAACCTTGCATCTCTATCGTCCAAAATAATCTCATCCTTCATCCTATTCTCTTCATAGATTTTTTCCGCCTCAGCTTCCCCCTTCTCGCCTATCCCCACAAAATAATATTTATACGGCGCCACCGCCTCCGGAAAAACCAACCCCTTCTCGTCCGCATATTTCTCCACAATCACCCCAAGCACTCTGCTCACGCCAATCCCATAGCACCCCATAAACACCGTCTCTTGCTTTCCCTCCCCGTCTTGATACTTCAACCCAAGCGGCTCGCTATATTTATATTTCAGCGTAAAGATATTCCCCACTTCCGCCGCCGTCGTCTCACTCAGTTCTTCTCGTCTCACTCCAAGGTCATTCAAAACCTCGTCATTCAAAACTTCTTTATTCAGCACTACGCTCTTGTCTTTATTATAATAAATCGTATCCTCCCCCACCGGCAGTAACGTCTGATACTCATGCGAATATTTAGAAAACACCCCGCCACTCGCAAACGTCTCATATGTGTCCTCCCCAATCCCAAGCCTCCGATAAATCTTCTCATAAGTTTTCTCAACGGTTTCATAAATCTTCTTGTGCGTTTCTTCGTCCGTCGTAAAGCTATACAAATCTTTCATCAAAAACTCTCTCGTTCTCAATATCCCCGACTTCGCCCTCAGCTCATTTCTAAACTTCGTCTGAATCTGATAAATCATCACCGGAAGGTCTTTATAACTCTTCACATAATCTTTCATCATCTGCACAATCGGCTCTTCATGCGTCGGTGCCAGTCCTAGTTCCCCTCCCGCCATCAACTCCGTCTTAAACCACACATCCATCTTCTTCGCATCCCACCGGTCTGTCTTTTTCCAAGGCTCTGGATTTTGCAAGACCGTCATCTGCAATTCTTCCGCTCCAATCGCGTTCAACTCTTCCCTAATAACATTCTTAATTTTTTCAATCGCTCTTAATCCTAACGGCAAAAACGCATACACCCCCGCCATCTCTTTATGTATATATCCCGCCCTTATCAAAAGCTGCGCATTCTTTGCGCTCTCATCTTTCGGCGCATCCCTCAAAGTTTTTACAAAAGTCTCGCTTAGTCTCATGCCCAAAATTATACCATGTACTCCCCCATCAAGCAACGCGCCACCGCTGTCTTGTTTTATTACTTCTTCACAATTTTCTTAGTCACGTCAAACTTTTCCATATATCTTCCCGTCAAAAGTCGCGTCTGCGCATAATACGCCGACGCCGATGAATAGACCAACGCCACTATCGGGGCCAGTATCCACTGCACTACCATCCATACTTTCTTTGTTTTCTTATATCTTTCCGGTCTCTCCGGAAGCATCCTTAGACTCACCAGCACCGTCACAATCAACCCAATGCTCGCCGCCGTCTGCACTGCACTCACCACCATCGGCAAATTAAACACCGCCATCCCCCTCGCCGACAAATTCATAATCATCGGCACCCACCCACCAAACGCCACTATCGGCGCAATCATCGTCCTTGTCACATGGCTATCAAAAAGTCTCACAAATTTTACAAACGTCTTCCAAAACGGCACTTCTCTTTTCTTGTCAAACAACAAATTCCCCACATATGCAATATCGCTCGCCCCATACGCCCAACGTCTTAACTGCACAAACTGCGCCTTGAGTGTTTTTATCACTGTCTCGTCCATCACCGCGTCCTGATAAATCGGAATCCTAATCGCCACCGTATCATAATCACCCTTGAAGTAAAAATAACTTCTCCAATACTGATGCCCGTCCTCCACAATCGTTCTTCTACTCCAATATCCCATATCCTCAATCGCCGCCAGCGGTTGCGAATGGCTCGCAAAGTTCCACAAAATATGTGGTCTCATGCTTTGTATCACGTTAAAGAACGAGTTGCTCACCGCAATCACCCTCATCGGCGCCACCGCATCCCAAATATTATTCGTAAAAATACACACCGGCTGATAGCTTCTTCTCTGCCTCGCCTCCCTTTCTCTCGAACAAAACTCATACGCCACCGCATCCAAATATTTTTCATGCATCCTATTATCACTATCAATCGTCGATACTACCACCTTCTCTCTATTTATCCTCTTTCTCTCGATATATCTCGAAAGTTCTTCTCCCGCATTAGAAATGTTCGGCCCCTTCCCCACAATTTCTCCCCTCATTCCATCTTTATGCTTAACTATAATAAAATCCTTAAACACCCCCTTAAACATTTTCTGAAGTTCCTTCGCATTTTTTTCTATCTCCTCCCCACCCCTCTCTTCATAACCAAGCACAAAAATAATTCTCTCATTCGGAAACGTCGTGTCTCTCACCGCTTCAATACTCGGTTTCATCACTTCTATCCCCTCGTTATACGCCGCCATAATCACCGCATGATATATTTCCTTCGGCTTCAAATAATTTTGCTTCGCTTCCCCGTCCGAACTTATCCTCCTTAAGTTCGCAATATGTTCCCCAAAGTTATACGCCGTCGATTGTCTATTATGCAATCTTTCATACGCCTCGTGCGGCTCGTCCAAATCCTCGCACCGCTCTCTCCAATTCACGCCCTCTGCCATTTTTATCGTCTGAAACCCCACCCATGTCTGATATGCCACCCCAATCGCCTTCACTAACGTCGTCGATATTATCAACAACAAATATATCGCCCCAATTATCGGACTTACATACGAAAGCACAAACAAAAGAATTACCCCGCCATACGACACCAACCCCGGCAATATCTCAAAAAACCTATATTTTCTCGTCCTCTTCCCTAGCGGAATTTCCAAACTTCTCTTCATTATATTTCCCCAAGCAGCCTCATCAAAACCATCATCAAAATCGCGCCCATCACAAGCGACACTATCACCATACTATAAGCATATCCTTTCCCCTTCCTAAGATATACTTTTACAGCATACAAATTATGCATCACTCCAAGCACTGCCCCAAGAATCGGAAACGCAATCATATCCTTCCATCCACCCGTCCTATATCCTCCCGAACTCCACAAACTCATCGGGTCTCCACCGCTAAACCGCCCAATATCCGAATATCCAATATAAAGCGTCGTTCCATTCCCCTTAAAATGCAAAAACGTATGTAGCGCCAACGTCGTCCCCACAATAAACAACAAAATCATCAACAAGAACAACGCCTTATCGTTTCTAAAAATCTTTATCACCCCCCGACCTAACTTTTTCATATTACAACCATTATACCATAGCCACAAAAATAAAAAATCGCCCCATTATGAGCGAATATATATATTGTGGCGGATCCGTTCTGCGGAGCAGTCAAGGATCCAAACATACATACGAAAACTTGTTTTCGGTATGTATGGCGGATCCGACGAGACTCGAACTCGCGACCTCTGCCGTGACAGGGCAGCGCTCTAACCAACTGAGCTACGAATCCACTCCCGTCATTATACCCTACCCCTCTTTCTTTTTCAAGTCCTCTTTCAATCCTTAACTCGACCTTGAATTTTTCATACTTTTTATGTTAAAATCGCCTTAACATTAAACAAGGATTTTCCATCATGAACAATCTAGATCTCGTCAACAGCTCTGTCGGCCTCGGCAACAGCTTTCTAAATGGCGCGCTCAGCGGCTATCTCGCCTCCCTCAGCATCGTCTCTCTTATTATTCTCGTCTTAATGATTATCGCTTGGTGGAAAATTTTCACCAAAGCTGGCGAAGCGGGTTGGAAGTCCCTCATTCCTATCTATAACGTCTACATCTTCTGTCGCATCATCGGCATCAATTTCTGGATTTATATCGTCCTTATTCCTGTCCTCATCGGCATCCTCGCTAATTTCGTCCCCGCTATCGCTGCCGTGACTGCACTCTATGCTCCCGTCCTCAGCGTCATCATTGGCATCAAACTCGGCCAAGCTTTCAAAAAATCCATCCTCTTTATTCTCGGTCTCATTTTCTTCGCTCCTATCTTCGAGCTTATCCTTGCCTTCGGCAATTCTCACTATTCTGGAGCCAAAAAATAACCAGATCTATCGGCCGACCATTAGCCTAAACCAATCAGTCGGCTAATCAAACTCCCGGCTCAACCAAAATCTCCGCCACTTCGGCGGAGATTTTTTATCGACTTTCTGGAGCCGATGGCAGGGGTCGAACCTGTGACCTGCTCGTTACGAATGAGCTGCT
>CAZBLB010000006.1:0-38547 GCA_964492765.1 uncultured Candidatus Saccharibacteria bacterium
CTGTGACCTGCTCGTTACGAATGAGCTGCTCTACCAACTGAGCTACATCGGCATCCTAAAAATGGTGCGGGTAATCAGAGTCGAACTGACATCTCATCCTTGGGAAGGATACATAATAGCCGCTATACGATACCCGCGACTCCCCCATTATATCACACTTTTTTACCCCTCTTCGTCAAAACTCCCACCGATTTCAATATATTCCGTCACTTTTCCTTGCGCTCGCACTTCTTCCACACGCTTCTCAAACTCCGTAAACCGGACAAAAATGCTCACATAGTTCACTTGCGTCTCGGTCTTTTCTATCAACTTCACAAAATAATACCCGTCCCCGTTACTCGACAAAAACCTCCCGCTTTGTCCCCCCGCCTCAAGCGTGCTCGCCACCCCACTTCTCCCCCCATCCACATTTTTATTATCAATCAACCCGCCCGTCTTCTCGACTTCTACCTTCCCCTCAAGTCCCGCCGCCGCTTTCTCATAATCACCACCGTTCTCCTTCAGTAGCGCCTCCACTTTTTCTGCCGTCTTTTTCGCTTCCGTATCTATCGCTTCCTCCACTTTCGCCCGCATCAACGCAAGATACAAAGCCCTCTCATATTCGCTCTTCGACAACCCAAAATTCGTCGAAAGCACCTTCAAAAAACTTTCTTCACTCCTCTCCGCCCCGCCCACTTTCCTATGTTCATCAAACACCTTCTTTACTTCCTCATCACTCACCGTCACCCCAAGCTCCCTCCCAAGTTTCAGCGCATACGTAAGACTTTCCGCCTGCGTCAAGGCTGACCTTTTATATTCTTCTCGCATCGCTTTCTTGTCTTCGACGCTACCCTCCACTCCTGACTGCTTCTCAATCGGGCTCAAACTACTCCTTGCAATCATCAAATAATCAGAAAACCTCACACTCTCTCCATCAATCTTCGCCACCGCCACCGGTATCACTCTCGATATGCGATACATAATGTCCCCCATATCCTGAAATCTATACAGCGCCACCCACCCCGCCGCCACTAACCCCGCCATCGCCACGACCGCAATAATAATCGTGTTTATCACTAGCTTATGCTTCGCATACTGAAGTGGATATTTAAACTTCCTACCCCGCGTTAATACTTCCTCGCGCCTCTCCTCCACCTTCTCGCGCTCGGTTTTTTTCTCATTAGAAGCCCCAAATCTCAAATTCATATATTCTCATTATATCACACAAAAAAAATGGTGACCTGGGCGGGAGTTGAACCCACAACCTTCTCCTTAGGACGGAGCTGCTCTATCCAATTGAGCTACCAAGCCAAGTATGCGCAGCTCGACTTCGACAGAATCTACTCCCGCCAGGTCAATAAATCAATAACACTTGTACGGTTTTCGAGCTGCACCTAAATTATATCACACTAGTCTAAGTGACGCATACTAAGCGACAATCTCCCCCTCTCGTCAATCGCCACCAGCTTCACCCTTACCTTCTGCCCCACCCTTAGCACGTCGCTCACGTTCTCCACTCTCTTATCGCTAATCTGCGACACGTGCAACATTCCGTCTATCCCCGGCAATATCGTCACGAACGCGCCAAAATCCTTTATCGTCGCCACCACGCCTTCATACACTTTCCCCACCTCAGGCTCTTCCACCAACCCTTTAATCCAATCCAGCGCTTTCTTTATCGTCTCCGGGTCATTCCCAGAAATCGTCACCAGCCCCGAGTCCTCAATGTCCACCATCGCCCCGGTTTCGCTCGTAATCTTATTTATCATTTCCCCACCCTTGCCAATTATCGCTCCAATCTTATCCGGGTTCACCACCAGCTTCTCTATTCTCGGCGCATACTTAGAAATCTCTTTTCTCGGCCCGTCAAGCACCGACAGCATATGCTCCAAAATAAACATTCTTCCCTCGTGCGACTGTTTGATAGCTTTCTCAAGCACCTCAACCGGCAACCCATGCACCTTCATATCCATCTGAAGCGCCGTCACCCCCTCAGTCGTTCCCGTCACCTTAAAGTCCATATCCCCCGCAAAATCTTCTGCATCCATCAAGTCAGTCAAAACATACGCCCTGTCAACATCTTCCGCCGTAATTTCCTGCCCCTTCGGCACGTCCACCATCAGCCCCATCGCCACCCCCGACACTGGCCGTCTCAAAGGCACGCCCGCGTCCATCAAAGCCAGACAACTCGAACATGTCGCCGCCATGCTGGTCGAACCATTCTGCGACATAATCTCTGTCACCGATCTAATCGCATACGGAAACTCCTCTTCTGTCGGAAGCACCGGTTTAAGCGCCCTCTCTGCCAAATATCCGTGTCCTACTTCCCTTCTCCCCGGGCTACCAATTCTCCCCACTTCTCCCACCGTATAGCTCGGCGCATTATAATGATGAATATACCTGCGTTTCCCGTCCGTCACTTCCATCGTGTCCACAATCTGCGCAAACGACAACGGCGCGAGCGTCACGATGTTCATCGCCTGCGTCACTCCTCGCGTAAACAGCGACGACCCGTGCGTCCTCGGCAATATCCCCACCTGACTCGAGAGCGGTCTCACCTCAGTTAGTTTTCTTCCATCCGGGCGAATCCCCTCCTCCACTATCGACCTTCTCACTTCATGATGTACCGCTAACTCAAACGCTTGGTTATATTTATCCCTCAAATTCGCATCATACCACTCGACCTTTTCCGTATCCGTCTCGCCCTCCCCAAGTTCCAACGCAAACTGATCGTGCATCTCATATTTCATCTCGTCCAACACCCTCGCGCGCTCCAAAACGTTCCCCCTCACCTTCTCACCAAACTTCCCCTCAGTCCATTCATCCACCTTCTCCTGTATTTCTGGGTCAGGTAGCACCAATTCATACTCCTGCTCAGGACAATCTACAATCTTCTGCAACTTTCTCTGAAGGTCAAGCACCGGCTGCACTTTCTCCACTGCCCAATGCATCGCCTCAATAATCATCTCTTCCGGCACTTCTTTCGCCCCCGCCTCTACCATCACCACCTTTCCATCTTTACAAGCCACCACAAGGTCAAGCGCCGACTTCTCCCTCTCTTCCGCCGTCAAAAACGCCTTAAACTCCCCGTTTATCCGACCGATGCGTAATCCCGCCACCGGCCCATCAAACGGCACGCCCGCGTTCATCAACGCGCTCGACGCCGCAATCATCGCCACCATATCTGGCCTAAACGCTGGGTCCATAGAAAGCACCGTCGTCACCACCTGCACTTCTTGTCTATACCCCTTCGGAAACAGCGGTCGTATCGGCCTATCTATTAGCCTTCCAACAAGCACCGCCTCGTCGCTCGGCTTCCCCTCCCTCTTAATAAACTTCGACCCAGAAATCTTCCCCGCCGCATAAAACTTCTCTTCATAATCTATCGACAACGGAAAAAAGTCCTGTACCACCGGTTTCGTCCCCACCACAACCGACCCAAGCACCACAGTATCCCCATATTTCACTAAAACGCTCGATGTCGTCCTAAATCCCACTCTGTTCACCTCTAGCGACAACTCCCTCCCTAGCCACTCTGTTGACACTACCGTAGTTTTCTTGCCACTCGGATTAATAATATCCATATTTTCCTTTCACCTTGAGAAAACCTCAGAGAAAAACCTCGACCTTTCGAGCCTTTTCTCTGCCGTCTTCTCAAATTACATATTTTACCCTCTCATTTTACCACATCTCCCTCCATATCGGCTACAGTTATCTCATCTAGCTATTGCTTTTTTATACGTTTTGTGCTATAATAATAAAGATAGCCTTTTGGCTTGTATCTTAAATAGAAGGGAGGGACCCTAAAATGTCCTTCAACCCCGTTTCCGTCAACCGATTTGTCGGCTACAACAGACCAACCATTCTCCCCTGGAGAAGCGACTCCTGCGAGTGCATAAATATCGCGTGGAGTTACTACGACCAGGCTCGCAGCTTCGACATCGACCCGATTGTCGAACTTTTCCGCCCTCTGCGCGATAAACTACGCAAAGAGACCGACTTACACGTGGTCATTCTCTACATCCCAGATCAAGCCACCGAGCACCCCGACGGCGAACATTACGCTGTCCGCAAGTACACCTTTGCCTACGGCCCTGGCGAGCGTCAGAGCGTCAGTCCCGAAGAAATCCAGACCCAGTTCAAAGCGCTCATTCCCGTCCTAATCTCCGACCTCGAGAACCTGCTGGACGCGTGGTCAGACGCCGACAACGGCCTCGCCGAGTTTGCAAAAAACAGGAACAAGGACTCTGTCCACAACTTCTTGGTCTCGGTTGGTCTCCGCAGAGCCGACCGCAAAAAAAAGAAGCGCGGAGTTAACGACCCCACTATCTCCGCTCTCGCCCCGACCGCTGAAAACGGCGCCAAAGCAACCGCCGAAACCGACCCCGTCCTGAAATCCTGAACCGGTTATCTCCACCCTCCACCCCCTTCCTTCCCCACAAAAATCCCCGCTTTACGCGGGGATTCTCTTTTTACCGAGCGAAGACTTTCCGTCTAGACCAAGTAGAAGTTAGTTTAACCTATTTTCTCAGTCCAAGTTTAGAAACCGTAGCCTTATACGTCTCAAAGTCATTCTTCTCAAGATACTTGAGTAGCCTTTTGCGTTTCCCCACCATCTGCATCAAGCCTCTTCGAGCCATAAAATCATGCTTGTTCCCCTTAACGTGCTCCGTCACCTCTTTGATTCTCTCGGTCAAAATCGCGATTTGAACCTCAGGCGACCCCACGTCCTTTTCGGAACGAGCCAGCTTCTTGATAGCTTCAGCCTTCTTATCTTTGCTAATCATACTCTCATTATACCACATCTATTCCACCCCTTCAAGTTCCTCTTCCACCCCTATTTTCACGTTTTTTGAGCGCGGAGCGATTCTCCGACATTTTTTCACCTTTTTAGCGTTTTTTCGCTTCCACTTCTCTCAAAAACTCCTCCAACCCCTTCGCTTCCTCCACACTATATTTATCAATTTTCGTCCGCCGTAGCTCCGTCAAATACGCCCCCACCCCAAGCTTCTCCCCAATATCCTCCCCCAGTGTCCTCATATACGTCCCACTCGACACTTCCGCTCTCACCACCAACTTCGGCCACTCATATTCCGCCACCTCTATATCATATATTTTCACCTTCCTCACCGGCATCTCCACCTCCACCCCCTTCCTCGCCAGCTCATACGCCCTTCGTCCCTTTATCTTCACCGCCGAAAATGCCGGCACTCTCTGCTCCACCTCCCCCAAAAAACTCCTCACTGCTCTTTCCACCTCTTCTCTCGTCGGCGCTTTCCCTCTCTTTACTTTTTCCTTACAAAAACCCTCTCCTACATTCCCTACATTTTCCTCATTCTCCCCCAACCCCATCTCATCTCTCTCGCCCTCCCCCAAAACTCTAAAACTCTCCGTTATCTCCCCCTCCGGGTCCCCCGTCGTCGACTTTTCCCCAAGCCTCACCTCCGCCACATATTCCTTATTTAGCTTCAAAAACTCCCCGCTCCGTTTCGTCGCCTTCCCAACAAGAACAATTAAAAGCCCTGTCGCAAACGGGTCAAGCGTCCCCGCATGCCCCACCTTCACCCTCTTCCTCCCCTGCTTTTTCACGACACCAAAATCTCCCCCCTTCACCCCCTCCCCCGTTCTTTCCTCTTTCCCCACTTCGCTCGCTCTCCCACATTCCTTCATCTTCTCTGTCAACACTCTCCGCACTCTCGCCACCACCCCAAAACTACTCATCCCCTTTGGTTTGTCAATCAAAAAAATCTCATCCATTCCCCTCATTCTACCACATTCCCCCTAAAAACTCTGCCCCTGTCCCCCGTTCACCATTGGCACATTCGGTATCTGAAACGCCGACGGGTCATTCGGCATCTGCCCCATCTGTTGCATCGGCTGCATCGTCCCCATCTGCCCCATCTGTTGCACTGGTTGCGTCGCTCCCATCTGTTCCATTTGTCCCGGCATCTGCCCCATTTGCATCCCTTGCCCCACCGGCTCACTCGGCATATTCTGCACCGGCGGCATAGTCGTAAAATCTGGCATCGGTGTCACAGGCGGCGGCGTCATTTCCTGCCCAGGCATCGGCAACACTCCGCTCATCTCCGTCGCTCCCGCCATACTTCCCCCGCTAAACCCACCTTGCGCCTCTCCATTCATCCCACCGTTCATGTCATTCATCTGCATCCCACCCATCTGTACTCCCCCATCAAATCCCCCGTTCATCCCACCCATCTGCGCTCCCCCAAAGTCCCCCCCGTTCACGCTCCCCTGCGTTCCCCCCATCGAATAGTCCATGTTCGGCACATTCCCCGCCGCTTGCATCCCTTGCACCCCCGGCGCTTGCATCGTCGCCGGATTCATCGTCGCCCCCTCTGGCGCTTCGTACCCCACCGTCCCCCTCTGAGGCACAATCCTCGGCAACTCTCCAGTCGCCCCAAGCCCCAAATCTTCCGCCGCTTTCGCTTGACCTTGCTTTATAACGTTCAAGGCATCAATCTCATCCTGCGACACCCCCTCTATCCCCTGCGCTTCCGGCATCTCTCCCCCGTTCATACCAATATCATTCCCATTCTCCGCCACGATATTTGTATCTGGCGTCACCACCACATCACTACTCGCCACCGGATTTACCGCTACCCCTCCCCGCCCTTCGCTTCCAACTAACTCCTGCCCTCCGCCTTGCATACCCTCCGCCCCTGGCACACCAAGCCCCGGTGTCATTTCGGCTCCCGACACTCCCCCCATTCCTTGCATATTCTCCGCTCCTAGCGCCCCTTCTACCCCTTGCGCGCCACTTTCGCCTCCAGCTCCTTCTCTCATCTGCGAAATCCCTGCCGCGAACGTGTCCCCCACCTTATTCACAATCGCCCTAGCCGTCTGTCTAAACGCACTCTCCTCCACCGGAGGTATCGCCCCACCCGCATTTTTCACCATCACCTCCCCTATCGGCACTTCTCCAGGCAATGGCTCCGCCAAAGCATCATCAATCATCTTCCCATAATCAACCTGCCCCGTCTCTTCGTTCATCGATGTCTCCAACCCCGCCCCCTCCGGCGTTCCTACCGCTGGCGCTTCTGCCAAAGCTACCCCAGCCCCCGACGCCTCGCCAGTCCCTACCGACGCCACCCCCACGGCTTGCGCCCCAAGAGCTTCCGCATTAGCCCCCTCTGCCGAAGTCGTCACAGCCTGCGCCACATTAGCTTCCTCCGCCACTTTCATCACCCCCTGCGGTTCCTCTTTCGTCACCTCTTTTTCATGACTAATCGCTAGATGCGTCATATCTTCCGCACTCGACACCTGCCCCTCCGCCGGCACTTCTTCCTCGTTCTTCGTCTCCGTCTCAGCTACGCTCGTCGCCTCACCCCCATCGCTAAACACCACTTCTTGCGACAAATTCTTCATCACTTCTCTCTGGTCTGCCCCAAATTCCATCAACTTCGCCGCCAGCTTCATCACTTCCGAAGTTGTCGCCTGATTCGTAAACTTATCCGTCGCAAACGCAATCCCCGAAAACAGCGCCGTCGCCACCGTCTCATCAAGCTCCTTATTCAGCTCCATCGCCACTCTCGCCACCATCTCCGACACCGAGCTTGCGTTCGGGTCCACCCATTCAAAGTCCCCAAACTTCCCTGGCGCTCCGTTCGTTATATTCACCGTCGTCGCGTCATGCATTATCCGCCCATACTCTCTCAACGCTCCATCCAGCTCCGTCGCCGCCGGCACATTCAAAGAAACCACCAAATCTACGTTAAAATCCCCTCTAGAAAACTCCAAATCCCCCTCCGAAATCGTCGTCTTATAAGGTGTAATATACACCTTTACATAATCCCCCTCTATCTTATACCTAAGATGGTCGGCCTTCTCTTTATTCAGCGCGATAATAAAATCCTGCAAACTATCCGTATTTACTTCAAACGTCTCGCCCGGGTTCAAAAACTCCAACACATTCGGCGTCTTCCCCGAATAAATCGCCGTCGCATGCTTCCCCGCCGCGCTCAACGCCAAACTCAACCCAATCGCCCCCGCCAGCTCATCCACCGACGGATTATCAGAAAGCGCCACCAAAACATTCTCCCCCTCCCGAATTTTCCGCATCACATCTTTAAATGCGTTTTTCACTACCTGCGCCCCACCCCCGCTCTCCTCCACGTCCTCACTCGAAGACGCAGCTGGCGGAACCGGTGGAACCTGCGACTGGCTACTGTTATTCTGCATATTTATTTTAACGTTAAAATGACCTTATTCCTTCTCAGTTTACCACAACCTTTTTATATTTACAAGTTTCCCCTTCCCTTGCAAAATCCCTCACTCTAATGTATAATACATAAAACAGCATAACTAATCTAACAGGAATTCTAATGCCCATCATAAAATCCGCTAAAAAAGCCGCCCGCCAAGCTACCAAGCGTACCGCCAAAAACCAGGCCATCAAACGCGACATTAAACTCGCTCTTAAAGCTTTCAAGGCCGACCCTTCTGCCGAAAACATGAGAAAAGTCCAAAGCGAATACGACAAGGCCGTCAAAAAAGACCTCCTCAAGAAAAACACTGCCTCTCGTCGCAAGTCTGCCCTCGCTAAACTCGCCAAATCTCTCGCTAAAGCCACTAAAAAACCTGCGGCCAAAAAGACCACCAAAAAATCTACATCCAAATCTACAACGAAGAAAGCCTAACCAAAAAACTCTTCACGATTATCCACGGCTCCCTAGCCGTGGTTTTCATTTCCATATCAACTTCCCCAAGCTCCTTCACAATCCTCTTCTCTCTCGCTCCGTTCGGTCTCCACTCTAGTTGCTTCAAAGCCTGCGCCACCATCAGCCCAAAAAACATATACGGGTCTTGCTTATTTTCTATTTTTTCAATTTCCTCTAACGCCCACTTTCCATCTCTAAGCGCTATATTATATATATTAAACACCGCCCTCATATCTATCTCTTCCCCCCGCTTAAACTCCTTCACCTCCACCCCCGCCTGCCCCAACTTTTTATAAAGCACCGACCGCTTGTCTATTTTTTCTTCCCAAATCACCACCTCCGCCTCCGTCCCCAAAAATTCCCCCAGTCTCCCCATCAGTTCTTCCACCGCTTCCTTATTCTCAAGCATCCCCTTCACCAAAATCTTCCGCCCTCCCGCGCCGAACAAGCTCATCCCCAAAAATATCCCAGTCAAGTCCCCCGGCTCTAGCTCCTCCCCCTCAAAAACTTCATACTCCTCCCCTAGTCTCTTCTTTACTTCTCCCTCCGCCTTTATCCTATCGTCTCCCGTTATAACCGTTATCATTTTTGGCACCTCCGACAATAATGCGTCCCCCGCCCTCCCACTTTCATCTTCAAAATCTCTCCCCCGCACCGCTCGCACTTCTTCCCCTCTCGATTAAACACCTTCGCAAACAACTCAAGATAATCCCCCTTCGTTCCGTCCGCCTTCACATAATTCCTAATCGTCGACCCGCCCGCCTCCAGCGACCGCTCCATCACCTTCCTCGCACACTTCACAATTTTCTCCGCCTCCTCTAGCGAAACTTCCTCTGCCTTCCTCGTCGGACTAATCCCCGCCTCAAACAAAGTTTCGTCCGCATAAATATTCCCCAACCCACAAATCACCTCTTGGTCTAAAATCACCGTCTTTATCGCTGACTTTTTCCGCTTTAGCTTTTCATACAGTTCCTCCCCTGTCATCTCCCAAGGCTCTTTCGCAAGTCTACTTATAAAACTATCTTTCTCCACCCCCTCCGTCCGCACCACCTTAAAAAATCCAAACTTCCTCTGGTCATTAAAAAACAATTTTCCCCGCTCAAAATCCACCTCTACCCTCGTCTGTTTATTCGGTAGCCTCGCAATAAAGTTATCATTCGGATGTCCCCCCGCAAATCTCCGTCCAAGCTCTTCCTCTCCCACCACACCCGTCTCGCCCTCCGTCTCCTCCCCCTCCACAAAAATCAACTGCCCCGTCATCCTCAGATGCGTTATTATCGACTTCCCGTTGCTAAAATCAAACACCAACGCCTTCCCCCTTCTTCTCAGCCCCACCACTTCCGCCCCCACCATCTCCCCCTCCTCACCAATAAAACTTTTCCGCTCAAAAACCTTAATCCTCTCCACCTTCCCCGCTTTCCCCTCCTTCAAACACTCAAAAAGCCCCCGCCGTATCGTCTCAACTTCAGGCAGTTCCGGCACTATTCTGTTCCTTCTCTCGCCACCTCGTTTAGTTTCATTTCTTCTTCCCCCTCACCGCTTCTTCCGTCTCCGTCAAAATCTCGCTCGTTCCCTTCTCATCCGCCGTCAAGGCCCCCTCCACTCCTTTTTCTTTCAATTTTTCCTCCACCCCCATCACCGTCTCCGAAATCACCCCCATCTTTCTCCTCGTTATCTCCGCCTTCCCCTCTTTTATTTCCGTTTCCATCACCACAAGCTTCCCCGCCAAAATCTCCTCCCTTACTCCCGTTCCAAACTTCACTAATCTAGCCCCCGTATACAAAAACGCTTTCTCCGCCCTAATTGCCTTCGCCCCCTCCACATATCCCTCCCCATCTATCGTCACAAACCCCCTCTCTGCGTCGCCCACAAACACATTCATCACTCCACCCCCTACTTCCACAACCGCCACTCCCTTAAAAATAGCAATCCCCTCCTCACTAATCTTCCCCTGTTCCCCCTCTTTATACATCCCTCCCGCAAGATAAAACTCACTCCTCATACTCTCCATTCCTTCACTCGTCACTTTCATAAAATCCGCTTCCCTGTCCGCCTCGTCCGCATACTCTTCCGTCATCACTCTCCTCGCCCCCCTCACGGTCGCTAGCATCACCTCCGCATCGTTCTCTATCACTTCCGCCACCTCTTTATATTCTTCTGACTCGGCATACGTCTCTATTCCTCGCAAAACCTTCGAAAACCCATCTTTCACTTCCGCCAATCTCTCCAAAATCTCTTCCCTACTTTTCTCTCTAAACTCAAACTTAAACAAATTCTCTACTGCCAGCCTACTCGCCAAATATTCCTTAAAATATCCCGAAAACCCCCTCGCATCCTCCGAGACCTCCACCGTCTCCGTTTCCACCTTCTCTTGTCTTAACAACCAAATCACCCCCTCTTTTATTCCAAAAACCGCCAAAATCGCCAAAATCACTATAGTTGTAATTTTTACAACAATATTCTTCTTCCCTTCTTTCTCTTTCTTTACCTCAGTCTTAGCAACTTCTTTCTTATCTTTGTTCGTCTTCTTCGGTTTTTTACTCATAAAAAAATTATATCACACTACCCTTCAAGCAATCTCCTCACCACATCCACAATCAACTCCTTCTCCGCCCCCTCGCTCTCCGCTATTAACATCACAATCGCCGTAAGCGCCCTATCCGAAATCTTTGTCTCTCCCTCCCCCGAAAGCCTCACGTCGTTCACTGTCAAAAAATACACAAAAAGATACGCACCAATTCTCCTATTCCCCCTTACAAACGGCCGTTCCCCCTTCACCACAAAATAAAGCAACCTCGCCGCTCTCTCCTCCACGTTTTCTCCTTCTTCGCCCGCTGTCAATCTCTCAATAAAATCCTCTGTTCGCCTTCTTCCCTCTTCCTTAAACTCCCCAAATTCTCCCGTCTCCCCCGTCTGCTCCCTTAAATCCTCCACCAAATTCTGTACATCCCCAATCGAAATCCCCCTTCTCGCCTTTGTGTTCCTCTTTTCCTCCCCAAACGCCTTCCCATATTTCGCTATCACCTCCAAAATCCCCTTCGCCTCGTCCTCTTCCAACTCCGTCTTCATCATCAATCTCTTCACCATCAAAAGCGCCCCCTCTATCCGCTCCAACTTTTCCCCCGAAAGCTCCTTCAGCCTTCTCTCATTCACCGCCGCCCCGTCCACCACATACTTTTTTATCACTCCCGTCGCCCATACCCTAAACCTCGTCGCTTTCTTCGAGTTCACTCTATACCCCACCGAAATAATCGCATCCAAATTATATAAGCTTATCTGGCGCACCACCCGCCGACCCCCTTCAAATCCAACATGTGCATTTTTTGCACAAGTTCGACTCTCCTCCAATTCTCCCTCGCGAAAAATGTTTCTCAAGTGTCTCGCCACCACCGACCTGTCCACCCCAAAAATTTTTGCAATCTCCGCCTGCGTCGCCCAAATCGTTTCCTTTTCCTTATCAAAATCAAACACCACCTCCCCCTCCACCGCGTCATAAGAAATCGACAGCTCCCCAGAGCTCATATCTCACTCCACCTCTGCCCTTCCTTCACGTCCACGCTTAGCTTCACTCCCAGCTCCGGCGCCACCCCCTCCATCACCCTCTTCATCACTTCCTTCGTTTCCTCCGCTTTCTCCGGACTCACCTCCACCATAATCGAATCGTGCACCTGCATAATCATCTCCGCCCCCTCTGGCAACTCTTTGTCCAGCCTAATCATCGCAAGCTTCATCAAATCCGCCTCCGTCCCCTGTATCGGCATATTCTGCGCCGCCCTCTCCGCCCCCGTCCTAACGATAAAATTCGCACTCTTCACGTCCGGCGTCGGCCTCCTTCGTCCAAAATACGTCTCCACAAACCCCTCGCTTCTTGCCTGCTCCAAATATCCGTTTAGTTTATCTTGTATCGGTTTCCTTAACTCAAAATACTGCTTCACAAATTTTTTCGCTTCTTCTATCGTCATCCCCGTCGCGTCCGCCAACCCCTTCGCGCTCATTCCATAAATAATCCCAAAGTTCACCACCTTCGCCATTCTTCTCTGCTCTTTTGTCACTTCTTCCATCTTTACCCCATACACCTCCGCCGCCGTCTTCGTATGAATATCCACTCCGTCGTTAAAATCCTTCACCAGTGCCTCATCCCCCGAAAGCGCCGCCGCCAACCTCAGCTCAAACTGCGCATAATCCGCAGAAATCATCACCTTCCCCTCTTCTGCCACAAACCCTTCGCGAATTTTCTTCCCCAGCTCCGTCCTTGTCGGAATATTCTGCAAGTTCGGATTCAAGCTCGACAGCCTCCCCGTCGCCGTCACGTCCTGCGTAAACGTCGTATGTATCCTTCCATTTATATCCGCAAGACCCGGCAGCGGCACGATATACGTGTTCAAAAGTTTTGCCACTTCCCTATATTCAATCAGTTTCGGCACAATCGGGTGCAACTCTTTCAGCTTATCCAGCTCCTTCGCTCCCGTCGAATATCCTCTCTGCGTTTTCTTTATTCCTTTCGTCGGCAGTCCAAGTTGGTTAAACAGCACAAACGACAATTGAATCGGCGAATTTATATTCAGCTCTGTCCCCGCTAGTTCATAGATTTCCTTCGTTAGCTTCCCAATTTGCCTCTCAAACTCTTTCGCCAATCCTTCAAAATACTTAAAATCAATTTTCATCCCCCGCTCTTCTATCTTATAAAGCACCGGCACCATCGGCATATCAAGTTGCAAAAACACCCGTTTCAGTTTCGGATACTTCAAAAACTCATCTTGTTGCCTAAAATACTCCCGCCTCATTTCCTCCGCATCGTCTTTCGGGTCTGTTTCTTCTCTCCTCTCGAGTGGGTTCAACAGAAACCTACCTTGCCCAAGGTCATAAAATTTCGCCCCCTCTAAAATCCTCTTGGCAACTTTCGGGTTCTCATGCATCAACTTCTTCACATTAAACGAAAAAATCACATCTTCCGGCAATTTTCTATCATCCACCACCGACTTTTCCACCCCTGCCTCCGCCTTCCTTTCCTCAAACTCCCCCATGCTCCACTTCATAAACTTCCGCTCTAGCGACTTAAACTCCAACTTTTCAAGCGCCCCTAAAATCCTCGGCTTATCTATCACAAGCTCCGGCACATCTTCGAGTTTCACCGGCGCGTCCGTCATAATCTTCGCTAATTCATACGACATCTCTGCCGACTCTTTCCCCGCCTCAAGTTTCTTACGTGTCGCCCCCTTTATGTTCTCTATGTTCTGATAAACTCCATCTAGGCTTTCGTATTCATTCAAAAGTCTCACCGCCCCCTTCTCGCCTATTCCTGGCACCCCCGGAATATTATCCGACGCATCTCCCTTTATCGCCTTCAAATCCAAAAACTGTTCTTTCTTTATTCCATATTTTTCTTCCACCGCCGCCACGTCTATTTCTTCCAATTCAGAAAACCCCTTCAAAAGCCGATACATTTTCACATTTTCATCCACCACCTGAAGCATATCAAGGTCCGAAGAAATAATATAAACTTTCCACTCTCCCGACTCTTTCGCTTCTCTCGCAAGCGTCCCAATAATATCATCCGCCTCATATTCATCCGCCTCCAAAAATCCCCACCCAAGGTCCAAAATAAGCTCTCTAAGATACGGAATCTGCGCATAAAAATCTTCTGGCGGTTTCACCCTCCCCGCTTTATATTCGCTAAAAATCGCCGTTCGCTTCGCTGTCGAAGTCTTCGCCTTATCCCAAGCCACCACCACCTTATTCGGCTCCAGTTTTTTCACCAGTTCCATCGAAATCGCCGCGAACCCATACACTCCTCCCGTCGGCACTCCTTCACTCGTCGAAAGCGCCCCCATGGCATAATACCCCCGATAGAACACGCTCTTCCCGTCAATTATCACCAACTTCTTCATCAAAAACCTACTTCCTCCAAAATTCGTTTCAACTGTTCATGCATTTCTGCCACCGACCCGTCGTTCATAATATACCAATCCGCCATCGCAATCGGCCCACCTTTCTCCAAATTTTCTATTTCCGACCTATCCCTTTCTATTATCTCTGTCCGGTTAAACGGTCTCTCCGTTCTCTCCGCCACCCGTTTATATCTCAATTTCTTCGGCACCACAATCGCCACAAACACCACCTCCCCCGGAAATTCCTGTTTCAAGATTTTATATTCCGTCCAAGAATACACCCCATCAAGCACAATTCTCTTCTGTCCCGCCTCTATCAAATTCTTCGTCTCCGCTATCACTTGCCTCACCACCCAATCCTTCCCCTCTTTCTCGCGTATTTCTTCCCTAAACTTTTTCTCGCTCTCGCCGTCTTTTGTTCTCTCTATTCCCCTCCGCTCCATTTCCTTATAAATCATCCCCCCAAAATACACCTTCGGGTATCCTTTTTCCGTCAAATAATCCACCGCCACACTTTTCCCACTTCCACTCATCCCCACCACCGCAATAATTTTCACATCTCTCTCACTCTTGCTCATCTTACCTCCTTATTTCCCCTATTATACTATAACCTTATTACTTTCAGCCCACTTTCTGCCTTTTTTATCACTATCTCGCGCACGCTCGCAAGCTCCACCCCCTCTCCTTCCGTATGTATCTTCATCGTCTCAGGCTTCTTGAATGTCATTCTCACTTCCGTGCTTTCCTCAAGCGTCTTCTTCCCCTCGAGCGCCCTCATCCCCGTCCTTAGCATCTTCCAAAAATTCCTATTCTCTAGCTTCCCCGCCAAAAATTTCTCCCTCTCGAGGAAATATTCTCCCGTCGGAAACAACCCAGCCACGCTCGCCCCGTTCACCACCATAAAATCCGTCACCCCCTTCCCCATCTCCTCCGGTAAAAACTTTTTTCTTTTATTTTTCAAATACCAAAAAAACAATTTCCTCCCCGAATATACCAACCTATTTTTTACCTTCCCCAATTTCTTTCTCACCTTCTCGTTCTTAAATACCTCCGTCGACTCCGCAAACATTCCCATCGTCAAATAATTCACAAAATATCTAAAATGCTTTCCGTTCACCAAAATTTCCATCGGATATATTTCTTCTTTTCTTCCTTCCTCAAACTTTCTCACCATCTTCAAAAACTTCCCCTCTCCAAACGTCTGTGCATAGTCATTAAAATTCCCCAGCCCCACCACCCCCATCGCTACTCTTTTTCCCGACTCCATCACTGCGTTCACTACCATCCCCGCTGTTCCATCTCCGCCCGCCGCCACCACCAAATCCCCACTCCTTATCTGCCCCACCAGCTCCCTCACGTTTTCCTCCACACTCGCTTCTCTCACTTCAAATTTCCCCACCATCCACCCTTTAAGCTTCCTCGCCGGCTCCAAAACTTCCCGCTCAAAAAGCTCATACCTCGATGACCGCAGGCTATAAACAATTATCAATCTTTTCACCTAAATCGTCCCGCCAGGTATCACCCACTGCAAAAATGCCCAAAGCACTCCATACCCTACCAGTCCAATCACCACCTCAATAATCCTATTTTTCGCCTTCGTCATCTGCGCCTCATTTCCTGCCGCCGTCATATATTGCACCCCACAAATCACAATCCCAAGCACCCCCGCCGCTCCCACGCCATACGTCAGTACGTTTAGGACAATACCCAAAATCTCATAAATCCCATCTCCGTCCCCCGTATCACAAACTCCGTGCTTTACCGTCCCATTCACCGTATAATCTTTCCCAATCAACGTCGTCTCCGTAAACTTACCGTTACAATCTTCCGCCGCAAAAACCTCCGTCGCCATCACTGTCGTCACCGAAAACACCATCACTACTGCCGCCCAAATCCCCGCTACTGCTTTTACTACCTTCTTCACTTTTCCTCCTTATCTCAAATATTCATGCAATTTCTTCGTATCTTTATGTTTGCGTAATTTCGAAAGCGCCTTCGCTTCAATCTGGCGGATTCTTTCCCTCGTCACAGAAAACTCCGCCCCCACTTCCTCAAGCGTATGCGGTCTCTCCCCACCTATCCCAAAGCGCATCTTCACAATCTTCTGTTCCCTCTCCGAAAGCGTCGCGATAATCTTCGCCAGTTGTTCTTTAAGTATCTGCGTCGCCGCCGAGTCCTCCGGAGAAACTCTCTCTTCGTCCTCCACAAAATCCCCGAGCACCGAGTCCTCGTCGTCCCCATCTCTCCCTACGCTCGCGTCCAGGCTGGCAATATCCTGTTTAATCCTCATCACATACTCAACTTTATCCGGCTCCATGTCCAGCTCTTTCGCAATTTCTTCCGTAGTCGGTTCTCTATTTAGCTCCGTCGTCAATTTTCTCGTCGTCCTCAGCACCTTGTTTATCGTCTCCACCATATGCACCGGAATACGTATCGTCCTCGCTTGGTCCGCAATCGCCCTCGTAATCGCCTGTCTTATCCACCACGTCGCATACGTCGAAAACTTAAACCCTTTCTCCGGGTCAAATTTCTCCACCGCCCGAAGTAACCCTGTATTCCCTTCCTGTATAAGGTCCAAAAAATCCAGCCCCCTCCCGCTATATCTCTTCGCAATAGAAACGACCAACCTCATGTTCGCTTCCACCATCTTATCTTTCGCTTTCTTGTTCCCCTCCACAATTTTCTTCGCCAACTCCTGTTCTTCTTCTGGCGAAAGTAGCGGAATTTTTCCTATTTCTCTAAGATAAAGCCTAACCGAGTCGTCCGCAAACGCATCAACATTATCAACCGTAATTTCTAGGTCTTCATCAGAAAGCTCTTCCTCGTCCGCCAAATCAAGTGCATCCGGCTCTAGAGGCTCGATTAACAAGTCGTCTTTATCTTGCTCCATTGAAAAAATTATAATCTCTATCTATTCTAAAATCAAGCTTTATTTCTTTGCAATTCTGTAATCTTTCTTAAAATTTCCTTCTCTCTTTCCGGTTCAATATTTTCGTCTTCCAGCTCCTCTTGCATTTTTTCAATTTCATTTTTAGCAATTTCATTTTTTAATCGCTTCGTCAACCCCTTCGCTTCCGCTTCCATCGTCATTTTATCCCAGCCTCCATACATATTCTCAAACACCATCAAAAGTTCTTCTCTCCTCGTCTCGTCCTCCGGCACGTTCAACTCGCTCGGCGCTTCTATTCCGCCCCCCACCACAAGCGCAAGCAAACTATTCTCCAACTTCTTCAACGTATCCGTCTTCGCTTGCGTCTTCGCTTTTTTCAGCCTCTTCTTCGGTCTCTCCTCAAGTTTTCGTTCCAAATCCGTCTCCTTCCCCCTCAAATCTTCCCTTAACACCCCCAATCTCTTCGCTACCATCTCTTCATAATGCGCCCTCTCCACCTTGTCTTTCACATACTCAAGCATCTTCAGCGCCACATCCGAATATTCCCTCTTCCCAAACCCCGTGTTCATGTCCACTCTTTCTTCATATTTATCCAGTAGCCACTCCACCGCCGGCTTCCGTTCGTTCACCGCCTTCCGCCAAAGCTCCGCTCCCTTCTGTATCAACTCATCCGGGTCTTTTGCCCCCTGATAATCCGATATCACGGTCAAATTCAACCCCAAATCCCCCGCCATCATAATCGCCCGCTCCGCTGCCTTCACTCCCGCCTCGTCTCCGTCATACGCCAACCTTATATCATTCGTCATTCTCGACAATATTTTCAAATGATTTTCCGTCATCGCCGTCCCACTCGTCGCCACCGCCTCGCACACTCCCGCCTGATGACTAGAAATCACATCCATATTTCCCTCTACTATCACCACAAATCCATTTTTCCTTATCGCTTCCTTCGCCTGCGCCAACCCAAAAATAAATCTACTCTTATTAAACAAAATCGTCTCTGGCGTATTCAAATATTTCGGCTCCGACTTATCCAGAACCCTAGCCGTATATCCTATCACTCCCGTCGTATCAATAAACGGCACCATCATCCTCCCCCTAAACATATCCCCCGCAAACCGATTCAAAAGCCCCGCGTCGTTCAGTTCGTTTTCAGAAAACCCTCTACTCGTTAAAAACTTCTTCAACTCCTTCCCCGACATCGGCGCATATCCTATCCTAAACTTCTCTACCGTCCCTCTGTTCATGTTCCGCTTATAAAAAACATACTCACACACCTTCTTCGATTTTGACAAACAATACTGATAATACTTCGTCGCAAGTTCCAACGCCTCTCTCGCTCTCGCCTTCCTCTGCGCTATCTTCCCATCTCCCCCCGCATACTTACTTATATCCACCCCCGCCTGTGCCGCCAACTTTTCCAGCGCCTCTCTAAAGCTTATTCCCTCCACCTCCATAATAAACGTAAAAATATCTCCGCCTTTATTCGCAGAAAAATCATGCCAAATCCCTTTTTCTGGCGACACCATAAAACTCGGCGTCTTGTCCACCCCCCACGGCGATCTACCCTTTAGTGTTCTTCCCGTCCTCTTTAGTTCCACATACTGCCCCACCACATCTTCCACCGCCAACCTCGCCTTTATTTCCTCCTTCGCATCGTTCATGCCCCCATTATACCATTCTCCCTCTCTACATTTTTCACGGAATATGCGATAATCAACTCATTATGAAAGACACTCTAAAAACCAAAGCTACCGAGCTCGCCGCCAAAAAAGCCGAACTCACCGAAAAAATCAAGAAAAAAGAACCCAAAGTCCTCAAAGAGTTCAAAGAGTTCATTAACCGTGGCTCCGTTATCGACCTCGCCGTCGGCGTCGTCATCGGTGGCGCTTTCACCGCCATCGTCACTTCCCTTGTAAACGACATCGTCATGCCCATCATCTCCATGATTATCGGCGGTTTCGACTTCTCCGGCCTTAAACTTATCATTCCTTCCTTCCTCGGCATCGAAGAACCTGCCACCATAAACTACGGCAACTTCCTCCAAGCCGTCGTCAATTTCCTCGTCATCGCCCTCGCCATCTTCCTTCTCGTCAAATTCATCAACAACCTCAAGAAAAAATCCGCTCCTGCCCCCGTCGAAGACAAGGCCGCGGCCAAAGCCGAAGATACCCAAACCGAGGTTCTCAAAGAAATTCGCGACCTCTTAAAATCCAAAAAATAATTATTCTAACGACAAATTATAAGACAATCTTACGAGGTCGCACAGTTCGGCCTCGTTTAGTTGTTTCCCGCTTTTTACAATTTCCACCCCTCCCCTCCCAAAATATCTACTCTCCATCACGCTTTCATATTTTTTTATCAACAGATTTTTCAGTTGTTTATCCGTCCTCACCTCTATCGTGTGAAGTCTATCTACAAAAAACGCCTTCCCACCCAAAGTCTTAAACACTCTTATCTCCTCTTCTTTTCTTCCCCCAAAATCATCCTTCTCTTCCGGCTTAAACTTTTCCACCAAAAACTCCCCAATCCCAGACACTTTCTCTACTTCTATCATTTCGCCTCCTTTTTCATAAACGTCAAATAATATTTCAGCTCTTCTATGCTACCCATTATGTCCGAAAGCGCTCTATGCTCTTCCGGCTTCACAAACTTCTTCCCTAGCGCCCCCTCAAAATATACTTTCCACGCACTCACGTCTAACATCCTATAATGTAGTCGCTTGTTTAGCTCTTTCATCTCTCTCTCAATAAACTTTCTGTCCTGATGTATCGAGTTCCCCGCTAGTATCACCTCTTCCCCAAAATAACGGTCAACAAAATTGTTCAATTCTTTTTCTATCTCCCCCACCTCTTTCCCCTCCTTATTCTGTAAAAACAACCCTTCCCTCGCCTTTGTGTTCTTCTCCCAAAACTCCCCCACCATCCGTTCTTTCAACAGCCCCTCATCAACTCTCACCACCCCCCGATATTCCCCCATCGGTTTCAAGTCCCACCCTGTCGCCACCGCTGCCACCTCTAATATCTTGTCTTTTTCCGGCTCCAACCCCGTCATCTCAAGGTCAACCCAAAATAATTTTGCTTTTTTCATAAAAAAGTTGTTCTCCTTACATACTTTCTGGTACTTCAATGCCTAAAATATTTAGTCCATGTTCCATAATTTTCTTGAACACCACCACCTCCCTTCTTCTCTCATTTTCAAATTCATCCCCCGCCACTTTCGTCGTTTCATAAAACCGACTAAACTCTTGTGCAAGCTCGAACAAAAAATTGCATATAATGTGTGGTGCTTTTTCTTTAATTGCCTCGCCCAGCACTTCTCTATATTGGATAAATTTTTTGTTCAATTTTATCTCGTTCTCATTCAACTTCCATTCCCCACTCATCTCTCCCTCGTCGCTCTTTATCTTCTCTAGTATTTTCTTTGCTCTCACGACCGAATACTGAAGATACGGCCCCGAGTTCCCCGTCATGCTCACCGATTCTTCTATATTAAACTCAATATTCCCCCCAATCTTATATTTCAAAAACGCATATTTTATCGCCCCTAGCGCAATCGTCTCGGAAGGCGTCGCCAGTGTGTTTTCTACCTTGTCTAATATATCTACCGCCTTTATAAAATTACCCTTTCTCGAACTCATCTTCTCATTCCCTGGCAATCTCACGTTCCCGTGCGTAATATGTCGTGTCTTTTTCACTAACTCTGGCGCATACTGCTCAACGCTCTTCAGCACCACTTTCATATAATCTATAATATCGTTTCCCGTTATCACTACCGACTCGTCAAACTTATAATCCTCGTCCTTCTGAAACAAAAGCCCTACGTCTTTCGCTTCATACGTCGGCAATCCTTCCTTATTTATAAACACTCTCGTGTGCAGCCCAAATTCTTCGCCCAAAAACACCACCGCCCCATCGCTTTCTTTATAGACTTCCGGCACATGCTCCCTTACTTTCTCTAGTCCCTTCCCCGCCACCGTCGATTCCGGATAATATTTCTCAAACTTTACCCCAATTCTGTCATAAAACTGGTCAAAATATTTATACGACAATTCCCTTCCCCTCCAATAAAGCTCCGCTATCTCTCCCTCGTGCAACTTTTTTTCTGCAATTTCGTATATTTTTTTGTTCAACTCAACAATTTCTGCCTTCGCCTCCGCGTCATCTTCATACGCTCTCGTCCCCTCCACGTACGCCTTTGCAATGTCCTCGATACTATATTCCCCGCCTTTATTTTTTTCGTCCGTTCTTTTCAGTGCATATATCGTCTTCGCCACGTGCAGCCCCACGTCACCCCCAAAGTTCACTCTGTGCACCTTCCCACCAGAAAACTCAATCAGTCTCGATATGCTTTCCCCCATTATCGACGTATACAAATGTCCCACATGCAGAACTTTAAATGGGTTCGGGTCAGAAAACTCCGTCACCACCACCTTGCCAAAATATTCATCTCGTGATATTTTTTCCTCAAATTTCCCCGCCATTTCTTCCAAATTTTTCTTAAAATATTCATCTGGTAGCATAAAATTCAAAAAGCCCGGCCCCGCAATCTCCACCCTTACCCCCGACTCGCCTTTCTCCAGTTCTGTCTTTATTTCTTCTGCCACTTCTCTCGGATTCTTCCTCAATTTTCCCGCCAACTTCATCGCCACATTCGTCGCAAAATCCGCTCTAAACTCCCCCGTCCCTAACTCTGGCGCCGGAGTCACCTCTGGCGTCTCCACAACTCCAAAAAGTTCCTTTACTACCTTCTCTATTCTCTCTCTAATCTCATTCATGTCTTCATTATACCACACCCCCTCTTTTCCTCCCAACCACCAACGACTACGCTAACGCTTCCAACAAAAATCTAGATACTCCCGTTTTATCAGTGCCTTTATCTTTTACCCGTACAGGCTACTACTACTACACCAACGCCTACCTGAGCAATCGTAGCAGCAACGGCTACTTCCGATCGTCGTGTGCCTATAATGCCACGTACACAAGGAACTTGCTCTTCAACCGATCGCACCTCGCTCCCCGGTACAGCAACTACAAGGGCAACGGCTTTTCCGTCCGCTGCGTAGCTCCACCACCCGCCTACAAAAACTAGCCCTAAAGGACTAATTTCATAATTCGTTTTATGACAAAAGCGGCGGGATTCGCCCTCAAGGAGGAAGCGTCAGAAAACTTGTTTTCATGACGCGACGACGCAGAGGAGGAGGATCCTGTTGCTTTAGCGCAGCTAAAGCAAATGCTAAAAAAGAAGCCCTTTAGGGCTTCGCTTTTTAGCATCCACTTAAGCTTGGCGGAAGTGGCAGGATTCGAACCTGTGAAAGACTTGCGCCTTTACACGCTTTCCAAGCGTGCTCCTTAAACCACTCGGACACACTTCCGCGCACAAAAAGTATACCATAACTCCTTGAAAATTAAAAGTTTTTCCTATAATATATAAACATATGCTTATTAAACGCTCACTTTTGCGTGGTGATACGCTCGTCGAGGTCATGTTTGCCGTTGCCATCTTCGGTCTTGTCGCCGTAGGTGCCATCAGCGCCATGAACCAAGGTCTCTACTCTGCCCAAACCGCCCTCGAGGTCACTATGGCCCGTAGCGAAATCGACGCCCAAACCGAAGCCCTCCGTTTCATTCACAGCGCCTACCTCGCTGACCAACATAACACCAACCCATATTACACGCTTTGGACAACATTAACAGGCAATGGTTACACTTACAAAGGTGGTGGCTCCAGCAACGCCATCGACTCCGACTTTTACGCATCAAATAGCTACAACAATGCCTCCTGCTCCGACATTTATAACAATAGTATCGCCATCAAAGACAAAAGTTTCGTCATCAACCCCCTACTACTCGGCGACCCAAGTGCCTTTAATAATGACATTGGTAAAGTCCTAATCAAATACGATTCTTCCACTAATCCCCTCCGCCAAACTTCCACTTACCCGCGCATCGTTTACACAGATAGTAGTGGCTCGACCGACGAAGACAATTTATCCGGCGACACTTCCAGGACCGTCTTTTCCTCCGCCGAAGGCATCTGGGTCACTTCTATCGCACATTACGACGGAGCACTCACCAAGCCTCAATACTACGATTTCTACGTCCGCACTTGCTGGGACCTCGCTAACGGCAACGGCTCCTCCATCGTCTCCACCACCATCCGCCTCTACAACCCCGAAGCCATAGGGCCTTAACTCTTAACGTCTTACAATAGCCGAGCCAGTCTCGGCTATTTTTATATATTATATATATCGCCAAAATCCCCATTTTTTCTATTTCAAAATTAAAACCTTAAAGCTATAATTATATTAATGTCCGAGGAAAACGAAATAATCATCAAATTAGAAAACCTAACCAAACGCTACGGTTATGGCGATGCGGCTTCTTATGCTCTTAAAGACTTCGATTTAACCGTCCGCCGTGGCGAATTTATCATGATTATGGGCCCCTCCGGTTGCGGAAAAACCACCCTCCTAAACATCATCGGCCTCCTCGACTCTGCGACTTCCGGCGTTTATTTCCTCAATGACGAGCCCGCCTCCCGCATCTCTCCCCGTCGCCAAGCTCGTCTCCGCGCCAAAAAAATCGGCTTTATCTTCCAAAACTTCAATCTCATCCCCGACCTCCCCATCATCGAAAACGTCGCCCTTCCTCTCGTTTACTCCGGCTACCACAAAACTCGCCGCCTTATAAAAGCCTCTGAGATTCTCGACCGTTTTAATCTCAAAGAAAAAGAATACTACATGCCCTTCCAACTCTCCGGTGGCCAACAACAGCGCGCCGCTATCGCCCGCGCCATCGTCTCCCACCCCGAGATTATTCTCGCCGACGAGCCAACCGGAAACTTGGACTCCCATTCTTCCGCCCTCGTCATGGACGAGCTTCTCCGCCTCCACTCCGAGGGCAACACTATCATCATGGTCACCCACAACCCTTCCCTGACTTCCTACGCCACCCGCGTCATCAACATGCTTGACGGCTCCATCGCCACCGACATCAAAACCGTCGCCGACGCCGACCTCCCCGTCCCCATCGAACAGAAAAACCGACGACGAGCCAAGAACAAGAAAAAAAATAAGCAAAAAAGGAACAAAAAATAAATGGCGCTTCTCCTCCGCACACATTACGAACTAGCAAAATCCTCCCTCGCTCAGAACAAACCCCGTTCTTTTATCACCTGCTCCGGTATCGCCATCGGCGTTGCCGCCATCATCCTCATTCTTTCCCTCATGGGCAGCATCTCCACCCTTATTTCCTCCCAGGTCTCCCAAATCGGCTCCGACCTTATCGTCGTCCGCCCCTCGACCACCCGCGACGTCGTTTCCTCCATCGTTGACGAGCTCACCTCCTCGTCCCAATACCTAAAGTCCAACTTAACCCTCAAAGACGTCGCCGCCATCGAAAAACTCGACAACATCTCTTCTGTCGCCCCTCTCGCCGTCTCCGTTAATTCCCTCCAGGGCGAAAATTTCATCCCCAGCGCCACCGTCGTCGGCACTAATCCCGACTTCATCAAAATCCAAAACCTCTCCCTAAAATCCGGCACCTTCCTCCTCGAAAACACCAAGACCAACACCGCCGTCATCGGCTCTTCCCTCGCTAACGACCTCTACGGCACCGCCGAGCCTATCGGCAAGTCCCTCACCCTTCTCGGAGAAAAGTTCATCATCATCGGCGTCCTCGCTAAAACCGAAGACCCGATAAATTTCAACAACATCGACCTCGACTCCGCCCTCTTTGTCTCTGCTGCCGCCCTTAACACCATCGACAACTCTCTCCAAATCCAACAAATCAACATCCGTGCTCAAAACACCGACGGCCTCGACGACACCGTCAACTTAATCCGTGAAACCCTAATCGCCAACAAATCCGGCGACACTAATTTCACCGTCCTCGCTGGCAACGACATTACTCACCCTGCTGGCGCTCTCTTCTCTATCATCTCCGGCATCCTTTCTCTCGTCGCTGGCATCTCCCTCATCGTCGGCGGCATCGGCGTCATGAACATCATGCTCGTCTCCGTCGCCGAACGCACCCACGAAATCGGCGTCCGCAAAGCCGTCGGCGCCTCCACCAGCAACATCTTCCTCCAATTCCTCTTCGAGTCGCTCATTCTCTCTATTGTCGGCGGTTTCCTCGGACTTGTTCTCGGCTACGTCCTCGCTTTCTTCCTCTGTTTAGTTACCCCGTTCAACCCTTACATCTCCTGGCAAATCCTCGCTATCACCTTCGGCACCTCTATCGTCATCGGCGTCATCTTCGGCCTCTATCCTGCGCTTAAAGCCGCCAACAAAAACCCCATCACCTCCTTGAAATTTTGGGGATAATGTGATATAATATAAAGATGAATATCCTCGCGATAGAATCTTCTTGCGATGAGACGGCGGCAGCCGTCTTTTCTTGCCCCCATCTTTCCCCCCTAAATGCCTCAAAAAAGCCTATAGCATCAACTCCCCATAATATTAACACCCCAGACAGCATTCAATCCTCCTCTAATACCAAAGGCTCAAAACTCCTTTCAAACGTCGTCGTCTCCCAAATCGACCTCTTCAAGGCCTACGGTGGCGTCATTCCCGAAGTCGCCGCCCGCTCC
This sequence comes from uncultured Candidatus Saccharibacteria bacterium, assembly GCA_964492765.1. Taxonomy (GTDB): domain Bacteria; phylum Patescibacteriota; class Saccharimonadia; order Saccharimonadales; family Saccharimonadaceae; genus Nanosyncoccus. Next base: position 26,028 of record CAZBLB010000006.1, read on the forward strand.
CATCTCGAAGCTATCCTCCCCGTCATCGACCAAGCCTTCTCCGACGCGGGCTTCCTAGACGAAAATAGCCGCCCCGACTGGGACAAAATTGACGCCATCGCCGTCACTCACACCCCCGGCCTCCTCGGCTCTCTGCTCATCGGCACCCTCACCGCCCGCACCCTCGCCATCCTCCACTCCAAACCCCTCTATCCCGTCCACCACCTGAAAAGCCACATCTACAGCAACTGGCTAACTAGAACACCCGAAGACTCTTTTATGTCAGCCCAAGAAAATCCAACTAGTTTCCTCTCGCCACAAAAAAACCCCTCCACTGTTCCGTCGTTCCCGCTCCTAGCCCTTGTCATCTCCGGCGGCCATACCCAAATCATCAAAATGACCTCCCCGCTCGACTTCCAAATCATCGGCACCACTCTTGACGACGCCGTCGGCGAATGTTTCGACAAAGTCGCCAAAATCCTCGGTCTTCCCTACCCCGGTGGCCCTTCTATCGCCAACGCCGCCACCCAAGGCAACCCCAAAAAATATCACTTCCCGCATCCCAAAACTCCGAACCCTCTCGACTTTTCCTTCTCTGGCCTCAAGACCGCCGTCCTTAGAACCGTCCAAAAAGAGCTCGGCGTCGCCATAAATTATCCATCTCATGAGTTAAAAAATCTCCTCACCCAATCCCAAATCGCCGACTTCGCCGCCAGCTTCCAACAAACCGCCATCAACATCCTGTTAGAAAGGCTCAGTCTTGCCCTCAACCAGAACCCCGACGTCGCCTCCGTCGTCTTCGCCGGCGGTGTATCCGCCAACGAAGAACTAAGGCGCATAGCCAGCAAAAAATTCCCCACCGCCCATTTCCCCGAAAAACAATTCTCTGGCGACAACGCCGCCATGGTCGCCATCGCCACCGCCGCCGAAATCTCCGCCGGAAAACTCCCCACCGACCCCCTCGCCCTCAACATCTTCCCTCGCTCCGACATCTCCTAAAATCCACAGCTCACCCCAGCCTTATAGTCAAAAATACCAAAACCGTCTTCCGCATATGCTATAATAAAATTATTCGAGCCAAGGAGTTTTATGTATCGACACTTTCTCCAATCCCCCGCATGGGAAACTTTCATCAAATCCGAAGGCAAGTCCACTTTTCGCCTCAAGGATAAAGATTTCGAGGCTTTTTGTTTCATCGAGTCCACCTCTCTCGGAAATTACCTCTATTGCCCTTACGGCCCTGTCCTCTCAGATAAAAACCCCGCTTCCGCCCTCGCTCACGCCCTCAAAAAGCTCACCGAGCTTGCCAAGGCCCAACATTGTTTTTTCATTCGCATCGAGCCGACTCACCCCTTCACCAAAAAATCTCTCACCCCCCTCGGCCTCAAAAAGTCCCACGATTTAAACCCCGCCCACACCTGGGTTCTCGACCTCTCTCCTGACGTCCCCACTCTTCTTTCTGGTTTTTCTCAAGGCACTCGCACCCGCCACAACCAGTTCCCCAAAAAAGGCCTCTCCGTCACCGTCTCGACCAACCCCTCCGACATCTCCCATCTCACTCGTCTCCAGCACAAGCTCGCCTCTGAAAAAGGCATCAACACCTTCTCCAACTCCTACCTTAAAAACGAGCTCTCCCAACCTTTCGCTTCCCTTTTTCTCGTTCATTATCACGACCTTAACACTAAAAACGCCGCCGACCATATCATCTCCGCCTCTCTTTTCTTCGACGACAAAGAAAATTCCACCCGCTACTACATGCAATCCGCCACCGATTCCGAATACAAAAAACTCCCCGCCACCGTCGGTCTCCTCACCTCCGCCATTTTCGACGCCAAAGCCAAAGGTCTCAAAAATTTCGACTTCTGGGGCATCGCCCCCGACGACGCCAAGCCTTCTCACCCATGGGCTGGCTTCACTGCCTTCAAAAAATCTTTCGGCGGCTCCGCTCGCACCTATTCTGGCACCTACGACCTTCCGTTATCACCCATCAAATACCAATTCTACCGCCTCCTCCGCGCCCTTAATCGCCTCCGCCGTCGCCTCTTTTAACTCAAAATCTCCATCTCCACCAAAAAGACGCCCCGAAGAGCGCCTAACCCTGCTTCTAGCTCGGCGCTTTCACGCTTACTTTTTTATACTCAAAGCTCACTAGAAGGCTTACGTTATCTTCATTCTAATTATATCCCCTCAGTTTGTCAATAATCACCAGTCGCCCAATCTGAAACTTCTGCGACCCCACAAACCCCCTCTTCGGAAACTCCACCATCGCCATAATCTTCCCTCCAAGAATTTCCAAAAAATGCCGATTATAGAGCGCATACGCCTGCGCCCCCGCCCCCGCCACTACGTCCGCCGCCTGAAGCAATAGATTCGTCTTCGAGTCCGCCTGATTCACCGAAATCTTTCTCCCCACCAAATTCGGAAACTCCGCATACGCCGAAATCTCAATATAATCCGTCAGCGAATTCATCGACTTCACCGCCGTCGACCTCTGGTCAAAAATAATCTCAAAATCGTCGTCATACCGTTTAAAAATTTTTTCCATCAACAGTTTCGAAAAATAATTATAAATTAAATTTTTTGTCTTTCCCTGCTGCATAAGCGACACCATCGGTTTATATGCCACAAAATAATACACATCTAGGTCCTCTCGCGACATTTTATTTAATATCCTCTGCCGCTGACTAAACTTCATTTTCGAAAATTTCACCTCTTCCCTTTTCTTTTTAATCTCCTGTCCGCTCGCGTCTAGTACCTGTTCCCGCCTAATTATCCTCTTCAGTCGATTCTCCGCCTTCATATTTTTCACAATCACCGCCGCCAACACAAAATACTTCCCACTCGCCCCCATATTTCCAGATTCATCAACAAAAACCTTTATCATTCCAACCATTATACCTTATTTCTCAAACTCACTTAAATCAAAAAGCGCCCTCTTATCTTTATCTATAATTCCCTTCGCTTTCTTCATTAACTTCAATATCCCCTCCTCTGTTTCCGCGCTCCCCACATGCACCGTCCTCACCACCTCTTTCCCTCTCTTATAACACACCTGCACCCCCGTCTTTCCCGACGCCGTCTTAAACTTTCTTATATAAGCCATGCCCAAATTATACCATAACAACTTCTCTTAATTCCCTACTCCCCCTAATCTTTTCCTCATCCTCATCCTCATCCTCATTCTTTTTCCTATCTTCATCCTCTTACCCTTCCCTCTCCCATCGCTCCTCTGGAGCCGAAATTTTATTTTTCCCTTTCGCTCCTCTGGAACCGAAATTTTTTATTTTTCCCTTTCTCTTTTCTGGAACCAAGATTTTATTTTTTATCTAGCTCTTCTGGAACCGAAAAATTTTTCGGTACAAGGGCGCGCGAAGCGCGCCCTTGGGGTATATTACCTTTTTTCGACCTTCAAAAATTCTCCGCACCCTTCCCTTCCCCGCCAAACGCTCTCCAAATTCCCTTCTCCCCCAACCCTTCCAACTCCCTCACCTCCCAAATCTCTCCGCCATTTCTTCAAACCCCTCATGCTTTCCACCCCGCTTTTCCACATTTTCCTCCCCTCCACTTTTTCTTCACCCCCTCTCATTAGCAACCACTTGACTTAGCAACCCTCGCACCATATAATAAACTCATACCAAAACTACCTCGCTTCCCGCGTCGAGCGCTAAAAATACGTCGGGAACGAGCATTTTTGGGACGAGTGTAGGATTTTTCCATTTTTTCATTTTTACAACAGTTATCTCCCTCGTTTTTACGAGAAAGGAGAAAAATGTCATGGAAAGATGGAAAAGTCAAAAAAAAGGAGCGTGAAAAGGGAATTACGCTAGTTTTTGCATAGAAAGACTCGTGCTTTTGCGCTTTTTTGTAATCTAATCTCTAAAATGATATAATATCTCTATGAAATTCACTTCTTCTTACGAACCCCAAAAATTCGAAGCTGATATTTACAAAGCTTGGGAAACTTCCGGTGTTTTTAACCCCATAAAGGTCTCTTCTCCCACCTCTTCTCGCAAAGATTATTATTCTATCGTCATGCCGCCCCCTAACGCCAACGGCAACCTCCACATCGGCCACGGCCTCACCATCGCCATCGAAGACTCCCTTACGCGCTTCTACCGCCTTAACCAGCTTTCCACTTGGTACGTTCCTGGCGCCGACCACGCCGGTTTCGAAACTTGGGTCGTTTATGAACGCGCCCTCGAAGCTGTCGGCCACACTCGCTTCGAATATTCTCGCGACGAGCTCTACGCCAAAGTCTGGGACTTTGTCGAAGAACAGAGAGGAAACATGGAGCTCCAAGTTCGTGCTCTCGGCGCTTCCTGCGCTTGGGACGATTTAACCTTCACTCTCGACGAAAACGTCATCTCTCGCGTCTATAAAACTTTCGAAAAAATGTGGAACGATGGCCTCATCTATCGTGGCGAAAAACTCGTCAACTACTGCCCCAAGCACGCCACCGCCTTCGCCGACATCGAAGTCGAGCACATCGACGAACCCGGCTTCCTCTGGGACATAAAATACGAACTCGTCAAAGACGAACAAGCATCAATCATCGTCTCCACCACCCGCCCCGAAACCATCTTCGGCGACCAAGCCGTCGCTGTCAACCCAGACGACCCACGCTACAAAAACCTCATCGGTTGCCACGTCAAACTCCCCCTGACCGACCGCGAAATCCCTATCATCGCCGACGAACATGCCGACCCTGCTTACGGCACCGGCGCTGTCAAAATTACCCCTGCTCATGACTTCGACGACTTCGAGGTCGGCAAACGCCACAATCTCGAAAACCTCCGCGTCATCGGCGACGACGGTCGCATGCTCCCCGCCGCCGGCAAAGATTACGAAGGCTTAACTACCGAAGAATGTCGCGCCAAAGTCCTTAGTGACCTCAAAGCCAAAGGTCTCCTCTTAGGCTCCCACGACATCACCCACTCCGTCGCCCATTGTTATAAATGCGGCACTGTCATCGAGCCAACTCTTAAAGAACAATGGTTCATAGACACCGAAAAACTCGCCAAGCTCGCCATCTCTCACCTCGAGAAAAACGAAATCACCTTCTACCCCGAGTCCAAACAAAAAATCCTCATCAACTACCTCGAAGGCCTAAAAGACTGGAACATCTCCCGTCAAATCCCCTGGGGCATCCCTATCCCTATGTTCAAAAAACAGGGAACTACCTCCTCCGCCACTGGCGCCGACATTTTATCCGACTCTCCCGACTGGATTTTCGACACCCGCACTAACCTCACCGAAATCGAGGTCGGTGGCGTAAAATACATCCGCGATGAAGACACCTTCGACACTTGGTTTTCCTCTTCTCAATGGCCTATCGTCTGCACCGACTGGACCGAAGACCACGGCTCTCCGTTCTACCCCCTAAACGTCATGGAGACCGGCGCCGACATTCTCTTTGCTTGGGTCGCCCGCATGATTATGATGGGCCTCTACATCACCGGCGAAGTTCCGTTCAAAGAAGTTTACCTCCACGGCCTCGTCCTCGACTCCCACGGCAAAAAGATGAGCAAAAGCAAAGGCAACGTCATCAACCCCATGGAGCTCGTCTCAAAATACGGTTCCGATGCCTTCCGTCTCGGTATTCTCCGTGGCCGCTCCGCCGGCATGGCTCAAGCTTTCTCCGAAGATTCCGTTCTTGCCTCGCGCAACCTCTGCAACAAACTCTGGAACATCGCCCGTTTCATCGACACCTGGACCCAAAACGAGTCCAACTCACCCAAGCCCTCCGACCTCGACGCGCCAACATACGACACCGACTCCATGGGCGAAGATTGGATTTGTCGCGAACTAAACTCCCTCCGCTCCGCCGTCGAACACGACATGCGCTCTTATCGCTTCGCCGAAGCCGTCGAAGAAATCTACTCCACTATCTGGGACAAATACGCCGACTGGTTCCTCGAAAGCCAAAAAATCTTCAAAAACCTCCCTCTCTTAAAGCGCACTCTCGAAGACCTTCTCATCATCTCCCACCCCTTCATGCCTTTCCTCACCGAAACCATCTGGCAATCTCTCTCTTGGACTGACGGCTTCATCATCAACCAAAAATGGCCCGATACCCTTCAATACGACCCCATAAGCGCCGAATCCTTCGAGCATCTCCGTGAAACCGTCCTCGAAATCCGTCGCGTTCTCGCCGGCCTCGGCGAATCCGTCCGTGGCAAAGACATCGGCCTTCTCTATGGCGACGACTCCCTCATCTCCGACAACGCCGAGCTTGTCCGTGCCCTCACCCGCACCGATTACATCCGCTCCACCGAAGGCACGCCTCATGGCATCCGTCTCGCTCTTCACGACCGCGAAGTTTACCTCGACGTAGAGGACGACATCATTAAACACTACAAAGAAACCCTCACCGCCCGCATCCTCTCTGTTGGTAACGAGCTCTCCGCCCTCCAAAAACGCCTAGAAAACCCCCGCTATGTCGAAAAAGCCCCCGCCCACCTCGTCGAAGAAACCAGAAAGGGAATTACCGAAAAACAAGCCCTCATCTCCCGCCTCAAAGCCGAGCTTTCCGTCATCGAATAGCCCTAAAACTCCATAAACCAAAAAATAATCCCCCGCACCTAGCAGGGAATTATTTTTTCCTCATCACCACCAAATTTTCTACGTGTGGCGTCTTCGGGAAAAAGTTAAACGGCACAATCTTTTCTATCTCATACGCCTCCACCAGCGCCCTCACATCTCTCGCCTGTGTCGCCGGATTACACGACAAATATATTATCTTCCTCGGCTTCATCTCAATCAACTTCTCTATCAACCTCTTATCACACCCTGCCCTCGGCGGGTCCACAATCACCGTCTCCTCCGGCTCAATATACTCTAACGCCTCCTCCGACTTCGCAAGCACCGGCTTCGCCCCGCTCACCCCCTCACAATTCTTTTTCATCTCCTCATAAGCCGCCCCGTTCGTCTCCACCAACACCAGCTCCCTCCCTCCGGCCACCGACAACCCTATCGTCCCCACCCCCGCATAAAGGTCAAGCACCTTCTCCCCCTCAACATGCTTCATAATTTCCCTAAGCGCCATCTCATAAACCGGCAAATTTATCTGGAAAAATCCGTTCGGCGAATAGCTATACTCTCTCCCCAAAATCTCATCCGTCAAATTCTCAAACTTCGGGTGCGTCTTTCCGTTCTCTTGTAGCCCTCCCGCCACCTCCCCCTTCTGATTCGTCCTCAAAAGCAAACTTTGATATTTTCTCGCCTCTTCATGCTTATCATTTAGCTCCTGAACAATTTTAAGCGCCCTCTCAGCGATTTCTGGTCGCTCCAGGCTACTCATCCCGCTTACGCTAAAACACCCCTCAGAACGCAAAATTTGCGGTTTCAACGCAATTTTTCTATGCGTCCCCCTCGCCCTAAACGCCAAAAATATCTTCTCCTCCACATTGTCCCAATACAGCGCATATTCCATCTTATTTCTATACCCCCACTCTTCTCCATCCGTTCTCACCTCTTCAATTTTCTCCACCTCCCCCTCCATCTTCTCTTGCCTAAACACTTCCGCTATTATCTCTCGCTTCTCCGCTAGTTCCGTCTCATAATTCATTATCTGCCACGGCGAAGTCGCCAAATACCACTCGTCCCTCGGCGCGCACCTCCGCTCCGACGTTTTTGACAACTTCGTCGCCACCCCTTCCAAATACTTCGTTTTTTCTTTTATGACCTCAAATTCTTCCACTTCCTCCCCCTCGAGCACATTCCACAAAAACACCTTCCGCCCGTCTTTCATCGTCCCTAACCCCTGTCCTCCAGGCACAATCTTCTCCACCCTTATCTTCTCCGCAATAACCCGCTTTTTCTCTCTGTCTTTCATTCTTTTCATCTCCCACATTATACCACCACTCCCCCAGAAACCCTAAAAATCATCTATTTTGAGCCGTTAGATTGGTCTTTTCTTGTACTATTACGCCACCAGAAACTATAAAAATCGGCTAGATTGATGGTTTATATGCAAATTTGTTAGCTAAAATCACCCAGATTGGTGATTTCTTCTTTTGAAGCGCGCCTACTGGGCGAGCGAAAAAGAAAAATCGCCGAGATGGGCGATTTTAGCAACAAATTTTGGCTGGGGCAAATTCGTCAGGCATTAACAATTTACAAGGAAGATATTAAACAAAAGCTCAACAATTTCAAACTTGAATAGAGTATTTTTATACTTTTAATTCATCTACGGCAAAGAGCATACAAACATCACCAGTACTAGCCTTAGTCCAATAATGTTTGTCATCAATATATCCATCGGCCTTTTTCTTTGCATCTTCTTTGTAAGAAAATACTTTAACTGCACGAAAAGATGCTTGACTATATGGAAATCCGTCATCAAATTCAAAGTCATACGGCATTTCAAACTCTTCATAACCACCTAGATAATCTGCGGCAAGAAGAACGTATTTTGCACCATCCTTATCGGAAAAGATGTAAATCATGGAGTCTGGGGTTATTTGCTTTGCGCCATCATAAAGAACTCCTTCAATGCCATAGGAATTGAGAATCTCAGCCAATTCTTCTTGTTCGATTTTATTCATCATATCTATTATTATACCATTTCAACAATGAAAAGACCAGCCGAAAGCGGCTAGTCTCAATAAAAGTGCTTTAGAATAAGTTAGATTTTAGTATGATCGTCTTTTGACTCGTCAATCAGGTATTGTCCCTGATTTTTATCCTGCCACTGGTCACGCATATAAATCGTGCTTCCATCGCGATCAAGAACAACATGTCCATGGCCAAGACCATCGCCATAATTGCCGGAGTCGGTAAAGAAAATATCCGTTCTTCCGTCTTTACGATGGCGAATCTTTGCTGGTCTGCCATCAAACATATCAGTGCCGACAGCAAGCGTTTTGCAGGTATTCGTACCGTCATCAGTAAAATTCTGATGTCCATGCTCGGCGAATGCGTCACGATCATAGGTTTTGTTGCCAAACTGATCAAGCGTAGTATGGCCATGGCCTAAACCATCACCTTTGCCAAGGCCACCATGATAAACCTGAGTCGTACCATCGGCTTTTTTGACGATTTTTGCATCATTACGCTCAGACCAGCGAACGCCGGCTTTATCAAGGGTTCTTTCGCGTTCGCGTTTATTGGCTGATTTAACTTCTTCGAGTTTCCTTTGGAACTCCTCTTTGAGATGAGTATGCTCGGCTTGCAGGGAGTCAAATGCATCTTTGAGGCGATCGCGCTCGGCTTTAAGACGTTTAAACTCCGCTTGAGCAGATTCGTGACGAGATTTAGCTCTCTCAAAGACTTCTTTTGCTCTGTGAAAAGCAGAAGAATCGGTTTTTGGAGCGCGCCATTCGGCATTTTGTCTTGCAGATTTTACTTCCCGGCAAAGCCTACTGACCTCCTCATTGATACTGTCGCGGCGATTTTTGTGATCATGCCCTTGAGAAGACCAATACGGAGCCTCGGATTTGTCGCCAAATTCATAGCAATTACTTGCTTGTTCGAAACAATCAATCATTTGCTGATGTTCGGAGTCAGCTTCGGCACGAAGACGTTCAATTTCGTAATTGTTCTGATCGCGGATTCTTCCGTATTCATCCCATACTTCGCGGTAGTTTTCGCTAGCCCTCTGCATTTCTTCCCATTCACGGTTCATTTCTTCTTTTGCACCGACTCTTTCTTCCCAAGCAGTCTGCATGGCATCATGAGCTTCATTACAACGATCTCTAGCGTCTGCGTAACGCTGGAATGCAGCCTGTTTGCGCTGGAAAGCGTCTTGCTCTCTGGACTTCAAAGAGTCCAACTCGTAGTTTCTGGACATACATAGCCACCAACCTTTCTAAATAGATATAAAAATACAAGCCATAGTATATGGCTCACCTAGATATATTATAACAGATTTACGTAATTTTAGCGACAAAAAACAATAGGTCTAGCCTATTGCGATTATGCTTGGCTGGGCTGGCAGGATTCGAACCTGCGGAAAATGCTGGGACCAAAACCCAGTGCCTTACCACTTGGCGACAGCCCATTCCGCCTTTTATTCTACCACACCCCCTTAAAAAGTCAATTTTTTCTGCACTTCGATAAACTCAGCCTCCGTCGGCTCCAAAATCCGCCCATAGCTCCAAGTCTTATCCAGTGGCATCAAATGCACATGCGCATGTGGCACGTCCGTCCCCACCACCTTCATCAAAATCCTCGCCCCGAGCACCTCCTCCATCCTCTTCGCCACCTTTTTCACCGCCCTAAACAGGGAATCATAGTCTTCATCCGACAGTTCATATATTTTGTCCACCTCCACCTTCGGAATCACTAGCACGTGCCCCATCGACTCCGGATGAATATCCAAAAACGCCAAATTCTTTTCATCTTCGTATATCTTATAGCAGGGAATCTCACCCTTCACAATTTTATCAAACACACTGCTCATATCTTCATTATATCAAAAAACCCGCTTCTGGCGGAAGTGGGGCGATTCGAACGCCCGAGACGTTTACACGCCCACACGATTTCGAGTCGTGCGCCTTCAACCACTCGGCCACACTTCCACTCCTTATTTTACCTTCTTCCCTTTGAAAACACAACCCGCCCCACAGCTTCTTTTTACTTGCTTAACTACTGCACTCTTCTTTTACGCCAAGGCCTCTCAGCATAACGCTTAACCCGCGCCGCCCACTTCTCTTCCTCTGTCGTAGGTTTCTGTTCTGTCGCTTCCTGACGCTGAGGTCTTTCACTAACCTCTTTCGCCGTCGCAAACTCCTGTTCTGTCGTTCCCGCCGCAAAGAATCGCGAATCAAAGTTCATCTTCAAGAAATCAACCTGCTCCATTCCTCTCGCTACCCTCTCTATCGCACGCTTCACATCCCCCTCCGGAATCGCAAGTGACCTCTCGTCGGTCTCCTTCCAATTTATCCCTCCAAGTTCTCCGTTGTCATTCACCTTCCTCACATACCCATTCATAATCCCAAAGTCCCCCTCGCTATCTTGATACACCGTCTTCGCCGTCCAAAACTCCTTCTCTTCGCCCGCCCCATTCCTCATCTTCGTCTTCAAATACGCCACCATCGCTATTCTCTTACCTACCTTAAACGGCGCCGACAATAATACTCCTTCGCTAATCGCCCCCGGGAATTCTCCTCTAACCGACACTCTCGGCGGCAAATACTCAAGCAACGTCTTCGCCGTCAGCCACACCTTCAAAGCCCCTCTCTGACCCTCCGCCGTCGTCCCATAATAAACCCACTCCCCGCCCATCTCTTTGTTCTCCCCCCAAATCTCCGCCAATCTCTCCTTAACTTTCTCAGCACTCACCTCCCCAAACACCGTCATCGACTCTGGCTCCGACTCGTCCTCACGCGCCTCTGGCGTTTCTCCCGCCCCCTCCGTCGTCGTTTTCGCTCCCTCTTCGAGCTTCTTCTCCGGCGCCGGCTTTTTCTCTGTCGCGGGTGTCGCCCCTAAATTATAACTTCTCGCCTCTGCTCTTTCTTGCGCTGACATTTCCGCCACTCTCGCTCGCGTCGCCGCCTCAAAATCACTAATCGCCGCCATAGAAACAAACGTCCGTAGTCTCTGTTGTTCCGTGCGCGTCCCCGTTCCCCCCGTCGTTTCTTCTTTTTTCTCCGATTTATCCGTCGAGTTTTCTATCGCCCCCTCTATCGTTGCCTCCGCCCCTCGATCACTACTCGTCCCAAACGTCTCAATCGCGCCACCGCCACCCGCTCCAGACACACTCTCGCCCCCAGAAGTTTCCGTCTTAACAACCTTCCTTTTCTTTTGTTCTGCCTTCCTGTCAACCTCCGCCTTTATCCTCTCCCCCGCAAGCATATATTCTTCCTGCGCCCCATAAATCGCCGACGCCATCCGCCTAAAGCTCGCCTCAAATTCCTCGTCGCTCCTTCCCTTAAACCAATCCTCCCCCCTAAGCTGACTCTTCAGCTCTCTAATATCCGCCGCCGTCTCAAATTTCTTATAAAACGCCTCAATCGCCGCCTCCCCGAGCACCTTCTTCCTATCTTCTCCCGTATCTTCTCGCGCCTCTCTAAGCTCCCCCCAAGTCTCCCTCGTCGCATAATAAACCAACTCAAGCGCCCCCTTGTCGCCCATAATCTTCCGATAAACCCCCTCTCTTCCGACCTTATCCATCGGCGTCGCAATCTCGGCAATCACCCCCTTCACCTTCTCTCTAAACTCCCCCGTCTCCGCCTTCGCCGTGTCGCGCAAAAAATCCTGCGCCATCTTTCGCCCCTCCGGCGCATCCGTTCTCACCTTCACATCCGACTCCCCGAGTACTCCCGCGTCCCCCACCATCATCGCCGCCATCAGCGTCCTCTCCCTTCGCTTCTGACATCTCAAAAGATACTCTTCGTCCCCCTCGTCTTCGCGTTTTTTCTCAAACGCTACCATTTCCAAGCCTTTAGACTCTAGCTTCTCCCTCCCTGAAGAACGCTCGTCTGAAAAATCACCTTCTGAATCACTCTCCGAAGAATTACCCCCTAAAGACTCTCCCTCCAAAGAACCGCCATCCTCCCCCACGTCCTCACTAGCCCCACTCTTGTCCGCTTCTGCACCA